>JAUSPV010000249.1 GCA_030652755.1 Caulobacter sp. | reverse complement strand
TCGTACCAGGTCGGCAGGCCCTGGATGTTCGACGGGAAGATGTTGCGCGCCGCGACCGGCACGCCCATCCGCAGGATCGACTTGACGAACAGGCCGTTGGCGCTGGCCGAGCCGGAGCCGTTGACGTTGGCGAACTTGACGACGAAGTCGTTGATGGCTGCGAGGGGGCGGCTCATTTCAGGCATCCTCCGCTGGCCTGGGTCATCTCGATCAGGGTCTTCTGCATGTCCCATGCGCCGGTCGGGCACCGCTCGGCGCAGAGGCCGCAGTGCAGACAGACGTCCTCGTCCTTGACCATCACCCGGCCCGTCGGCAGCACGCCCGACACATAGAGGTCCTGCGTGAGGTTCAGCGCCGGCGCCTTCAGCCGCGGCCGAAGCTCATCCTCCTCGCCGTTGACGGTGAAGGTGATGCAGTCGGTCGGGCAAATGTCGACGCAGGCGTCACACTCGATGCACAGCGGCGTGGCGAACACCGTCTGGATGTCGCAGTTCAGGCAGCGCTGGGTCTCGGCCAGAGCCCGGGCCACGTCGAAGCCGAGCTCGACCTCCGCCTTCACATCGGCCAGCGCCACCGCCGTCTCCAGCATCGGGACCTTCTGGCGGTCGTCGAGGGAGACGTCGTTGTCGTAGCTCCACTCGTGGATGCCCATCTTCTGCGACGAGACCGCCATGCCCGGCGGCGGCCGCAGGCGCACGTCCTGACCCCGACAGAAGTGCTCGATCGAAACCGCCGCCTCATGCCCGTGGGCGACGGCCCAGATGATGTTCTTGGGGCCGAAGGCGGCGTCGCCGCCGAAGAAGACGCGCGGATTGGTCGACTGGAAGGTCACCGGGTCGACCACGGGCATGCCCCATTCGTCGAAGTCGATGCCGATGTCGCGCTCGATCCAGGGGAAGCTGTTCTCCTGGCCGATGGCCAAAAGGACGTCGTCGCAGGCGATGTGCTCGTCGGGTTCGCCGGTCGGCTTTGTCACGCGGCGACCGCGCTCGTCGATGACCGGAGCGACCTTCTCGAACACCACGCCGGTCAGCCTGCCGTCCTCGTGGGTGAAGGCCTTGGGGACCATGAAGTTGCGGATCGGGATGCCCTCGTGCATCGCGTCCTCCTTCTCCCAGGGAGAGGCCTTCATCTCCTCGAAGCCCGACCGGACCACGACCGTGACCTCTTCCCCGCCCATGCGGCGCGAGGTGCGGCAGCAGTCCATGGCGGTGTTGCCGCCGCCCAGCACGATCACGCGGCGGCCGATGCTCTCGATATGGCCGAACGAGACGCTGGAGAGCCAGTCGATGCCGATGTGGATATTCGCCGCCGCCTCGCGGCGTCCGGGGACGTCCAGGTCGCGGCCGCGCGGCGCGCCGGTGCCGACGAAGATAGCGTCGTAGGGCTCGGCCAGCAGGGCCTTGAGGCTGTCGATCCGCTCGCCAAGGCGCATCGTCGGGCCGAGCGCGGTGACAAAGCCCATCTCCTCGTCGATGACGCTTTCGGGCAGGCGGAAGCGGGGGATCTGGCTGCGGATCATGCCGCCGCTCTTGGCCTCGGCGTCATAGACGACGACATCGAAGCCGAAGGGCGCCAGGTCGCGGGCTACGGTCATCGAGGCGGGGCCGGCGCCGATACAGGCGACGGTCTTGCCGATCTTCACCGGCGAGGGCGTCGGCATGCGGGCGGTGACATCACCCTTGCTGTCGGCGGCGACGCGCTTGAGGCGGCAGATGGCCACCGGCTCCTCGTCGACACGCCCGCGCCGGCAGGCCGGCTCGCAGGGCCGGTCGCAGGTCCGCCCGAGGATTCCCGGGAAGACGTTGGACTTCCAGTTGACCATGTAGGCGTCGGCGTGACGCCCCTGGGCGATCAGTCGGATGTACTCAGGGACAGGCGTGTGGGCCGGACAGGCCCACTGGCAATCAACGACCTTGTGAAAATGCTCGGGCGCCTCGGTATTGGTCGGCTGCAACGCGTACTGCTCCTTCCCCCCGCTCCTGTGTCTATTGGCGAAGGTGAGCCGACTGGGCGACTCGCCCCTACGCCCTGCACTGGATGCTGTGTGCGGCCTGTGTCGTCGCGCGGCCGCTGCGCGTCAGTTTTGTAACGATACCCCTATTCGGGCGCGGGGGAAGGGGTACGCGACGTCATGCCCGCCGCCGCCGCGTCGTCCGCCATCTGGTCGTCCGAGCGGGGGTCGATTCCGGCGTCGACAAGCGGCGGAACCCGGACCGTGACATCCCGCGGGGTCGGCGCGCGCGCTGCCGGAGCTTCGACAGCGTCATCCGGCGTCTGGGCTCGCGCCGCGGCCTCGTCGGCGAGCGACGGGCCCTCCACCTCTGCGTCCAGCGGCGCCGAACTCAGGAAGAACAGCACGGCCAGCGCGGCGGCGATCGCCGCCAGGAAGCCCAGCACGATCTGCACCAGACACCCGCCCAGGCCCGACGACGACTTCCTAGCCATTCCTCATCACCCCTCAGGTCCCCTGCCAAGTCCGCACGGACCCGATATCCACATGTATGAAGCCGGAGTCGGGATAGTAGCCCACGCCGCCGCCCTTCAGGGCCAGCGCCGCGTCGCGCAGCCCGGTGAGCGACACGTCGTTCAGGCGCATGTCGATCGCCTTGCCCTCCATGTGGAGGCTCCGGGTGGCGACCTGCGAGGTCCCGTTCGTCGCCGCGCTCTGGCCGGCCAGCATCGTGTTGGTGGCGGCGGAGCGGAAGGCCGAGACGATCCGGTACGGCTCCTTCGAGCCGGTCAGCGACTGCAGCGTGAACAGGATGTCCAGCAGCCGCACGTCGATCGGGTGGACCTCCAGGCTGCGGAAGTCGGACAGGTGCTGGTTGACCGCCTGCAGGGCGTCCCAGACGTATTTGCCGCCGTCCCAGTAGACCACCTCGAGGTTCTGCTCGGTGTGGAGGTGGCGGAACTTCAGATGGCGCGGCCCCGGCGGCGGCGGCGTCAGCGGCGTCGGAGACAGCGAGGCGAAGCCGTCGGCGGCGGGCGCGTCTTCCGGATCGACGGACGCCGCCGGCGCGTCCTGCGCCGAGGCGGATGCCGTGGCGGTCAGCGCCGCCACGCCGCCGGCGGCCAGGGACAACAGCCGTCGACGGCCCAGGACCGGGCCGCCGGTGCAGCAGGGGCAGTCTCCCGTCACGCCCCGCCCTGTGCGGCGATGCGCTTGATCAGCAGCGCATCCCAGCCGTACGGATCCTGGCGGAAGTTCACCTGACCGTCGGGCGTCACATAGGCGGTCCAGTAGAGCAGATAGACCGCCACCGGATCGGCCACCTTCGCCCGCGTGGTCTCGCCGCCGGCTATGGTCTCGTCGATCTGCTGGGGCGTCCAGGTGGGGTCGCCCTCCATGAGCGCCCGCGCCAGCGCCAGAGGCCGCTCAAGGCGGACGCAGCCGTGGCTGACCAGCCGAGTGTAGCGCGCGAAGCCGCCCTTGCTCGGCGTGTCGTGCAGGTAGACCGCGAAGGGGTTGTTGAAGTCGAACTTGATCAGGCCCAGCGCGCTGTTGGGGCCCGGGCGCTGCTGAAGGCCGCCGCCCGGCAGGATGCGGAACCCGGCGTTGGCCAGATAGGCGCGTCCCTTGGGCAGCAGTTCCTTCGTGGCGATGCTGGTCGGCACATTCCAGGGCGGATTGAGGACGATCGAGTGAATCTCGGAGCTGAGCAGCGGCGTCTCGCCGCCGCCGGGCTTGCCGGTGACCGCTCGCATCGACAGGGCCGGCTGGTCGTTCTTGAACAGTGTCAGCACGCCGGCGGCGACGTTCACCTGGACCCGCTTCGCCGGGAGCGAGGAAGGCAGCCAGCGCCAGCGTTCCATGTTGGCGACGATCTGGTCGATGCGCCGTTCCACCGTCACATTGAGCGCCGCGCGCGTGGCCGTCCCGACCGTGCCGCTGGGCTCCAGACCCATCCGCCGCTGGGCCCGCTTCACGGCTTCCGCGAGCGTTTCGTCAAACAGCGGCTGTCCGGCGGTCTGGCCGGGCGGCGGCGGCGTCATCGCCGTGACCGGCGGCACGGCCGCGTCCTCCACGCCGAGCCTCGCGCGCAGGGCCTCCACCGCCGGACCCACCGCGCCGATCTTGAGATCAGGGCCCGCCGCCAGCGGGCGCCAGCCGCCCTTCGCCTGGATGTCGCGATAGGTGGTCAGGCCGGCCTGAAGCGTCTCGTAGCCGGGATAGGGCGGCGGGAGAGCATCCAGCCAGGCCTGCAGCCGGTTGTCGGCGACCGCGCGGGCAAGGCCGCCGCGGGCGTCGAACGGCTGCGGGCGAAGGGCCCAGTCGGAGCGGAAATTGGCGACGTCCAGCCGGCCGACCTTGACCGCCTTGGCATAGCGCAAGGTGGCGTCGACGAGCGCCGCCTCATCGCCGCCACGCGGCGCGAACTCACCGGGCGCGAAGCCGTGCCGATCAGAAGCGGCCAGCGTGGCGCGCAGCAGGTCCGCCTGCTCCGGCGTCAGGATGATCGCCCCGGCGACGGGGCGCGCATAGGGGGCGGCGGTCGGCGACGGGGCCTGGGCCAGCGCCGGGATCGACGCCGCCAGCAGGCCCGCGACCAACACCCCTGTCACGCCTGAACGCAGGCCTTGCGACATCGTCGTGGAACGCCCCTTGAACTTCATGCCATCGACGGTAGCAGAGCTTCTCCGCCTTCGCGCACCGTTGTCGTCTGCAGCGCGAATTTCGGTCGCGACTGTGGCGCGACCGCACGCCCCGGCGAATCCAGTGCTCGTCAAATCAATCTCCTCGCGATGGCCGACATGGCCCGCCTCGGTCCAACGGCCCCCTTCGGGCGCCGGTTCCAATCGCCGGGAACACGGCGAAAAGGTCGCGGCATTCGACCACACGCCTCTTTTCCGAGCGGGACCGAAGGTCCATATGAGCGGCATGTCACAAGCGCATGTCGACGCCGAGCCCCGCCCGTTCATGACCGGGCTGTCGCGCGGCCTGAAGCACCGCTGCCCCAACTGCGGCGAGGGAAAGCTCTACAAGGGCTATCTGAAGGTCGAGCCCGCCTGCGCCGCCTGCGGCCACGACCTGTCGGCCTATCGCGCCGATGACGGCCCCGCCTATTTCACCATCCTGCTGATCGGCCATCTGCTCATCGCGCCGATCTTGCTGTTCCCGATCATCTGGGAGGCCTCGCCCTGGATCGTCGTCCCGGTGTCGCTGACCCTGCTGACCACCGTGGTGCTGGCCGTCCTGCCCCGGATCAAGGGCGCCTTCATCGGCGGCCTGTGGTCGATCCGGCCGGCCCCCGCCCACGGCTGAGCCCGTTTCGCGCCCGGTTCGCGGCCGGGCGAGATTGACACCGCCGCGCCCCGCGACCGACTGTCGGGTTCCCGACAGTGAAGGAGCGGCCCATGGCCCACAAGTTCGAGATCTACAAGGACAAGGCCGGCGAGTTCCGGGTCCGGTTCAAGTACAACAGCGAAGTCATGTTCTCGACCGAAGGCTACAGTTCCAAGGCCTCGGCCCAGAACGCCATCGACTCCCTGAAAAAGAACGCGCCCGACGCGCCCGTCGAGGACAACAGCTAGGATCCGGCCCGGGTGAGCAGATCGTCGGTGACCTCCATCTCCGCGATCAGCTCCCCCGGCTTCTCCGCCAGCGCCTCGACGAACATGGCCCGCGCCTCGGGGTCGTCGTAGACCATCTTCGCCTCGAAGGCCGCTCGCCAGGTCGCCTCGTCCGGCCATTCCGCATAGCCGATGAACCGTCCGTCGCTCGCCAGGTGCAGGCGTGACCCGAACGAGCCGTACAGTCGCGTGATCGCCTGCGTCCCGCGCCGCCAGGCTTCGCGGAACCGCGCCTCGTGTCCCGGCTTCACCCGCCAGGCATAGACCGCCACATACATCGCCAGACTCTCCCAGGGCCTTCTCGGAGCGCGACCGGAACTCCCGGGCGCCTCCACGGATTGTGACAGCCTAAGCCGGGGTTCACTGTTCACGGAGACATCACATGCTGGGGACCATCCTCATCATCATTCTTATTCTGGCCGTCATCGGCTCGCTGCCGACCTGGGGACATTCCAGGTCCTGGGGCTACTTCCCGTCGGGCGGGCTCGGCCTGATCGTAGTTATCCTCATCGTGCTGGTGCTGATGGGCAGGCTCTGACGCTCACACACGCTTGCAGCCCGCGCCGCTTCCCCTAACCTCGCGCGTTCGAAGCGCCAGGCGGGGGAAGCGGCATGACAGTGACGGAAACGGGCGCGATCGACGAGACGCCGACGGGCCCGACTCCGCCCGGCCTCACGCCGCCTCAGCGGCTGAAAGCCATCCTCGGCGGCTCGGCCGGCAATCTGGTCGAGTGGTACGACTGGTCCGCCTACATCTTCTTCACCGTCTATTTCGCCAGCCACTTCTTCCCGGAAGGCGACCAGACCGCCCAGCTGTTCAAGGCGGCGGCCGTGTCCGCGGTCGGCTTCCTGGCGCGGCCGCTTGGGGCCTGGCTGATGGGGATGTACGCCGACCGGGCCGGCCGTCGCGCCGCGCTGACGCTGTCGGTGGCCATGATGTGCGTCGGCAGCCTGGTGATCGCGCTGGCGCCGACCTACGCCCAGGTCGGGGCCCTGGCCCCCGCCATCCTGCTGGGCGCCCGCATCCTGCAGGGGCTGTCGGTCGGCGGCGAGTACGGCGCCAGCGCCACCTATCTGTCCGAGGTCGCGGGCCGCAAGAATCGCGGCTTCTGGGCGAGCTTCCAGTACGTGACCCTGATCGCCGGGTCGCTCTCGGCCCAGGGGCTGGTCGTCATCCTGCAGTGGCTGATGCCCGAGTCCGAGCTGAAGGAATGGGGCTGGCGCATCCCCTTCTTCATCGGCGCGGCGCTGGCCGTCGTCGTGTTCTGGATCCGCAGCGGCATCCATGAGAGCCCGGGCTTCGAGAACGCCAAGGCCGCCGGCGTGGCGCGCGGCAAGACCATGCTGCTGTTCGTCAAGCACCCGAAGCAGACGCTGATGGTCATGGGCCTGACGGCCGGCGGCTCGCTCGCCTACTATGTCTACACCAGCTACATGCAGAAGTTCCTGATCAACACGACGGGCTTCTCCAAGGAGACCGCCAGCCAGGTGATGGTGGCGGCCCTGTTCTGCTTCATGCTGATGCAGCCGCTGTTCGGCTGGATATCCGACAAGGTCGGGCGCAAGCCGCTGCTGCTGTTCGCCTATGGCGGCGGCATGCTGGCCACCTGGCCGTTGCTGACGGCGATCTCCGGCGCGGGCAGCCCGCTGATCGCCTTCGGCCTGATCATGATCGCCCTGACCTTCCAGTCCGGCTACAGCTCGATCTCGGGCCTGTTCAAGGCCGAGATGTTCCCGGCCCACATCCGCGCCCTGGGCGTCGCCCTGCCCTACGCCCTGGCCAACTCCATCTTCGGCGGTTCGGCCGAGGCGGTGGCGCTGAAGTTCAAGTCCGACGGGGTGGAGAGCAACTTCTACATCTATGTCACCGCCATCCTGCTGGTCGGCTTCATCACCGTCATCCTGCTGCCGGATACGAAGAAGACCAGCCTGATCGAGGAGGACTGAGGTTCATCGCCATGCCGACCTTCGATCTCGCCGTCCTGATCCTCTTCCTGGTCTGCTGGCTGTTCTACGAGCCGCTGCTCAAGCTGCTGTCGCGGGGGGCGTCGCTGAACAGCGACATGACGGTGATCCGGGGCGCCTGGATGGGCCAGATGGCGCGCCGGGAGATCCGGTTGATGGACGCCAACCTGCTGGGCCACGCCCTCAACTCGGCCTCCTTCTTCGCCTCCTCGAACCTGCTGCTGATCGCCGCCTCGGCCGGGGCGCTGTTCGGCGGCGAGAGCACCTTCGCCAGCGTGTCGAGCCTCGAGGTCATCAAGACCTCGACCCGCTTCCTGTTCGAGGGCCAGCTGGCGCTGATGGTGGTCGTGCTGGCGCGGGGCCTGCTGGCCTTCATCTGGGCCATCCGCCAGATGAACTACAGTCTGGCGATCATCGGCGCGACGCCGGAGGGCGAGGCGGTCGATCCGGCCCTGCAGGCCGCGTTCGGCGACGCCGCCTCACGGACGCTGAACCCGGCGCTGTCCTCCTTCAACGCCGGGGTGCGCGGCTATTACTTCGCGCTGGCGGCGGCGGCCTGGCTGTTCGGGCCGCTGGCCTTCTTCATCGCGACGGTTGGGGCCGTAGCCCTGCTGGTCTGGCGCCAGCGCCGCTCGCCGGCGGCGAAAGCGATCGCCGACCTGCGCAAGGCGATCGACCGGGCTTCAGGGCAATAATGACTGTCATCCCGGCCGTAGCGAAGCGAAGAGCCGGGACCCAGGGGCGGGTGCGCGGCATCGGCTGGGTCCCGGACCGCCTGCGGCGTCCGGGATGACAAACCGGGTTAGATCAGACCCAGGTCCTTCTGGAACTTCCGGGTGAGCCTGGCCGCGATCAGGCCGTGGGCGGTCTTCAGCCAGTCGGCGACCTCTTCCTCGTCCTGCCCGGCCAGATCGGAGAACCAGACCCATTTCGCCCGCGCCAGATAGGGCGCCGGCCTGCCCGGACCATCGGCGGTCAGGGCTTCGAAGGCGATGTCGCTGGCCTTGAAGCTGAAGCCGCCCTCCGGCGAGCGCACGGCGAACATCTTCTCCGCGAGCTTCCAGACGTGGTCGTCGCCCCACTGCACGTCCATGCGCGTCCCGGGCAGGGCGGCGCAGACCGCGTCGAAGGCCTCGGGAGTCATCGGAGCGTCAGGCCCCGACGCCGACTCCGATGGGGCAGGCCACGCCCGTGCCGCCGATGCCGCAGTAGCCGTTCGGGTTCTTGGCCAGGTACTGCTGGTGGTAGTCCTCGGCGTAGTAGAACGGGCCCAGCGGCGCGATCTCGGTGGTGATCGGCCCCATGCGGTACTTCGCCAGCGCCTGCTCATAGGCTTCGCGCGAGACCGTCGCGGCGGCGGCCTGATCCTCGTTCAGCGTGTAGACGCCGGACCGGTACTGCGTGCCGACGTCGTTGCCCTGGCGCATGCCCTGGGTGGGGTCGTGATTCTCCCAGAAGGCCTTCAGCAGGTCCTCGTAGCTGACCACCTTGGGATCAAAGACCACCAGCACCGCCTCGGTGTGGCCGGTTCGGCCGCTGCAAACCTCCTCGTAGGTCGGGTTGGGCGTGGGGCCGGCCACATAGCCGACCGCCGTGCTCCAGACGCCGTCGATCTGCCAGAAGATCCGCTCGACGCCCCAGAAGCAGCCCATGGCGAACACCGCCTGCTCCAGCCCCTCGGGCCAGGGCCCGTGCAGCGGCCGGCCGTTGACGAAGTGCGCCCCCGCCGTGGGGATAGCCTGCGCGCGCCCCGGCAGGGCCTGCGCGGCGGTGGGAATGTCCAGGGTCTTCTTGCCAAACAGCATGATGTCCTCGCGATCTCTTCGCCGACAGATATAGGCGCGCCGCGACGAAATTTCACGAATCCCGAACCGCGCTTGCCGGGGGGCGCCTGATCAGTATATTCCGCGCCTTCCGCAAACGGCGCTCACGCGCCGCGACGTGGGGTGAGGTGGCCGAGTGGTCGATGGCGCACGCTTGGAAAGCGTGTGTAGGTTAACGCCTACCGTGGGTTCGAATCCCACTCTCACCGCCACCGCCTGATGGAAAGTTATTGAGCGGCTTGGGCCACCCCAGATCTACGATTCTTCCGCAGCATTAGCCCCAGCCGCGGCGATTGCGTTTCGTGCTCAGTGTGCAGTGTGCAGTTCGGTCCTGTCGGGGTAACGACTGCGGGCCGAGGAAGCCCCTCTCCCACCCTGCCAATCAAGCAGCGACGGTCGCGGCCACCCACGTCTGGTGAGCTTCGGCGCGGATGGAGCGACGGGTCGGTCGGCTTTGGTCGTGTCCGTCTAAGACTGTGCGCGAACAACCGACCGAACTTCAGTGTCCAGCACCGGATGGTCTCGTAGCTGACCTCGACACCCCGTTGGGCGAGCAGTCCTCGACGTCTCGAAGGCTCAGGGTGAAGCAAAAATACAGCCAGACCGCGTGCCGGATCACCGCCGGCGGAAACAGGTGACGCTTGTACGAAATCGGTCTCGACGCAGCCTCCGCTCTGGCCACCAAGGCCTTAGTGGAGAAGGGTTGGCGTTAGACTGACAGCACGCCCGGCGATCAGGCCGATTCCGGCATGCGGACGAGCATGCCTTTTTCCGTCATTCGGTCCAATAGCGCGCGGGTGTCGCCTTCGATGGCTTCGGGTTCGCCCTCGTAGGTTTCGATCAGGCTTGCAATCAGACTGGCCGTGGTCATGGATTGATCCAGCCGCCGCCAGATGTCCGATCCGACGGCGTCGAGACAAAAATAGACCCCCTGGTCGGGGTTCATGATGACGGGCCGCTGTCCCGGCCCCGTCCGTCCAAGGCGTTCCCGCGGCCCCGCCGGCGGTCATCGTCGTGTGATGACGGCCGCCACCGCCGCAATGCGTTCAACACCGTCGTAAGCTTGGCGACGCAGCTCGGATCCGAAGATGTCGGGATCGAGCTCTTCGTAGTCGAGGATGAACCGTTCGGGATCGAGCTGTTCGTGCAGCAAACGCTCTAGCTGATCGATCCCGCCGTCGAGAATCGGACTGCCGGTATAGAGGACGAACCGACCGTCCGGCCGCAGCCGCTCGGCGCCTTGGCAGGCCCAGTCGAGCGACAGTCTGGCCCCGTGCAGATCGCCGCCATCCTTGTAGACGCGACCCGATTGGCCCGCGACGTAGGGTGGGTTGGCGACAATCAGATCGACGCCTGCCGGAATTCCATCTGCGCCGCTGGCCAAGACGCAACGCGCCGGGATCGACGCGTGGCGCGCGTTCACGGCAGCAAGTCGCAGGGCGTGGTCGTTGATGTCCAGAAGTGTCAGGTCGGCGCCGGCCCCGAGTCGCGCGGCCGCCACCAGCCCCCCGACGCCCGCTCCAGCGCCGATGTCGACCACCGACTGTACAGGCGGGCCGGAGCGAAGCGTCCTGACGATGAGGTCGGCGAAGCGGTACGAGTCCGGGCCCAGAAAGACCGCATCCGTCGCAGTCGCCGGAAACGCCGAGTGAAGGAACAATAGTCCCCGCACGGTCGATACCCGAACGCTGCTCCTGAGGCCGCCCTCGGTCTCGACCAGACAACCGGCCGTCTCCAGCAGGTCGAAGACTTCCGGCCCGATGTCCCGGCGACCAAATGGTCGACTCCAGCCGAGTATGTCTCTGAGAGTCAGGGGGGCCGTCGGTCGACGCTCAGCCATCCGGCGCGACGTCGCGGGCGTGGGCGTGACGAAGGCATAGCCCTTTCCGGACAACATGGTGAGCAAGCGAAGAAGCGCCTCGTCAGACTCATCCCACTTTTCCGCGGCGGGGTGGCGGGCGCGCGACATCAACTGGCGGCGATCCCGATAGCCAGAACGCTCAGGTCCGCAGGTACGCGGACCACAGGCGCCCCCGGCGCCTCCCGGGTCAGATAGTCGCTGTCGCCAGCCCTCAAAGTGTCCGAAACGAGCAGCACCCGGGCTCCGGGGTGTCTCCCCTTCAGCTGTCCCAGAAGGCGCGCGCCACACCCGCCCTGCGGCCGTAACGGACAGAGGATCAGGTCGACGGCGGCGCCAGGCGGGCCAGAGGGTTCCCACATCGAAACCCGCCAGCCCAGTTCGCGCAACTGGCTCGCCGTTTGGGCATCGTGGACGACGAGCGCATGGCCGGTCATCAGCCGACCGCCGCCATCGGCGTCCACAGCTTCTGGCGATAGGCCTCGAAGCACCGGGCCCCACACGCCAACCTCATCAGAGCACCCTCGGCGATGAACCGCGCGCAATCCGGGTCGGCCTCCACGAGAGGCTGGATCACCTCGGTATTCCAGGCCTCGGAGTGCTTGACGTCCAGCGTGGCGTGGAGGGCGAAGTAGCGACGCTCCTTCCCGACGCCCAGGCGCTTGAGGCCCGCGGCTACAAGCGCTGCACGCCATGGCGCTGTAAGCTCCACCGCCCCCAGGGCGCCGATCGCGTGGTAGGCGTAGCGACGCGTCGTGGCGAAGGCGACCAGTGTATTGCCCAGCGCCAGCGACGGCGCGACGGTCCCCTCGATCGTGGGTTTGAGATCCAGGGCGCGCGCCAGCTGATCGAGCATTGGGCCATGCATGCCGGGTTCGCCGCCGTGGCCCATCTCGTCCCAGTAGTTCCGCGCCAGTTCGAGCTTGGCGCGAGTGGGCATCTTCACCTGCGTGAGCGCGACCAGATCGTCGAAACCGGCCTCGCCGGCGACCTCCTGGAGCAGGAACCACCGCATATCGGCAAAACTCGCCTCCTCCGCGAGCCAAGGGAAAAGCGGGTCATTCTGGCCCGGCCCTTCATGCTTCAGGCTTTCGAACCACGCCACGAAACCCCTGCCGTCGGCGGGAACCGCCGCCGCCTGGTCCGCGACTTCCGCGCGGCCAGCCTCGATGAACCGGGCTTCGAGCCGGCGCATCGCATGGTCTTCGTCGATATCCGCCTCCCAGTGAGCGCTCGGCTTGGCGACCGCCAGCCTTTCGTGGTTCCAGCGAGACAGCCGCTGCTGGAAGGCGTCCGAACCAAACCCGTTGTTTTCAAAGAGACCGGTCGAAGACACTTCTCGAAGGTACATTGCAGTCTCCGTACGTCTGTGGACTGCATATACGCCCCGACCGACGCCCGGTTCCTTTGTTCGGTACCGGACACACGATCCGCTGGGCGGCGAAAACTGGGTGTCATCGATGGCATCTGGTCAACAACCGACCGCCGCATGCAAAACCGGAACTGCCCGTGCGGCCGCTCGTTGTGGCCCCTCGACGGGCGGCGACGCCCCCACCCCCTCGAGAGGACTGCCCATGACACACCGCGCCGGGCCGCTCGTCATAATCGGCGGTCACGAAGACAAGGAGGGCGAGCGCCAAATCCTGAAGGAAGTCGCCCGACATGTGCAGGGCGCCAAACTGGTCGTCGCGACGGTCGCCTCGCATGAGCCGGAAGGCTACTTCGACGCCTATCGAGCCGGCTTCGAGGGCCTGGGCGTGGGCGAGTTGGTCGAGCTCTATGTTGATACCCGCGCCGATGCGCAGGACGAGGCGACCCTGGCGATCCTCGACGACGCCCGGGGTGTGTTCTTCAGTGGCGGAGACCAGCTGCGGATCAGCAGCCAGATCGGGGACACCCCCGTCGAGCGCCGCATCCGCGAAATCTGGCGCAGCGGCGGTGTCGTCGCCGGCACCTCCGCGGGGGCCTCGGCTGTGAGCGACACCATGCTGGTGAAAGGACCGAGCGCGGAATCGCACCGTGTCGGCGACGTGCAGATGGCGCCAGGCATGGGACTGCTGCGCGACGTCGTTGTTGACCAGCATTTCGCCGAGCGAGGCAGGATAGGCAGGTTGCTGGGCGTGGTCGCTGAAAGTCCCAGAGTCCTGGGTATCGGTATTGACGAGGACACGGCTGCAGTCATCCAGGGCGACGCCTTCACGGTCATCGGCAGCGGCGCGGTCTACGTGGTGGACGCAGAGGGGGCCACGCACTCCAACATCGCAGAAGCGCAGCCCCACTCGACCCTGTCGATCTTCGATGTCCGGCTGCATGTCCTGAGCCAGGGGGACCGGTTTGACCTGACCCGGCGGCGTCCGCTGGCCGATCCGGCGCCAGGCGCTGCCGAGACCTGACCCCCGGTTGTCGCCGACCGCCGACTGCGGAGCCATCGGCGTGAAGCCGCGTTTGCGGCTCATGAGCTCGCGCCGGCTCTCACGCTTGTGGATCGTTCGCCACGGTGAAGGCGCCGGGGCGGGGCGGGGCGGGGCGGGGCGGGGCGTAGCGAGGGTCCTCGGATTCCTCGCCCGGGAAATCCTGCCGGAGATTCCGCGGGTCCTGACGGATTATGCCGCCTCCCGGAAAGTTGATTCCTGAGTCGACCGGTCACAGGAACGGCTCCGTTCAGCAGTGGTTGATCCCGCAAAGGAGGCTCCCATGCAGGATCACGTAGACCGGGCGCTAGAGAGCGACGCGCCCCTCACGACCGCAGTCCATCAACGCGATGTCGCCCACGAAGCCGCTGAGGCGCGGGGGTGGGATGAGGCGGCCGTTTCTGGCCGGACCGTCACCATCAATCGACCGCGCGAGGAACTCTATGCGTTCTGGCGGGACTTCCGGAACCTCCCCCGCTTCATGGAGAACATCGAAGCGGTCACGGTTTCGGACGACCGTCGCTCGCATTGGGTGGTCAAGGCTCCCGGCGGCGCGACCGTCGAGTGGGACGCGATCATTACCCAGGACGAGCCCGGCCGACTGCTGGCCTGGGAGTCCGACGAGAACGCGGACATCAAGAACAGCGGATTGATCGAGTTTCGCGACGCGCCTCCAGGACGCGGATCGGAGGTTTCGGCGACCCTCGTCTATGACCCTCCTGGCGGCGACATCGGCAAGCTGATCGCCAAGCTGTTCCAGCGCGAGCCGAAGGTGCAGTCGCGACACGACCTGCGCCGCTTCAAGCAGCTGATGGAGACCGGCGAAATTTCCACTTCAGAGGCGCCTGACGCCGCACCCCGGGCCTGATCGCACCTGTAGAAGGAGTAAAAATTCATGCGCGCCCTGACCTGGCATGGAAAGCACGACGTCCGGATGGACACGGTTCCCGATCCCAAGATCGTCAATCCTCGCGATGCGATTATCCGCATCACCTCGACCGCAATCTGCGGGTCTGACCTGCATTTGTACGACAGCTATATTCCGACGATGCACAAAGGCGACATCCTCGGCCATGAATTCATGGGCGAGGTGGTGGAGACAGGTCCCGGCAGCACACTTCGCAAAGGTCAGCGGGTGGTCGTCCCGTTCGTGATCGCCTGTGGCCAGTGCTTCCACTGCGGCAAGCAGCAGTTCTCGGCCTGCGACAACTCCAACCCCGCCGAGAAGGCCGACATGTCGGAGATCGCCTACGGCTACTCGGCCAGCGGCCTGTTCGGCTACTCGCACATGACCGGCGGCTACGCCGGCGGCCAGGCCGAGTACGTCCGCGTGCCCTATTCCGACGTCGGCCCGATCGTCATTCCCGATGGATTGGAGGACGACAAGGTGCTGTTCCTGTCCGACATCCTGCCGACCGGCTGGATGGCGGCCGAGAACTGCGACATTGAACCGGGCGACACCGTGGCGGTCTGGGGTTGCGGCCCGGTCGGGCTGTTCGCGATCCAGAGCGCTCTGCTGATGGGCGCCCACCGGGTCATCGCCATCGACCACTATCCGCGCCGGCTGGAGCTGGCAAAGTCGATGGGCGCCGAGATCATCAACTACCATGACGTCAAGGTTCGCGAGGCCCTGATGGAGATGACCGGCGGCATCGGCCCGGACGCCTGCATCGATGCGGTCGGGATGGAAAGCCACGGGTTCAGCGTCGACAATGTGATCGACGCGGTGAAGGCGACCACCAAGCTGGGCACTGACCGTCCTCACGTGCTGCGCGAGGTGCTTCTCGCCTGCCGCAAGGGCGGACGCGTCTCCATCCCCGGCGTCTACGGTGGTGTCGGGGACAAGATCCCCATCGGCGCCCTCATGCAGAAGGGCCTGCAGGTGAAGACCGGCCAGACCCATGTCCAGAAGTACCTGCGGCCTCTGCTGGACATGATCGCCGAGGACGAGATCGACACAACCTTCCTGATCAGCCACCGGCTGCCGCTGGAGCAGGCTCCGGAAGGATACAAGATGTTCAAGGAAGAGCAGAACGAGGTGACCAAGGTCGTCCTCAAGCCTGACTGGAGCCCAGGCGCCGCGTCGAACTAGATGCCCGGACCGCGCGGTGCGAAGGCCGGTCCGCTCGGGCGAGGCGGCGGCATCCAGCAGTGGCCCGGGCTAGCCAAAGACGGCCATCAGGTCGTGGGCGATAAGAACCTCGCCCCGGCGGGGATGCAGGCAACGCTTTCCGCCTGCAGGATTTTATCTCGATGCGCACGCTCGCGCTGTAGCCCCGGGCGAAACGATGTTGCGAAACCTTACCCTTGCCGGACTGGCCCCTGAGGATTTCCAGGTTCTCGGGCCGCACCTGTCGGCCAAACACGTCGTTCGCGGAGAAATCCTCACGAAGCAAGGCGACAAGGTCGAGACGATCTATTTCCCCACGACCGCGCTTGTCGCCAATACGGTCACGTTCAGCGACGGAAGTTCTGTCGAGACCTTTGTGATGGGGGTCGAGGGCGTGACCGGTCTTGCTCCCGTTCTCGCGGACGGACCTTGTCCCTGGGCGGTGGAGGTGAAGGCCGAGGGGGAGGTCTTCCAGATCGAGGCCGCGATCCTTCGCCAGCGTTTCGACGTCAGTGCTTCGCTACGCACACAGCTCCTTCGTTTGAGCAGCGACTACCAGGCGCAGGCGGCTTTTGGCGTGGGATGCGCGGCCCTGCACAACACCCGGGGGCGCCTCGCCAAGTTCATCCTGCTCAATGGCGACCGCGCGGAAACGGGACGGCTGCGCCTCACGCAGCAGGATTTTGCTGACTACCTTGGCGTCCAACGGACGACTGTGAACGAAGCGTCTCAGGACCTGAGGAACGCGGGAGCCATCCGCCACCACAGAGGCATGGTGGAGATAACCGACCGTACGGTGCTCAAGACCATGGCCTGCGAGTGCTACAAACTGCACCGATCGTTGGTTGAACCCGAAAACGGAGATAGCGAATCCACTCATCCCGTTTGAGCTTGAAGCCGACGCCCACGGACTTTTCCATGCCGCGCGCTTCCCCGGCAGAGCAGGAAGCGCCGCAAAGCGCCCGCCCTCTTCGGCTCGCCAACGAGGGCGGAAGCGGCGATTCAAATCAACTACACAATACGCCCACGCCTTAGTCCAATAGACGACAAATGGCAGGTATGCTGTGAAAGTCCGCTACCCGACAGTTCACAAATAGCGAGGCGTCGCAGGAACCTCTCGCGAATACTTTACGTTCTTGCCCCAGCGACGGTCCACGCTTTGTTGCGAGATGGGTGATGCGATTTTCCCGAGATACCTGGGTTCGTTTTTCGGTCCAGTCGACCGAGCAGGGCTGGGTCTGGTCAACTTGGGACTATTCGGACCAGCCTCGTTCGCGCGGCATCGCGCCGTCCCGAGCCGTGGCGGCCGCTCTGGTTCTTCGCGAGATCATCTCGCTCGCAACACCTGCCACAGAGGCGTCATCCGCCATGCGACGGGTCGCGTGATGCGGGTTCTGGAGAGCGCGGTCTATCGGGGACCCCATCTATACAGCGCCCGTCCGATGATCCGCATCCGTGTGGACATCGGCCGCCTGGAGGCGCGGCCCTCGAACACCCTTCCTGGCTTCACGGATGCTCTTCTGGCGCTCTTGCCGGGTCTTGAGAACCACGGATGCTGCTTCAAGACGCCGGGCGGATTTGTCCGGCGCCTACGCGAGGGCACCTGGATCGGCCATATCGCCGAACATGTCGCGCTTGAACTCCAGACGCTCGCGGGAGATCCCGTCGGTCGTGGAAAGACACGGTCGGTGGCCGCGCACCCCGGCGTCTATGACATCCTGTTCGCTTACCGGTCCGAGGCGGCCGGCCGGCTGGCGGGACGTCTGGCGCTGGCTCTGGTCCACTCGCTCCTCCCACGGGACCTGCGCGGTCTCGAGGGCCTTGACCTCGTCGCGCCCCGGCCAGAGGCGCTGGAAATACCGTTTGACCTGAACGGAGCCCTGGAAGACCTCCGCGGCCTGGCAAGGCGCGCTCGCTTGGGACCCACCACCCAATCGTTGGTCGACGAAGCCCGCCGGCGCCGGATTCCCGTCACCCGCCTGAACGATCAGAGCCTCGTACAGCTGGGCTGGGGCGCCAACCAGAAGCGCATTCGCGCCAGCATAACGGGCGAGACTTCTCTCGTGGCCGTCGAGACGGCGGGAGACAAGAATCTCACCAAGCGCTTGCTAACCGAGGTCGGCGTGCCGAGCCCCATGGGCGCGGTCGTGCGCACGGTTGAGGAGGCTGTCGCGGTCGCCGAACGGCTGGGCGGCCCCGTGGTGGTGAAGCCTCTGGACGGCAATCATGGTCGAGGTGTCAGCCTCGATCTTCGCACCCCTGAGCAGATCCGTCGGGCCTTCGAGCTGGCGGTCGTTCACAGTCGCCAGGTCATTGTCGAACAACAGTATGACGGGCGCGACTATCGCATCCTGGTCGTCGGCGGCCGCGTGGTCGCGGTCGCCGAGCGGGAGCCGGCCCATGTCGTCGGAGACGGCAGCCACACCGTCGAGGCGCTGGTGGCGGAACTCAACGGGGACCCCCGGCGGGGCGTTGGCCATGAGGCGGTGATGACCAGGGTCGTCATCGACGACCATGTGCGGGACATGCTGGCCCGGGTTGATCTTGCTCCAGACGCCACGCCCGCGGCCGGTCGCAAGGTGCAACTCCGAGCGACGGCCAATCTCTCGACCGGGGGGACCGCGATCGACCGCACGGACGAGATTCACCCCGTCAACGCCGCCATCGCGCGGCGGGCGGCGCTCACGGTCGGTCTGGATGTCGCCGGGATCGACTTCATCGCCCCCGATATAACGCGCTCGGTCAGAGAGACCGGCGGGGGCATCGTTGAGGTCAATGCGGCGCCGGGCTTCCGCATGCATCTGGCGCCATCCAGCGGCCAATCCCGCAATGTCGCCAAAGCCGTTATCGACACTCTGTTTCCGACCGGATCCCGGGCCCGGATTCCGATCGTGGCGATCACCGGCACGAACGGCAAGTCGACAACCGGCCGGATGACCTCGGCCATTGTGCGGAAGCATGGCCTTACCGTCGGCTTGACCAACACCAGCGGGGTCTACGTTGACGACGAACTGGTCATCGCCTCCGACGCAAGCGGCCCGAGAAGCGCCCGCCTTCTGCTCCGCGATCCCACTGTTCAGGCGGCCGTGCTGGAAACCGCCCGGGGCGGCATCCTGCGCGAAGGCCTGGCCTTTGACCGGTGCGACGTTGGCGTCGTGCTGAACGTCACAGCCGATCATCTGGGCCTGAAGGGGGTCGATACCCTGAAGGACCTGGCCGCTGTGAAGTCCGTCGTCACGGAGTCGGTATCGCGCCGCGGCTGCAGCGTCCTGAACGGCGATGATCCCCTCACCATTCGCATGGCGCGCCATGCGGGCGGCCGCATCGCCTTCTTCACGATGCGCGGCGGGCCCGAACTGTCGGCTTTCCTGCAGAAGCATGTGGCCGAAGGCGGCCTGCTCGTCTCGCGCGAACCTTCAGAGGCAGGCGGCCTGATCGTCGTCCAGGACGGCGAGCGGCGCATCGAGATCATGGAGGTCCGGGAAATCCCCGCCGCTCTGGACGGGGCGGCCGAGTTCAATGTCGCCAACGCCCTCGCGGCCGTGGCCTCTGGCTATGCCCTGCGCATTCCCGCGTCGACAATCGCAACCGCGCTGAAAGGCTTCCATTCCACATTCGAGGAGAATCCCGGCCGGCTGAACATCATGGACACCCAAGGCTTCCGGGTGATCATGGACTACGCTCACAACCCTGCCGCGCTGCGCGCGTTGGGCGAGATGATTGACAGAGTCCGGCACAACTATGGGCGTGTCATTGGCGTCGCCAGCATGCCTGGCGACCGGCGCGACGACGACATCCGCGAGATCGGGGAGATCGCGGCAAGTATCTTCGATCTGACCATTTTCCGTGAGCGGCCCGATGGCCGGGGCCGGCCGCGAGGCGGCGTCATCAGCCTGCTGATGCAGGGGGCCGAGGCGGCCGGTGTTCGCGCTCCAAAGGTCCGCCCCATCCTGAGCGAGGACAAGGCCGTCGAAGCCGCGCTGGAAGCGGCCAGGCCCGGGGACCTGGTCGTGTTGCTCCCCACCAAGGTCGACGCGGTGTGGCGGCAGGTCACCGCCTATCGCCGCTCCGACGTTGCGTCGACGACACTGGAGGGCTCACCAACCCGCCATCTCTGAACCCGCCGTTGGCGCTGTCCTACGTGGCGGCACCGATGCGGAGCGCAGCAGGTGAAACGGTCGCCAGGCTAGAGCATTTTCCGATCCAAGTGGATCGGCGAAATGCTCTAGTCCCTTGTTTTGACGCATTTTCTGACGGCGAGCCGGTGTCCACTTCGCCGGAAAATGCTCTAGTCGGTGAAGGTCAGCTCCGCCTGAGCAGCGCCGTGGCGCGCGACCAGTCGCGCGGGTCGGCCCCGCACCCAGAGCCGCTTTACCTCGATGGCCGTCCAACCCGCCGGAAGCACGACGGGGCGGCGCGGCCACCCGGCGGGGTCGCCGCCATCGACCTGAAGCCCAGGGTAGCCGAACAGCAGGCCAAGGAGCAGCCCCCCGAGGTTTGCGAAGAACGGCCCCGCCGGGACCTCGCTGTCGGTGTGGTCGAGGCGGTACTCCAGACACTGATGGAAGCGGCCGTGATCGTAGGCGGCGTAGCCTTCCTCGAACAGCTCCAGCGCCAGCTGGCGGTCTCCCGCCATCGCGGCCCAGACACCGTAGAGCGCGGGAAACATCGGGGCGCCGACGTAGTCCCGCCAGTGATCCAGGAACAGCTGCAGGGTCTGTTGCCGCTGTTCAGGCGCCGCGGGAAAGTCGAGAGGGAACAGTCCCGCAAGCGGTGAAGGGGTCGCCCCTTTTGGCTCGTCGATCCGGAAGTCGTCGTGCGACGCAATGGCGCCGTCGGAGCGCACAGGAAGATAAAGCCGGCGCAGGGTCTGTCGCCAACTCTCGGGGACAGCCTTGCCGAGGGCTTCGGCTGTCCTGATCGCCCTCTTCAACACGTCATGGGCGCCCATCAGACTGAAGGCGTCATTGTCGGGGGGCTCCGGCACTTCAGCCGGTCCGGTGGCGCGAAGGAACTCGGCGCCACGGGGGGTCAGCGTAACCCGGCTGACCAACCAGTCGGCTACGCCTGACAGCACAGGCCACGCCTCGGAGAGCAGGAGCTCCCGGTCGCCGGTGATATCGGCGAACTGGGAAAAGGCGCGCGCCACGTGCAACGACCCGTGATCTTCATGCGCGGCGCCGGACCCCGCACCGGGGGTCGCCTCCTCCCCGCTGAGGGGCGCAGCCTCCCAGGGGAACTGGAGACCCGCCCGGTCGGAGAGGCGGGCATTGCCTACGGCGGCCGCCAGTCCGCGGCTTCGGAACGCAAGCAGTGAACGGGCCGCCGGCGGCTGGAGGAGTGCAAGGGGCGGAAGACAGAAGGCGTCGATGTCCCACATCACGTGGCCAAAGTAGTAGTTGTAGTCATGCCAGGTCGCGAGACCGAAGATCGAGGTCGCCGCGGGCGAGGCGACGTGGGTCGAGGCGTTGAGATAAAAGAACGCCGCATCGATCAAGGCCTGATGGTCGCGTGAGGCGCCGTGGACCACGATCCGCCCTTCCCACAGGTCGGCCCACGCTTTCCGGTTTCGCCGACGAAGTTCATCAAACCCCGTGGCCTTGCCCCGCGCGACTCGCCGGACAGCCTCCTCATCCGGCCGCTGGTGCATCAGCGACGGTACGAGCGCCGCCATCTGTCGAAAGACGATCCTGGCGCCTGCCGTCGCACGCAGCCGGTACTCGGTCCGCAACGGCCCCGCCGTATCCCAATCCCTTCCCAGAAGCTCGCGCTCCGCGGCGCCGGGCAGCTCGGTGTGCAACGCCAGTCCTGCCGTACTGAGCGCCCCGTCAGGCTCCCAAAGCATGGACCCGTCGCAGGCCGGCTCCGGTTCGCCAGGTGTTGAGGTCCGTCGCCGGACAACGCGCCCGCGCAGACCAGCCGGATCAATGATCGCCCTCAAGGCAACATCACAGGCGGCGTCGACCTGCAGTGTGGTCTCCTGAAGGACGAGGGTCGGCGCGGTGCGGCTGGCGAAGGTCAGAACCTCCACCTCGACCCGACGACCGCCCAGGGCCAGCACGAACCGGCTCGTCAGCTCGGCGGAGGAGAAGTCATACGATTGGACCAGGTCTGATACGGCCCATGGTTCGTCTGACATCCAGACGCCATTGCACGCGATGTCCCCCGCCAGCGGATAGGGCGATGCAGCCGCGGACTCGATGCGCCGCTCCGGGTCCCTTCCAACCACGCCGTTGACCAACGCCATGCCCCGGACCAGGGGAACCTCGCGCACCCGCAATCCGATAAGCCCGTTGCTGACGTAGGCCGGCAGATCTCCATTTCGTCCGCCGGCTTCAAATGGGGGGCTGATCGGCCCCTCGCGTTCGGTCGACATGATGGGCCTCATCAGAGGAAGGTCGCCAGGGCGTGGAAGTCTTCAGACCGCAAGATGTTCCCGGGATGATCGCTCTCCGGCCATCACCGCAGGGAAACCCCCGGTCTCGCGGCCGCAGAGGCGGCGGAGACCGGCCGGAACGCACGTGGCTCTCTCTCGACGAGCCATTCGAGCGGGTTGCCAGAGGCTCGTGCGAATGGTGAACCTCGCACCGCGCAGTCCGTTGCTAGGAGATGGTTCACCTTCCTGACGATCTTGATCCGCTAACCCGCAGGCGCGTCGAAGCCGCGCTGAGCCGCGCCGCTCCCGGTGGGAACGAGCTGCTGGATGACGGGCAGGAGGAAGTGTTCTCCCGCACCGAGGTGGAAAGCGCGATGAGCGAGCATCAGCAATCAGTCAGACTGGAGGGCAATCGGCAGCCCGCGCTCCCGTCCGACGCCGCCGCCGATCAGTAACCCGCCAGCGTCGGCAAAGCCGCTGCACGGCTCTTACGCTGACCTCCGCTGACGATGGTCGACCCGGTGATCGAGCGCTTCCGGACGTCGAGGAATTGCTTGCATAGCCGGGAAGCGAGGTCGCCCGGGAAGCCGTTGATCCCAGGCGGTGTTTCGCGCATCCCGCCCGACCGGTGGCGATCCGTCAGGCCCGGATCCGGACCGCGCCCCCCTGCGACGCCGGCGTGTGCCCGGGACTGATGGCCAGACCTCACCCCGAATGGTCCCGGACGGACAGCACCGCCCGAACAGCGGCCGTGAGGGCCGCCAGGTCTCCGTCCGGGATCGTGAAGCTCGGCGTCAGATAGACGACCCGGCCCAACGGCCGCACCCAGACGCCGTGGGCCAGGAACGCCTTCCGCAGCGCCTCCAGATCGTCGACGCGCTCCAGCTCGACGACGCCGATGGCGCCGAGCACCCGGACGTCCACGACGCCGGGCATGGCGCGGCAGGGGCGCAGGCCCGCTTCCAGCCCAGCCGAGACCCGCGTCACGTCAGCCTTCCAACCGCCATCCTCGAACAGGTCCAGAGAAGCATTGGCGGCGGCGCAGGCCAGGGCGTGAGCCATGTAGGTCGGGCCGTGCATCAGGGCCACGCCGGCATCCTCGCTCCAGAAGGCGTCGAAGACGTGCCGGCGGGCGACGGCGGCCGAGAGCGGCATGGTTCCACCGGTCAGGGCCTTGGACAGGGTGACCACGTCTGGGACGATGCCGGCCTGTTCCATGGCGAACATCGTGCCGGTGCGGCCAAAGCCGGTGAAGATCTCGTCGAGGATGAGCAACAGACCATTCTCGTCGGCGATCCGGCGCAGGGTCCGCAGCACCTCGGGCGGGTGAAACAGCATGCCGCCGGCGCCCTGCACCAGCGGTTCGACGACAATGGCGGCCAGTTCGCGGGCGTGAGCGGCGACCAGCATCTCGAGCGCTGCCGTCGACTCGCCATCTCGCGGCAGGTCGCCGATCACCTGTTGCGGCATCACGCCCGTGAACAGGCTGTGCATGCCCTCGTCCGGGTCACAGACCGTCATCGTGGCCAGGGTGTCACCGTGGTAGCCGCCCCGGAAGGCGAGGAACCGTGTCCGCCCGGTCACGCCGCGATTGATGTGGAACTGCAGCGCCATCTTCATGGCGATTTCGACCGACACCGAGCCGGACTCGGCCAGGAAGACATGGTCCAGGTCGCCGGGCAGCAGCTTCGCCAACCGCGTCGCGAGGCGATTGGCCGGCTCGTGGCTTAGCCCGCCAAACATGACATGCGGCATACGCTCCAGCTGATCCCGAACGGCGGCGGCGATGTGGGGATGGTTGTAGCCGTGACAGGCCGTCCACCAGCTGGCCAACCCGTCGACCAGCTCCCGCCCGTCGGCCAGCACCAGCCGCGATCCGCGCGTCGCCACGACCGGCAGCGCCGGGTTGGCGGTCTTCATCTGGCAGTAGGGCCGCCACAGGTGCGGGCGGCCTTCGACGAGCCAGGCGGGATCCGACATCTGAAACGGCCTTTTTTTGGTTTGCTCCGTATGGCGGGCCTGCCTATGCCGGGCGCGTGGTGGAGACAAGCGGCATGGACAGCCTGGAGGCCTTCGCGGGCGGCAAGCTCGCGGCGCTGGACGCCCGGAGCCTGAAGCGGACGCTGGCGCCCACCGGTCGGCTGGACGGGGTCCGGGTCGAGCGCGGCGGACGCACGCTGATCAGCTTCTCCTGCAACGACTACCTTGGCCTGTCGCACCATCCGGCCGTCAAGGCCGCCGCCGCCGAGGCGCTGGCGCGCTGGGGATCCGGTTCAGGCGCCTCTCGTCTGATCACCGGCGACAATCCGCTCATCGAAGACCTGGAAAAGCGCCTGGCTCGCCTGAAGGGCGCGGAGGCGGCCTGCGTGTTCGGCTCCGGCTATCTGGCCAACACCGGCATCATCCCGACCCTGACCGGCGAGGGAGACCTGATCCTGATCGACGAACTGGCGCACGCCTGCCTGTGGGCGGGATCGAGGCTTTCGCCCGCCGAGACGGTGATGTTCAGGCACAATGACCTGGCGCATCTGTCCCAACTGCTTTCGGAAAAGCGTGGTGGCTGCCGGCGAGTGCTCGTCCTGACCGACGGCGTCTTCTCGATGGACGGCGACCTCGCGCCCGTGGCGGACATGGCCGCGCTGTGCGCCACGCACGATGCCTGGTTGATGACCGACGATGCCCACGGCGTCGGCGTCGTCGGCGGCGGGCGGGGCTCGTCCTTCGTCACGGACGGTCCCAAGCCGCCGCTGCAGATGGGCACCCTGTCCAAGGCGATTGGCGGCTACGGCGGCTATCTGTGCGCCTCGAAGGCGGTCATCGACCTGATCAAGACCCGGGCGCGGACGGTGGTCTATTCGACCGGCCTGCCGCCCGCCAGCGCCGCCGCCGCCATCGCCGCCCTGGACGTTATCGAGGGCGACGCCGCGTTCTGCGCCGAGCCGATCCGCAAGGCGCGGCTGTTCACTGACGCCCTCGGCCTGCCGCCGGCGCAGAGCCCGATCGTACCGGTGATGTTCGGCTCGGCCCTGGCCGCGCTGGCCGCGCAGCGCAACCTTGAGACCCTGGGCTTCCTCGCGGTCGCCATCCGCCCGCCGACCGTTGCGGAGGGCACGGCGCGCCTGCGCTTCACCTTCAGCGCCCTGCACGACGATGCCGACGTGCTGCGTCTGGCCGGCGCCGTGGCCGACGTTCGCGCCCGGAAGGCCGCATGAGGACGGTATTCATCGCCGGAGCCGGCACCGACGTCGGCAAGACCTGGGTCGCCGCCGGACTGATCAGCGCCCTCCGCGCCGAAGGCGCCTCCGTTGACGCATTCAAGCTCATTGCAAGCGGTTACGACCCCGCCCGGCCGGAGGATAGCGATGCGGCGGTCTTGCTCGCCGCCCTTGGGCGCGCGCCGACCCCGGAGGCCATTGAGGACATCTGCCCGCTCCGTTTCATTGAGCCGCTTTCGCCGCCGGCCGCCGCGCGTCGCGAAGGCGTGACGCTGTCTCTTGCCGATCTTGTCAGCCGCTGTCGGCAGCGCATGGCCGCTGCGGCCACCGAAGTGCTGCTGATCGAAGGGGCCGGAGGCGTGATGTCGCCGGTGACGGACGACGCAACGGTGCTCGATGTCATTGTCGCGGCGCGGACACCGACGGTCCTCGTGGGAGGAAGCTACCTGGGCGCGATCAGCCACATCTTGACGGCGGCCGACGTCCTTGCGTCGCGCGGGGTGAAACTCGAAGCTGTCGTGGTGAGCGAGAGCCTCGCCCCGGCGCCGGACTTCGATGAGACCCTGCGGGATATCTCGCGCTTGCTGAAGGACTCCACTGTGGTCGGAGTCCGGCGCGACGACCCGCGCCCGTTGACCGGGCTGGCGCGCCGGATCCTGGGGGCGTCGCTATCCAGCGAGCGCGCATGACAATCCCCACGCGGCGACGGGCCGGCGAGCGTGGGACCTGACCGTCGCCTGACACAAGCGTGCCCGTCCGCCAGCGATAACTACCGATTATTGCGCCTCGCTCCTCGCGCCGCACGCGCTCCCCCGTGGCGGCAGGGGTGGCGCGATGACGCCGACATTCCAGTGCCAGGCGATCCCGCCCCGAGCCCGGAGCCTGCAGACAAAGACTTCATGAAGCCCGTAGCGGTTCGGCGGGCCGACGCGCGGACGCGGCGTGTCTTCGAACGCCATGTAGGCGCGGTCCTGTCCGTAGGGCGGCCACGCAGCCTCCCCTGGCGCGCGGGGCGAGCCGTCCCGCGCGAAGGTCGCCCAGTAGGCCAGCATGGCATCCGACAGGCGTCGTTCCCGCGCGTCCTGGGGCACAGGCGGCCAGTATCGTGGCGTCGCGTTGATCGTGCCGAACACGAACGGGACCTCCGAAGCATGGAAGGCGCGCAGCCCGCCCGCGTCGGCGGCCGGATAGCCGTGGTCGAAGTAGTAGAGGAACGCCGGCGCCCCGAGCGCGGTCTGCCTCTCGGCCAGTCGCTCGGCGGCCCAGCCGTAGATCGCATCACGGGTCGTGGCCAGCATGCTCTCGGTGATCGTTTCGGCCGGATAGGCCGCAAGGAAGGGATCGGCGAGATCGCCGTACCTTGACCGTATCTCGCGCCGGTAGGCCGCAGCGTCGACCGGCGGAGGCGGCAGCAGGAACCGGAGCGAACGAATTTCACCCTCGTTGTACCCGGCGAGAACCGGCACGGGCGCCTGTTCACCGCGATCAAACACCTCGGCCAGCTGCCGTGTGAGTAGCCGCCCGTCCACGGTTCCCAAAGGGAAGTAGCGGGACCGCCCCGCGCCCTTGATGATCGCCTCCGCTTTCAGGTTCCGCAGCGCGGCGACGTCCGTCGCGCCGAGCTCGGCGGCCAGCGCCGCGCCAATCGTCTCGGCGTCCGGCCAGTCCGCGTAGGTCCCGTCGTGCAGGTCCGGCAGGGTGAACATGTAGCCGCTCTGCGCGATCGCACGATGAAAGAGGCCGCGCGCCGGCGGCGCCGCCATCAGGTGCAGCACGCTCAGGGCGCCCGCCGATTCACCGGCGATGGTCACGTTGCCAGGATCGCCGCCGAACGCCTCGATGTTGCGGCGAACCCAGCGCAGCGCCTCGATCTGGTCCAGAAGGCCGTAGTTGCCGGACACGCTGTCGGCCGACTCGGCGCTGAGACCGGGATGGGCCAGCCAGCCGAGCGGACCGAGCCTGTAGTTGATGGAAACCAGCAACACCCCCTGTCCGGCGAACCGCGAGCCGTCATAGATCGCCTCGCTGCCCGCGCCGCTGAGCAGCGAACCGCCATGAAGCCAGACGATCACCGGCGCGCCCCGCGCCTTCGCCGGAGCCCAGATGTTCAGGAACAGGCAGTCTTCGCTGACCGCGGGATGGTCGTAGAAGGGCGACGGTGGTTGCACGCAGGCGGCCCCGAACCGCGTGGCGTCGCGCTCGCCGCTCCAGCGGCCCAGAGGTTCGGGAGGGCGCCACCGCAACGGGCCCACCGGAGCCTGTGCGTAGGGAACGCCGCGAAAGACGCTGGCGCCGGCCTCGGTCGCGCCGCGCACCTTGCCTGCGGGCGCATCCACGAGCGGGGCCGCGAAGGCGGGCGTCAGAAGGCCGAGCATGATGGCGGCGGCGAGCCCCTGGACGACAGACTTCCACATCATCGCCAGCCGTCCGTCCGGCATGATCCCAAGCTCGTCTTCCTGATCCAATGAAGCCGCACGCTCATGGCGCCGGTGGGGACTTGCCAGCGTTGCGCTGCTCAAGGTCCGAGATGATCAGCGCATGCCTCTTGCGGGTGAGATGGTAGCCGAAGAGAAACAGCGGGGAAATCAGCGCGAACAGTGCCGGCAGCGGTCCGGAGATCAACGCCAGCTTCGCCAGGACCTCCTCGGGGACCGAGAAGCCCGGGCCTCTCGCCGCGATGTCCGTCGGGAAGTGGATCGCGTCCAGCGCGAACCCTGCAATGAGGCCGCCCAGACCTGAGGCCGCCTTGTAGGCGAGTGTCAGGCCGGAGAAGAACAGACCCTCGCGCCGCACGCCAAACAGCCACTCATGCTCGTCGGCGGTATCGGCCAGCATCGACTGGAAGGCGATCCCGCCGATCATGATCGCGGTGCCGACCAACAGTCCGTTGACGAAGAGGAGCACCGCGGCGCTGCCGGGGGTGAGTGTGAACGGTCCGTAGAGCTGCAGCAGCGGCGGCCAGATCAGAAGCGCCGCGATGGCCAGGAAGGCGCCGATCGCCAGGGTTCGCTTCTCGATATGGCGCAGGGCGAACGCACTGATCGGCGCGCCAAGCAGGGGCCCCAGGGTCGTGCTCAGAAGGATCAGCTGGATCGCGGTGGAATCAAGCTTCCAGAAGTAGCGACTGGCGTGCAGCGCGAGCGAGACGTGGGCGGAGTAGGCCAGGAAGTAGGTCAGCACGGTCGCGAAGAGAACGAGGAACGAGCGGTTGCGCGCAAGCTCCACCATCTCGCGGACAAAGCCTGTCAGGAAGTGTCCGCCGCCCTGTTCGGGTCCATGCAGGCGCGGCAGCGCGCGACGCACCGCCCCGATGGCGATCAGCCCCGCGACCAGCATCACCGCCGCGCATGTCCAGGCGAACGGCACGTAGTTCTCGCGCCCCAGCAGCCCTTCGGGACCAGCCATGAAGACGCCAAGCCCAAGCACGACACCACACAGGATGCCGGTGTTCTGGAAAGACAGGCGAAACGCCACGACGCTGGCGCGTTCGCGATAGTCATCCGTCACCTCCGCCCCGACCGCCGTCATTGGCAACACGAAGAACGAAAGCGACAGCCGCAGCACGATCAGGCAGGCCGTCACGTAGAAGAACAGCGCCGCGCCGGACAGCGAGCCGGGTACGGAGAACAGCAGACCAAAGCCACAGGCAAACGGCACAAGGCTCCAGATCATGAAGGGGAGCCGGCGGCCCCGACGAGACCGCAGCCGGTCACTCGCCAGTCCGATCGCCGGGTCGGCGACGGCGTCGACGAGCAACGCGATCAGCTTCGCGAACCCTGCCTCCACGCCGGACATGCCGCAGACAGCCGTCAGGTAGAAGAGCAGAAAGAACCCGAGTCCCGCCGCGACGATGCCGTCGGCCAGGGCGCCCACGCTGTACTGCATCTTGAAGCGCCCGGTGAGCGGTACGCTTCGGGCGGCCTTGGCTGCGGCTTCATCGACTTCGCCCCTGGCGAGGGCGGACGCCGACCCGCTCACGCGCCACGCCCCCGGAGGGGAAACGCCATCTCGCCCTGCAGCGCCTCGTAGATTCCACGCTGGTAGACCGGCAACGCGCCGCGACCCGCCGCGCCACGGCCGGTGGCGATCGTCGATCCGGAGTTGGCGGAGACCGGCACCTGGTGCTGGATCAGATAGATCATGATCAGGTCATTCGCCGGATCAGCCTGCCACCAGGTGCCGAATATGCCCGGCCAGGTCACCGAGCCCGGCGCCCCCACTGCGTAGGGATTGTCGACCAGATCCTCGGCGATCGACAGGCCGAGGCCAAAGCCGGACTTCCGCCAGAGCGGCATGCCGGCGAAGGGAAACTGGCGCTGGGCGTCCGTCAGCCGGTTCGTCCGCATGAGCCGCGCAGTCTCCGGCCGCAGGAGGCGGACATCACCGACCGCGCCGTCGCCAAGGAGCATGCTCGCGAAGCGATGGTAGTCGGGCGCCGACGAGATCAGCCCGCCGCCGCCCGGCGTGTAGGCCGGCGGCGCGTCGTACATATCCAGCTCCACCTTCGCGAGCCCGCCCGCCGCTTCGTCAAATCGGTAGAGGCTTGCAAGACGGCTGCGCTTCTCGCGCGGCAGCCAGAAGTCGGTATCCGCCATGCCCAGCGGACCGAAGATGCGCTCCTGCAGGACCTGTCGAAACGGCTTTCCCTCGATCCGGCCGATCAGGAAGCCGAGCACATCGGTCGAGTGACCATAGTGAAAGCGCTCGCCCGGCTGATAGGCAAGCGGCAGCGTACCGAGCGCGCGCAGCCACTCATCGACGCTGAGCGTGTTCAATCCGGGATCGCCGAGGGCCTGCTCGTAGGCCCGCTGAAGCGGACCTTCCGAGAACGGTGCATAGGCGATGCCCGACCGATGCGTAAGCAGGTCCTCGAAGGTGATCGCACGCCGCACCGGGATCGTATCGTGAAGCGGTCCGGCCGCATCGCGCAGGACGTCGAGATCGGCCAGTTCCGGCGCCCAGCGCGATATCGGGTCCGCGAGCGCGATCTTGCCCTCCTCCATCAGCATCAGGGCCGCGACCGAGGTGATAGGCTTCGACATGGAGGCGATGCGGAAGAGCGAGTCCCGCCGCATGGGGGTGCGGGTCCCGATATCACTCAGGCCGATGGCGTCGGTCTGGACGATCTCGCCCCGGTAAGAAGTCAGCGTCACGATGCCCGCGAGTTCGCCACGATCAACGAATGCCTCGAGGGCAGGTCGCATCGCGGCGAGCCTCGCGGGATCTGGCCCGTGAGCGCGGCGGAAGGCGGTACTGGTCATATACGGGATGCTTCCGCCGCTTGCCGGCCTGACAAGGATCAGAACGTCTTGCGCATGCTCACGGCCACCGACCGACCGATCGGGTTGTAGGCGCCGCCGACGCCGTCGGTGGCCGGGAAGAACGGCGGCTCCGCGTCGAACAGGTCATTGACCTGCAGGGTCAGAACCGTGCCGCTGGTCCAGCCGCCGTCCGGAAGGGTCCAGATGACGCGCAGATCCACCGTCGTGTAGGGATCAGCCTCGTAGGCGGTCACACCGGTGGGCGTGGTGTGGTTGTTTCTGATCCCGTCCCGGTAGTTCACGAAGCTCACCACCGAGATTGAACCGGCGTCGACTCCGAGCGTCCCCCGGGCCGTCCAGCGCGGCACGCCCAGCTTCAGGCTGTCGGAGACCGCCACGCCGGGCGAGAACTGGGTGTCGAAGTTGAGCACATAGTTGCCGGCCAGATCGGCGAAGACCGACCCGAAGTCCGTCGTCCATCGATAGTTGACGTCGAAATCGAGCCCGTCGGTATTGCGGATGCCGAAGTTGTTGAGCCGCAGGTCAAGAACGTTGCCGATCGCCGGCAGCGGCGCCGGCAGGTTGACGGGCGCGGCGAGCGCCAGGAGGGCGTTGAGCCGGGTCGGGGTCGGGTTGCGGTACACCAGCGCGGCGAAGGTCGGATCCGTGAAGACATAGGGTACGGTCGGCGTGCCGATCACGTCGGTGTACTCGATGTTGTAGTAGGTCAGGCTCGCACGAAGGTCCGGCAGGAAGGTCGGGTTGACCGCGGCTCCGAACGAGTAGGTCGTGGCCTCTTCGGGCTGAAGGTCGCGATTGCCGCCGAGCAGGTAGACCGTGTTGACCTGCGTCGCGCCCCGGGTCGGATCGTTGGCGTAGGTCGCCGACTGGCTGGCGCTCAGATAGTAGGATCCGACGGTGGCGCCGACCTGGCGCAGGCCCGGCGCCCGGAACGAGGTGCCGTAGGAGGCGCGGACGGTGACGCCCTCGACCGGTTCCCAGTTCACGCCGACCTTCGGATTGCTGGTCGATCCGAAGTCGCTGTAGTCGTCAAAGCGGCCGGAGAGCGACAGCGCCAGGTTGCGCATCAGAGGCCTGGCGTTGCCCTCGCCGAAGATGGGAATGAACAGCTCGCCGTAGACCGAACTGATGTCGCGCTCCAGGCTCTCGGGGACGGCGGTGGCGCCGACGAAGCCACGTTGCTCGAAGGTCTCACGCCGGATTTCCCCGCCCACGGCAAACCGCAAGGTTCCGCCGGGCAGTTCCATGAGCGGTCCGTCGAGCTTCACCGCGCCGAGGCTGGTCCGTTGCTCGATGGCGACATCCGTCGAGGAGTCGAGGATGGCGGCGCGCACGGCAGGCGATGTTCCCAGTCCAAACGGATCGAGCGCGGTGGCCGGCGTCGTCCCGGCGGCGGCGGCCGAAAGCGCCGCGGCGTTGATCTGCGGGATGAAGGCGTCGTTGTCGGCCCAGTTGTAGGAGCCATAGACGCTCAGGTTCAGGTCGCTCGGCAGCTTGAAGTCGACGCCGAAGGACGAATTGCCCACGCGGCGCTCGTCGGTGTTGAGAAAGTGATCCGCCCCGATGATGTTGTCCGGCCGGAACAGGACGTAGGCATTGGTCGCGCCCACCGGGCCCTGGAAGAACGGGTTGGTGTTGAACAGGAACACCGTCTGGGCCGGCGGCGCCGCGCGCAGCTCGTCCTGACGGTCCGAGTAGAGGATCTCGCCCCACAGGGTGGCGTAGTCCGTAAGATCCTGGCGCGCCGACACAAAGACGCTGTGAATCTGCGATTTCGGATAGAGGTCCGCCACCGCGCCATTGTCGCAGTAGTTGACCGCGCCGAAGGTCGGCGCGCCCTGCATCACCGACCAGAAGGACGTGTCAGCCAGAACATTGGGCGCGGGGCATGATGTCGCGCGCGTGTCGATGCCGCCGAACGGCCGGAAATCCTGGACGCGATAGTCCCTGTCGCCGGCGGTGACGTTCTCGTTCTCGGTGTACTGATAGGCCGCGAGGAACGAGCCGCTTTCCCAGTCCTTGCCGAACAACCCGCCAATGTAGCCGGCATGGTACTCGTCGCCCACGCCGTAGCTGGCGGAGACTTCCAAGCCTGAAAAGTTCTTGCGGGTGATGAAGTTGATGACCCCCGCGACGGCGTCCGAACCGTAGATCGACGACGCCCCGTCAGCGATGACCTCGATGCGCTCGATGGCCAGTCCGGGGATGAGCGGGAAGTCGGGATTGGTTTCATTGGCGGCGGCGGCGACCAGCCTGTGGCCGTTCATCAGCGGCAGTGTCGCGCTCGCCGGCAAACCGCGCATGCCCGGGGCGAAGGACCCGAACCCGCCCAGACTCGCCTGAGGCGCGGTGTTGAAGCTGTTCAGCTGCGGGACGGTGGCGATCAGATCGGGCGTGTTGGCCGCGCCGATGGCCTGAATGTCCTCGCGCGTGACGCTGATCAGGTTCGACCCGACGGGCGGAACGCCCCGGATGCTCGTCCCGGTGACGACCAGTTCGTCGATCGTGGTCGGCTCGTCGGCCCGGTCCGGAGACGCCGCCGGAGTCTGGGCCCACACGGGGCCGGTCGCCATCATCAGGGCAGCCGCCATCGCTGTGCCTGACAGGGCAATTTGCTTTGAAACCTTACCAACCCTGACCATGAAACCCTCCCGTTCTTGTTTGCTTGCCGTAGGGCTAACCCGAAGAGCAGCGCTTCGTCAATTTCATTCATTTAGCACTAAGTGGAATTTGTGCGCGCAGGCCGCGTCGCTTGACCCGGCAAGGTCGCCGCCTCATCGTCCCGCGTTCCAATGTGACGAGTGGACTGCGCCTTCCCCGGACGCGTCCGATGAGGGAAGCCGGCGAGAAATGGCAGCAAAGCCGAAACGGGAGGGCGGCAACAAGCGCGCCGAGCAGCGGGCCGCGACGGTCAAGCTGATCCTCGATACGAGCGAGGACCTGTTCGCCCAGCTCGGCTACTTCGGCGTGACGATCAAGGATGTCGCCGACCGCATGGGCATACATCCGGCCCTGATCCACTACTACTTCGATGGCAAGAAGGCGCTGTTCGACGCTGTCTTCGAGCGTCGGGTCGAGTATGCGGTCACGGCGCGAACGGCCGGCCTTGATGCCTATGAGGCCGAGGTCGGCGACCATCCGACCCTGGAGGGAGCGCTCCGGGCCTACTACGACGGCGCCTTCGACGTTTACGTCGCCGGCGACGAGGGCTGGCGCAACTTCGGTCGCATCTTCTCGCAGGTGAACAACGCCCCCGGCTATGGCGCCGAGAAGATGGACACCTACTTCGACCCCCTCGTGCTGCGGCTCATCGGGTTGCTGCAGAAGGCGCTGCCGGACGCCCAGGCGGAGGATCTGTTCTGGAGCTTCCAGTTCACATCCGGCGCCTATTCCCTGATCCTGTCGCGAACCGGCCGCATCGACCGCCTGTCAGGCAACCTGTGCGCCTCGGACGATTTCGAGGCCGTGCGGGACCGGTTCGTGACCTTCATGGCCGCCGGGTTCGAGGCCCTCTATCGGCGCAGGAAATCGCAATCGGCCTAGGCTGGCCGTCGCGCGGCTTCACCCCGCTCGCTCCAGCCTGGCGGCGCGAAGCGCGGCCCGACGCACCTTGCCGGCCTCGTCCCGCAACGGCTCGCTGGTGAATTCGATGGCCCTGGGCATCTTGTAGCGCGCGAGCCGTTCGGTGACGAACGCGAGCAGCTCGCGCTCGTCGAGGGTCGCCCCGTCGACCGGTTGCACGATCGCATGGACGCGCGCGCCCCACTCCTCGTCCGGCAAACCGATGACCGCGCTGGTCCGGACCGACGGATGCGCGTCGATCGCCGCCTCGACCTCGGCGGGATAGATGTTGGCCCCGCCCGATATGATCAGGTCGTTGCGACGGTCGGAAAGATAGAGGTAGCCCTCTTCATCCACGGACCCGAGATCGCCGGGAGTCTCCCATTCGCCGATGCGTTTGGCCTCGCTTCCGAGATACCGATAGGTCGACCCCGCGCCGCCGTGCGGGCGGAAGTAGACCTCGCCGACCTCGCCGACGGGACGTTGCCGCCCGGCTTCGTCGAGGATTCGCAGTTCATACCCCTCGCGAACCCGCCCCACGGAGCCACGGTGGGCCAGCCAGTCCGTGCCCGAGATCATCGTCGATCCGATTCCCTCGGTCGTGCCGTAGTATTCCCAGACCCGCTGGCTTCCGAGCCAGCCGATCCACGCCTCCTTGAGCCATGGCGGACAGGGCGCCGCCATGTGCAACATCATGCGCAGGCCGGGCAGGGTGAAGCGTGAGCGGACATCGGCATCCAGGCGCCAGATGCGATGCATCATTGTCGGCACCATCGTGACCCAGTTCACCTCGTGGGCCTCGATCAGTTCCAGCGCCCGCAGCGCATCGAACTTGCCCATCTCGACAATCGTGGCGCCGACGAACAGGCCCATGGTGATGCAGTGGAACGGGGCGTTGTGATAGAGCGGCCCGGGGTTGAGGATGACGTCCCCGGGGCGTTGCTCCAGGAACCCGTTCCGCGGGTCCCATCTCGCGGGCATCGCGTCGAGGATCACCTTGGGGACGCCGGTCGAGCCGCCGCTGGTCATCGCCTTCCAGTGCGGAGAGACGACTTCGGGGAGTGGGTCCGCGGAGTACTGATCGAGTGCTCCACCCTCATCGGCGATCACCGGAATGCCGGGGGCCGTCGAGCCCCCGATGAACGCCTTGGGTCGAACGATCTCGAGGATGGCTTCCATCTCGGGACGGGCGAGCTTGGCGGCGACAATGTTCGGGATCGCCCCCAGCTTCCAGATCGCGAAGACGGTCTCGTAGAACACGATGCCGTTGGGGAGCGCGACCGTGACGAAATCGCCGAAGCCGACGCCGTGCGCCGCCAGCATGCGGGCGCGCCGATTGGAGCGCGCGTCCAGCTCGTCGTAGCGGACAGGGACGCCGTCCACGAACAACGCGATCCGCGCGGGGGCGTGACGTGCGTGATGGGCCAGAATTGAGCTCAACGCGACACCATTCGACATACCGATAACACCCTCCTGAACGGCCCTCCTCCGTCTCTCCGGACGGTGAAGCGACAGCAAAAAGCCGACGCTCTCGTCCATTAACTTAGCGCTAAATGAATGAAAAGGGCGGAGTTCACGATCAAGGGCCAAGGGCTCAAGGCCGCCGACGTTCCAGCGGCCGGTGCGAGGGGATGTCGCCATCCAGGCTCGAACCGGTGGAGCCCAACTTGACGTCGATCACCCGCATGAAGTCGGCGGTCGGCGGGATCACCCGGTGGCCACGCACGACCTTCTTCGGCTAGGATGACGGTGACGCCTCTCGTAGAGCGGCGCGCCCCTCACACCGCTCCCTGCTCCGCGAAGGCCTGACCTTGCTTCTTGTGCTCGCCGTTCTGCCGTTGCTGGGAGCGATCGCACCTGCCCTGGCCATCCGGTTCGGTCGCAATGCGAGCGCACTGGCGGCCGGCGCCGTCACCCTGGCGGCGCTCGTGATCCTCGGCGCGCTGGCCCCGGCCGTGATGGCGGGCGAGACGGTTCAGGTCCGGATCGACTGGATCCCGAGCCTGGGGCTCAATTTCAATCTGTTCCTCGACGCCCTCGGACTGATGTTCGCCGGCATGATCCTTGGCATCGGCCTGCTGATCATCATCTACGCGCGGTTCTATCTGGCGAAGGCCGATCCGATGGGCCGGTTCTTCACCTACCTGCTGCTGTTCCAGGGAGCGATGCTGGGCATCGTCCTGTCCGACAACGTCCTGCTGCTGCTGATCTTCTGGGAACTGACCAGCCTGTCGTCGTTCCTTCTGATCGGGTTCTGGCGATCACTTCCCGAGGGGCGGCAGGGCGCGCGGATGGCGCTGGCGATCACCGGCGCCGGAGGGTTGTCGCTGATCGGCGGACTGCTGATTCTCGGCAACATCGCCGGTTCCTACGACCTGACGGTGATCCTGCAGAACAAGGACGCGATCCAGGCCTCGCCTCTGTATCTGCCGGCGCTGCTGCTGATCCTGGGCGGCTGCTTCACCAAGTCGGCGCAGTTCCCGTTCCATTTCTGGCTGCCCCACGCCATGGCAGCGCCGACGCCCGTCAGCGCCTATCTGCACTCGGCCACCATGGTGAAGGCCGGCATCTTCATGCTGGCGCGACTGTGGCCGGTTCTGGCGGGCACCGACGCCTGGTTCTACCTGGTGGCCACCACGGGTCTGGTGACCATGGTGTTCGCCGCCGTCGTGGCCCTGTTCAAGGACGACCTGAAGGGGCTGCTGGCCTATTCGACGATCAGCCACCTGGGCTTCCTGACCATGCTGTTCGGCTTCGGCACGCCGATGGCCGCCGTGGTCGGGGTGTTTCACATTCTCAATCACGCCACCTTCAAGGCGGCGCTGTTCATGAACGCCGGCATCGTCGATCACGAGACCGGGACGCGCGACATCAGGCGGTTGGGCGGTCTGGCGACCCTGATGCCTATCGCCGCCACCCTGGCGGTTCTGGCGGGTCTGTCGATGGCCGGGATTCCCCCGCTCAACGGCTTCATTTCCAAGGAGATGATGCTTGAGCAGGCCGGCCATACCGTCTGGTGGGGGCAGCCCTGGCTGGTCCCCGTCCTCGCCACGCTCGGGGCGACCTTCTCGGTCGCCTATTCCTTCCGCTACATCGTCCATGTCTATTTCGGAAAGCGACGCACGGATTACCCCAGGGCCCCGCATGATCCCGGCGTCGGCCTCTGGGGCCCGCCCGCCGTCCTCGTCGCCCTGGTCGTCGCGATCGGCCTGTTTCCAGCCGTCGTTGCGGGCCCGCTGGTCGAGCAGGTGTCGCGCGCGGTGATCGGCGGCGACACGCCCTACTACAGCCTGTCGCTGTGGCACGGCGTGACCCCGGCCCTGTTCATGAGCCTTTGCGCCATCGGGCTGGGTCTGGGGCTGCTGTTCGCCCACCGGCGGATCGCGGCGATCTGGCATGACCTGCCGCTGCCCGACGCCAAGACCCTTTTCGAAGGCGTCGTCGCCGCCGCGGCCCGTTCCGCAGCCTGGTTCACGGACAGGGTCCACAACGGGTCCCTCGAACGCCATATCGCGATGTTCATCGGCACGGCCGTCGTCGTCGGTTTCGCCGGCTTCCTGGGATTCGCGTTCGTGGCCGGGGATCGTCCGACAACGCCGGCGTCGCCGCTGGCCGTCGTCGCATGGATGGCCCTGGTGGTGGCGACGGCGCTGGTGCTGCTCCATCATCGGGCCCGGTACCTGTCGCTGATCTACATCGGAATCGTCGGCCTGGTGATCTCGCTGGCCTTCATCCACATGTCCGCGCCCGACCTCGCGCTCACACAGATTTCGGTGGAGGTGGTCACCATCCTGCTGCTGCTGCTGGCGCTCAACCTGCTCCCCAAGACCAGCCCGCGAGAGAGCGGAGCGCCCCGACGCATCCGCGACGGGACGCTGGCGGTGATGTCGGGCCTCGGGGTCGGCGGCGCGGCCTGGGCTGTCATGACCCGGCCGCTCGACAGCATCTCCGGCTATTTCTGGGACAACGCCAAGCCAGGCGGCGGGGGGACCAACGTGGTCAACGTCATCCTGGTCGATTTCCGGGGTTTCGACACCTTCGGCGAGATCATCGTCCTGGGCATCGCGGCCCTGGGCATCTTCGCCCTGCTCGAGACGGCGGGCGTCGGCCCCAGCGGTCGGCGGATCCTGGCCTGGAAACCCGACACGCCGCGCTCGCCCGAACACCACCCGATGATGCTGGTGGTGGCGACGCGCCTGCTCCTGCCGCTGGCGATCATGGTCGGTCTCTACATATTCCTGCGGGGCCACAATCAGCCCGGCGGCGGCTTCATCGCCGGCCTGGTCATCTCCATCGCCCTCCTGATGCAGTACATGGCCTCGGGCTTCCAGTTCGCCGATCAGCGCCTCCGCGCCGACCACCACACCCTGATCGGACTGGGTGTCCTGATCGCGGCGGCGACGGGGCTGGGCTCACTGCTGTTCGGGTCACCGTTCATGACCACGGCGTTCGGCTACTTCAGCCTGCCCGTGATCGGGAAGTTCGAACTGGCGACGGCGATGCTGTTCGACACCGGGGTGGCGCTGACGGTCGTCGGCGCCGTGATCCTGGCCCTGGCGCAACTGTCCCAGGTCGCCCAGAGCGCCGAAAAGCAGGAGCCACTCGAGGCTGACGAAGCGATGGACGTGGATCCGTCCCGCCCGTCGCCGGCCCAGACGGAGGCCGGAGCATGATCAGCCTTGAGCTTCTGGTCGCGTCGGCCATCGCCCTTCTGACCGCCGCCGGCGTCTACCTTGTCCTGCGCCGACGGACCTTCCCGGTCGTGCTTGGGCTGGCCTTCCTGTCCTACGCGATCAACGTCTTCCTGTTCGCCATGGGCCGTCTGGTCATCGACCGGCCGCCCATCTACGACAAGGCGGCGGAGGGCTACACCGATCCCCTCCCCCAGGCTCTGGTGCTGACCGCCATCGTGATCGCCTTTGGCATGACCGCCTTCGTGGTGGTGCTGGCCCTGCGCAGTTTTCTGGAGACGGGCGTCGACCGGGTTGACGGAACGCCGGACGCGGAGAGCGACCGGTGAACCTGATCGTCTCCTACTGGGTTGTCGCCAGCGTGCTCCTGCCCGCCGTCATGGGAGCGGCGATCCTGCTGTTCCTGCGCCACCAGCTGGTCCTGTCGCGCTTCGCCTCGATCGGGTCGTGCGTCATGCTGGTCGTCGCGGCCTGCGTTCTGGTGAACGAAGCCGACGGCGGCGTGATCCAGAGCTATGCGGTCGGCAACTGGCGGGCGCCCTTCGGCATCGTCCTCGTCCTCGACCGCCTGTCGGCGATGATGTTGCTGGTGACCGCCGTGCTGGCGCTGATCGTCATGGTCTACGCGATCAGCACCGGGACAGACCGCAAGGGCTGGCACTTCCATCCTCTGTTCCAGTTCCAGTTGCTGGGTCTCAACGGCGCGTTCCTCACCGGGGACCTGTTCAACCTGTTCGTCTTCTTCGAAGTGCTGCTGATCGCCTCCTATGGCCTGATGCTGCACGGCCAGGGAGCCGAGCGGCTCAAGGCGGGCGTCCGGTATGTCATCATCAATCTGGTGGGATCGACGCTGTTCCTTGTCGGGGTCGGCCTGCTTTACGGCGTGACAGGCACGCTCAACATGGCGGATCTGGCGGTTCGCGTGGCGGCGGCGCCGCCGGGCGATCACGGCCTTATCGCCGCCTCCGCCCTCCTGCTGACCACGGTTTTCGCGCTCAAGGCCGCCCTGGCGCCGCTGCATTTCTGGCTGCCGGGCGCCTATGCGGCGACGACCGGTACGGTCGCGGCGCTGTTCGCCATCATGACCAAGGTCGGGGCCTATTCCATCATCCGCACAAACACCCTCATCTTCGGCGACGCCGCGGGCGATCTGGCCCATGTGGCGGCCCCCTGGATCCTCCCGGCCGCGCTGGTGACGACCGTCATCGGCTTCGTCGGCCTGTTCGCCGCGCGCGGCTTGCGGGATCTCGCGGCCTGGGCCGTGGTCGGGTCGATGGGCACGCTGCTGTGCGCCGTTTCCGTGTTCACGGTCGAGGCGATGGGCCCGGCGCTCTTCTACATCCTGCATTCGACCCTGGCCGGCGCGGCGCTCTTCCTCGTCGTCGACCTGATCGCCAAGAGACGCGCCGAACACGGCGACGCCATCACGCTGGCCCCGAGGTTTCGGCAGATCGAACTGCTGTCGGGACTGTTCTTCCTGGCGGCCATCGCCACCGTAGGCCTTCCGCCTCTGTCCGGCTTTGTCGGCAAGCTGCTGGTGCTGGATGGCGTGCGGGCTTCGTCCCAGGCGGTCTGGATCTGGACCGTGATCCTGACCACCACCGTGCTGGGCGTGCTGGCCTTCGCACGCGCGGGCAGCACCATCTTCTGGAAGAGCGCCGCGATCGAGGGCGAGATCACGCTTCGATCCCTGCGGGGCAAACGGGGGGGCGTGGCGGCGGCGGGGGCCCTTCTGCTGACGCTCGCCGGCCTGACGGTGCTGGCGGGCCCGGTCACCGCCTATACCGCGGCGGCGGCCCAACAGCTGTTCGAACCCGCCGGCTATATTGACGCCGTTCTGGGACCGCGATCCGGAGGCCGCCGATGATCCGTCGCCTGTTTCCCCATCCGGTTCTCAGCGCCACGCTCGGCGTGGTGTGGATGCTGCTGGTCAATCAGTTCACCTTCGGCGCCCTCTTCCTCGCAGTCGTTTTCGGGCTTCTGGTGCCGCTGGTCACCAGTCGCTTCTGGCCGGACCGACCGACGCTTCGCTTCGGGCCGGCCATGCTGGGCTATCTCGCGATCGTCCTGTTCGACATCATCGTCGCCAACTTCCAGGTCGCCTGGCTGATCGTGACGCGGCGCAACCGGGATCTGCGCTCTCAATGGCTGGTCATTCCGCTTGATCTCCGCTCGCCCGAGGCCATCACGGCCCTGGCCGGCACCATCAGCCTGACCCCCGGCACCGTTTCGAGCGACATTTCCAGCTGCGGCCGGGCGCTGCTGGTCCACGCGATCGATGTCGCCGATCCCGAGGCCGAAATCGCGCGCATCAAGCAACGCTACGAGGCGCGTCTCATGAAGGTATTCGCATGACCGGATCCATACTGCCCTTCGCGCTGGGGTTCGCGATCATCTGTGTCAGCGCGTCGATCCTGTTGAACCTGTTCCGGCTGTGGCGAGGCCCCTTGTCGGCTGACCGGATCCTGGCGGTCGACACCCTGACCATCAACGCCATCGCCATGATCGTCATCTTCGGAATCGCCTACGCGACCTCGTCCTACTTCGAGGCCGCGCTGCTGCTGGCCATGGTCGGCTTCGTTGGCACCGTGGCCTACTGCAAGTTCCTCCTGCGGGGGGACATCGTCGAATGACCCTCGTCGCCGAGCTGCTGATTTCGTTTCTGCTGGTCGTCGGCGGGATATTCATCCTGGTCGGCTCCTGGGGCCTGGCCAAACTGCCGTCGCTGATGACCCGGCTGCACGGACCGACCAAGGCCACCACCCTGGGCGTCGGATCCTGCCTGATCGCCTCGATGATCTATTTCCCGGTCTTCGGCGGAACTTACTCGGCCCACGAACTGCTGATCACGCTGTTCCTGTTCCTGACCGCGCCTGTCTCGGCCAACATGATCGCCAAGGCCCACATCCATCGCCAGGGCCGTGGTATCGATCCCAATCCCTCCGACAACATCTCCGACGGTCTCCCCTCGCCCCCGGGAACCTCTGACTGGGCGACCTTCGCCGGCGCCGGGAAGACCGTCGCGGCGGAGCAGGACGAGACCGGCGGCGCGCGATCGGCCGATGAGGTTGGTGGGGAATGACGACGGAAACGCCCGCCGTGGACGGCTGGCGCTCTGCATGACCTGACGCGCGTATCGGCCAGCGGCAACTTTGCCCTGACTGGCGGCGGGACGGGTCTGACGCTAACTTGCCGGTGTAGTGGCAAGCCACGTTCCATACGGGCGTCGCCTTTGGGGCAGTCGGTTGATTCTGCGGAAAATGAACACGCTCAGGGGGATGACGCACACACAGCGGGCCCTCCTCCTTGAGGCGATTATCTGGCTGGCTCTGGCGCGGGTGGCGCTGGTGCTGCTCCCCTTCCGCGTGGTCGCGGCGCACCTGGGCCAAGTCTGTCCGCCGGCGGTCGCCGCCGAACGACTCGATAAATCGGGCGACGATCCGAGAGAGACCGCCGTCGCCACGGCCGTGGGGTGGGCCGTGCGATTGATGGCCGCCAAGGCGCCCTTCAGGGCCGTCTGCCTGCAGCAGGGTGTCGCGGCGAAAATGATGCTGCGACGGCGCGGCATCCAGAGCGCACTGCATTTCGGCGTCGCGCGCAAAGCCGGCGGGCTCGACGCCCACGCCTGGCTCGACACGGCAGGAGCGAAAGTGACCGGCTATCCCATCGGAACCGGATTTACCGAGCTCGCCTGCTGGTGCTGACGCGCCAAGCCTTTGGGGGGGGGGGGGGGGGGGG
>JAUSPV010000240.1 GCA_030652755.1 Caulobacter sp. | reverse complement strand
CCCGGCAGTAACCCCCTGCCGGCTGTCCCCGCTCGAACTCCATCCCCTCACCGCAAGGTCGCTGGCCATGCGCCCTCCCCGTGCGACGGGACGAGGGCAAGCATACGAGGGGTCGAAGGGAGGGAGATAGAATTGAGATATCCCCCTATCTCCGTCTCCCCGGCGAAGGCCGGGGCCCATACGGGGCAAGGGCTGGAGCGGCGGCGTGGATCCCGGCCTGCGCCGGGAAACCGGTGGATGGAGGCCGCGAGCATGCCTGCACGTTCAACAAGGCCTGGGTCCTCGCGTCCGCGAAGATGAGCGGGGAGCTTTGAGGGCGGCGCCTCCCGCTCCACCCTGCTCCGCAGGGTCCCCACTCCCAACAGGAAGAGGATAGACGTTCTCCTTCCCCGCCCGCCCGCGCTATGACACCGGGTGTACTACGGAGGCTTGCATGCACGGACACACGACACGCCGGGGCGCGATGTTCGGGCTGGGCGCCGCCGCGCTGGCCACCCCGGCCGTGGCGAAACCTCGGCATTCAGCGCCGGTGGTGGCGACCGCATATGGCCGCGTGCGCGGCGCCCACCACGACGGCCTGCTGGTCTTCAAAGGCGTCCGCTACGGCGCCGACACTGGTCCCCTACGCTTCCAGCCCCCTCAGCCCCCGACGCCGTGGCGCGATATCCGCGACGCCCTCGCCCATGGCCCCGGCTGCCCACAGCGCGGCCAGGGCGCCGACGGTCCGACCGGCGAGGACTGCCTGTTCCTCAATGTCTGGACGCCCGGCGCCGACGCCGCCCGACGGCCGGTGATGGTCTACATCCACGGCGGCGCCTACAGCGCCGGCTCCGGCTCCAGCCCGCTCTACGACGGCGCACGGCTGGCCGCGCGGGGCAATGTGGTGGTGGTGACGCTGAACCACCGGCTGGGCGCGCTCGGCTATCTGTCGCTGGCCCGGTTCGGCGAGCCCCGCTTCGCCGACAGCGGCAATGTCGGCCAGCTGGACCTGATCCTCGCGCTGCGATGGGTGCGGGACAATATCGCCGCCTTCGGGGGCGACCCGGGCAAGGTCATGGTCTTTGGCCAGTCCGGCGGCGGAGCCAAGATCGCCACCCTGATGGCCATGCCGGCCGCCCGGGGCCTGTTCCACCGCGCCGCGACCATGAGCGGCCAGCAGGTCACCGCCTCGGGGCCTCTAAACGCCGAACGTCGGGCGAGAACCTTTCTCGACGCGCTGAAGGCCACGCCGGACCAACTCGCAGCCCTGCCCGTTGAGCAACTGGTCGAGGCGATGGCCGCGCGCGATCCGATCCTGCCGAGCGGATCGCTCTACTTCGGCCCCGTGCTCGACGACCGGTCGCTGGCCCGCCATCCGTTCTGGCCGGACGCGCCGCCACAGTCGGCCGACATCCCTATGATCATCGGCAACACCCGCGACGAGACCCGCGCCTTCCTCGGGGACGACGAGCGCAACCACCGCCTGACCTGGGAGGAGCTGCCGGCCCGCCTCGGCCCCGAGCTGCGCGTCGACATCAGCCCCGAGACCGTGGTCGCCGAGTACCGCGCCCTCTATCCGGACTGGTCACCCAGCCAGGTGTTCTTCGCGGCCAGCACCGCCTCGCGATCCTGGCGCGCCGCCGTCATCGAGGCCGAGGCACGGGCGCGTCAGGGCAGCGGCGCCTTCGTCTACCAACTGGACTGGCGGGCCCCGAACGGCGCCGGCGCGCCGCACACGCTCGACATCCCGCTGGTATTCGGGACGCTGGACGCCCCGGGCTCGATCACCGGCACGGCGGCCGACGCGACGGCGGTGTCGGACGCCATGCAGGACGCCTTCATCGCCTTCGCCCGACACGGGCGGCCGGACCACGCCGGCATCCCGGCCTGGGCGCCCTACGACCTGCCCGCCCGCCAGACGATGATCTTCGACGCCGCGCCGCGCATGACCGATGACCCGCGCGGCGGGGAGCGCGAGCTGTTCGCACGGGTTCCCTACATCCAGCCGGGGACCTGACGGGGCTCTACGTCCCCCGCGCCTTGGCGCCGGCGTCCAGCAGCTCCGGCCGCCGGGGCGACAGGTCGTCCAGGTTCCAGTCGGCCTCGACGAACGGACGGCGGGTCGGCTTGTGGTCCGGATAGCCGTGCAGGTCGGTCTCGGAGTCGATGATGTTGCCGCGGCCCTCGGCGACGTCGGCGATCAGGCGAACGTCGTCGCCGTCACGGTCCCAGGGCCGGGCCCCGGCCTCGGCAAGCACCCACTGCTGCACGGCGCTGGCCGGCCGGGCCTCAAGGCCGGCGGGCCAGAACGGCGGCGTCTTCACCTGGATGATCTTCGCGGGCGAGGTCGTATAGCGGCCGAACATCGGCAGCGGCGCGCCCCACCGGTCCACGGCGATGTTGTCGCGGCCGTAGAACTCCACGTCGCCGTAGCCGCCGATCATCATGAAGGGCAGGCCCTGCGCCGTGTCCTGCCCGGCGCGCAGCACGTTGCCGACCACGACCATCCTGCCGATCTGCCAGGGGCTGGAGCCCCACTCCTGGGCCATCAGGTTGTAGTGGATGGCCCGCTGGCCCGGGTTGTAGATCAGGTTGTTGACGATCACCCCCCAGACGCCGCCCTTGAACATCGGGTTCCGCTCGACGTTGTGGGCGTAGAGGTTGCCCCAGATCAGCATGCCCGTGACGTTGTCGTGGATCAGGCTGCCCTTGGAGTGCTCGAGCTTGGCGTGGGTCGACCAGGCTAGGCTCTCGGCGATGATGTTCTGCGAGAAGGTGATGTTGCGCGAGGTGCCAGCCCGCCACTCGTCCGGCGTGGCACCGACGAAGCGCGGGCCTGACGCCGACAGGTTCTCGTCGGTGCCCCAGGTCAGGGTGCAGTGGTCGACGATGATGTTGTAGCTGATCCCCTGGGTGGAGATGCTGTCGAAGTCCTTGCCGGACTTCTTGGCGAAACCCGCCTCGCCCGGCCGCACGCGGATATGGCGCACGATGACGTCGTGGGTGGCGAGGTCGATGCCGCCCTTGATGAAGGTCACGCCGGGCGAGGGCGCGGTCTGGCCGGCGATCGTCAAGAACGGCTCGCGGATGACCAGGGTCTTGCCCTCCAGGTCGATCACGCCGCCCACCTCGAAGACGACGATCCGCGGCCCCTTGGTCTCGACCGCCTCGCGGAAGGAGCCGGGGCCTTCGGCGGCGAGCGAGGTCACGCGGATGATCTTGCCGCCCCGGCCGCCCGGCGTCGCCGCCGCCCAGCCCTGGGCGCCCGGAAAGGCCGGCTGAGCCGGCGCGGCGACCGGCGATTCGGTCTTGCCCAGAGGCCAGGCCGCGAAGGCCGTGCCGGCGGCAAAAAGGCTGAGGGCAAGGCCCGCGAAGGCTGATCTGGCCACGTGTTTCACTCCCGGACTGAAGTTTGATCGCGGTTCATTCGCCGCGCGCCGTTGAAAATGACACCGGTTTCCTCTAGACACAATCGAGACCCTGAAACTGGGGCCAATGAGTTGGGGAGGACAAGGGGCGTGACCGCGAAGGCGAAAGCTTCGACTGATCGCGACGCGACCGTCGCCGCGCGGACCGAGGTCGCGCGCCGCTTCGTCGAGGCGCGGCTGGCCGCCCGTTCCCTGCCCGGATATCCCGGCGCGGTCCCCGCGACCCTGGCCGAGGGCTACGCCATCCAGGAGCTGGCCATCGGCCTCTATCCCGACACCATCGTCGGCTGGAAGGTCGGCCGCATTCCCCTGCCCCTGCAGGCGCAATTGGGCGACGAGCGGCTGGCGGGGCCGACATTTCGGCAGTTCCTGCGCACCCCGGCCACCGGCGAAACGGTGGCTCTGGGCGCCATTCCCGGCGGCTTCGCGGCCGTCGAGGCCGAGTTCGTCTACCGCATCGGCAAGGACGCGCCCGAGGGCAAGACCGACTGGACGGTCGCCGAGGCGCTGGATGTCGTGGCGGCCCTGCACATCGGGGTGGAATTCGCCGGCAGTCCGCTGAAGACCATCAACGACCTGGGCTCCACGGTGGTGGCGTCCGACTTCGGCAACAACGCCGCCCTTGTCGTCGGTCCCGAGATCGCCGGCTGGCGCGAGCGGGCCGACGAGACCCTGCCCTGCGAGACCTGGATCGAGGGGGCCCTGGTCGGGGTCGGCACGGCGGCCTCGGTGCCCGGCGGCCCCGCCCCCGCCCTGGCCTTCCTGCTCGGCCACTGCGCGGCCCGCGGCCGGCCGTTGAAGGCCGGCATGTACGTGACCACCGGCGCGGCGACCGGCATCCATGAGATCAACGCGGGCCAGCGCGCCCGCATCAGTTTCGGCGAGCACGGCGAGATCTTCTGCGCAGCGGAAGACGCAAGACCGGCCGTTCGATAGGGAGCGACGCATGACCACCGACACCCAGGTTCCGCCCGGAGTCCGCGTTGGCAACACCCGCTGGGTGGTTGTCACGCTGCTGTTCTTCGCGATGGTGATCAACTACGTCGACCGCCAGACGATCGGCATCCTCAAGCCGACCCTGTCGGCGGAGTTCGGCTGGAACGAGAGCGACTACGCCAACCTGGTGTTCTGGTTCCAGGCCTCCTACGCGGTCTCCTACCTGGTGTTCGGGCGGGTGATGGACCGGCTGGGCGCCCGCTGGGGCTTCGGCCTGGCCTTCTTCATCTGGCAGATCGCCCACATCGCCCACGCCGGCGCAAAGGGTCTGAACGGCTTCATCTTCGCCCGGGTCGCGCTGGGCGTCGGCGAGGGCGGCGGCTTTCCGGGCGGCATCAAGGCGGTGACCGAGTGGTTCCCCAAGAAGGAGCGCGCCTTCGCCACCGGCATCTTCAACGCCGGCACCAACATCGGGGCCATCGTCACCCCGCTGGTCATCCCGGCCATCACCATCGCCTGGGGCTGGGAGATGGCCTTCATCATCACCGGCGTGGCCGGCCTGATCTGGCTGCCGATCTGGCTGATCGTCTATCGCCGGCCGCGCGAGCACAAGAAGGTCTCGGCCGCCGAACTGGCTTACATTGAGCAGGACCCCGCCGATCCGGTCGAGAAGGTCGCCTGGACGAAGCTGCTGACCAAGCGCGAGACCTGGGCCTATGCGCTGGGCAAGTTCCTGATCGATCCGATCTGGTGGATGTTCCTGTTCTGGCTTCCGGACTTCCTGGGCAAGCGCTACGGCCTTGACCTGAAGACCTTCGGCCCGCCGCTGGTCGCCATCTACCTGCTGTCGGACGTCGGCAGCGTCGGCGGCGGCTGGCTGTCCTCGACGATGATGAAGCGCGGCATGAGCCTCAACCGGGCCCGCAAGACCGCCATGCTGATCTGCGCCCTCTGCGCCCTGCCCGTGGGCTTCGCCGCCCTGGCCGACAACCTGTGGGTCGCGGTCGGCATCATCGGTCTGGCCACGGCCGCCCACCAGGGCTTCAGCGCCAACCTCTACACCCTGCCCGGCGACGTGTTCCCGCGCTCGGCGGTGGGGTCGGTGATCGGCATCGGCGGCATGGTCGGCGCCATCGGCGGCATGGCCATGGCCAAGTACGCCGGCTGGGTGCTGGACACCATCGGCACCTACACGCCGATCTTCGTCATCGCCGCCAGCGCCTATCTGCTGGCCCTCGGCGTGGTTCACCTGCTGTCTCCGAAGATGGAGCCGGTGAAGCTGTAGGTGACATCGGCGTCCCGACGAAGCGGCCGGCGTGGGGCGACCCGCGCCGGCCGTTTTCGGTTGGAGTTCCGGCCGCGAGGCAGATTTCCTTCACGGGGGTCAATGACATCTGGCGCCTTGGTCCGGCGCGGTCGGGGCTTATAGACAGTGTCCCCTTCGCTACCGGAGTCGCCCCATGTCCGACCGTTCCCTGCATCCCGAGACCCTGGCCCTGCACGCCGGCTGGCGGGCCGATCCGGCGACCGGATCGGTGGCGCCGCCGATCTACCAGACCACGTCGTACCAGTTCCGCGACACCGAGCACGCCGCCAACCTGTTCGCGCTCAAGGAGCTGGGCAACATCTACACCCGGCTGGGCAACCCCACGACCGACATCCTCGAGCAGCGTCTGGCGGCGCTCGAGGGCGGGGCGGCGGCGCTGGCCGTCGCGTCCGGCCAGGCAGCCTCGGCCTTCGCCATCCAGAACCTGGCCCAGGCCGGCGACAACATCGTCAGCTCGACCGACCTCTACGGCGGCACCTGGAACCTGTTCGCCAACACCCTGAAGGGCTTCGGCATCGAGGTGCGGTTCGTCGACCCCACCGACCCACAGGCCTTCGCCCGGGCCACCGACGAGCGCACCCGCGCCTACTACGCCGAGACCCTGCCCAACCCGAAGCTGGCGGTGTTCCCGATCGCCGAGGTCGCCGCCATCGGCCGGCCGCTGGGCATCCCGCTGATCGTCGACAACACCGCCGCCCCGCTGCTGGCCCGGCCGTTCGACCACGGCGCGGCCATCGTGGTCTATTCGACCACCAAGTACATCGGCGGCCACGGCACCTCGATCGGCGGCGCCCTGATCGAGGGCGGGACCTTCGACTGGGGCGCGGTGCCCGAGCGCCAGCCGCTCTTCAACACCCCCGACCCCAGCTATCACGGCGCGGTCTGGGCGGAGGCGGCCAGGCCGCTGGGCCCGATCGCCTTCATCCTGCGCGCCCGCACCATCCTGCTGCGCGACCTCGGCTCGGCGCTGTCGCCGTTCAACGCCTTCCAGATCCTGCAGGGCGTCGAGACCCTGCCGCTGCGGATCGCGCGCCACTCCGAAAACGCCCAGGCGGTGGTCGACTTCCTGAAGGGCCGCGAAGGCGTCACCCAGGTCATCCACCCCTCGCAGCAGACCGGCGTCCAGCGCGAGCGGGCCGACCGCACCCTGAAGGGCGGCTACGGCGGCCTGGTCGGGTTCGAGCTGGCCGGCGGCCGCGAGGCCGGCCGCCGCTTCATCGACGCCCTGAAGCTGCTCTATCACGTGGCCAACATCGGCGACGCGCGCAGCCTGGCCATCCACCCGGCCAGCACGACCCACTCCCAGCTGTCGGCAGAGGATCAGGCCGCGACCGGGGTGACGGAGGGCTATGTGCGGCTGTCGGTCGGGCTGGAGCACATCGACGACATCCTCGCCGATCTGGCCCAGGCGCTGGACGCGGCGGGGTAGACGCGATCAGGCGGAGCCGCGCAAACGGCTCCGCCTTTGCCGGCGTCAGCCGAACTTGAAGACGCAGAACTTGTTGCCGTCCAGGTCGCGGAAGTAGGCGCCGTAGAAGGTCGGCATCCGCTCGCCCGGCGCGCCCTCGCAGGTTCCGCCCAGTTCCAGGGCCTTGGCATGCACGGCGTCCACGGTGGCGCGGTCCGGTGCGGTCAGGGCGGCCATATTGCCGTTGCCGGCCACCGCGGCTTCGCCGTCGTAGGGCTTGGTGATGCCGATCGCCGGGCGATCGCTGCCGTAGCTCCAGCCGCCGCCGGTCTGCATCATCCGCTTGGCGCCGAGCAGGCCCAGGACCTCGTCATGGAAGGCCAGCGCGCGATCGAGGTCGTTCGTGCCGAGGGTGATGTAGCCTAGCATGGAATCCTCGTTTTGCGAGCAGACCATCACAGTCGATGCCACAGGGCCCAGTGAAAGCAGATTCGATCAACTCGGACATGGGGACTGCGTGCTCAGACGACAGTTAGTCCGCGTTCCGGCCGCCACTTGACGAAACCTACCTTCATTGCTCGGAGGTGGTGTTCATCGGCAGCAGAATGGAGGGCCCTTAGTACATCTCGGGTCGCAATCCACACACTAGTGACACCTCTCTGCACATCCACGCGCGCGCGCTCAATTTCAGCGGCTGTTGGTAGGGGGTCTCGATGCCAGATACCGGCGCTGTCCTCAGTATGGCTACAGACCTTCAGTAGATATTCCACGGCTTCATGGAGACGGAAGGTGGGCCATTCCTCAAGGGGTGTCGCTAGCAACGCTCCAATTTCTACAGTCGCATTACCGGTCCAAACCTCGACATCCTCCAAGAACTCCTGATCAGCCATTTTGGCCGAGAAACGGTCCATGTTTCTAATCGCGCGATCAATTCTGAGCAGGAACATCTCTGTCGGGCGCGCCGCAATCCTCTTGGCTTGGCCTGTGGCATGCATGGTCGCCCACACAGTGAGCGTCAGCGCGACGAGCGTTCCAATCGCCTGAACCCAAGCTGCCAATGCCTGATGAGTTTCGATCCAATCCAACATTCAAGATGCCTGCTTCCGTCCTGATATCGCCAGCGCCGCGATCGCTGTTGCCTGGCCCTTGAACTCAAGGCACGTTGTCATTGACCAATCAGGGCCTGTCGACCTTGCGTATGCCGCCAGCGGTCACTTCCCACAGCTGCTCTGGCTCGACGACCATCACATAGACGCTCTTGCCCATCCACCGCGCCAGCCAGGCGTGGATTTCGGTCGGCGCCGGGTCGAGCAGATGGCTGACCATGGCCGCCACGGCGTTGGGCGGAAGGGCCTGGGTCATGCAGCTCTTCATGAACGGCCGGGTCGCGGCGATCTTCCCGTCGGCGTCGACGGTGATCAGGTAGTGGCCGCCGAACGGATACTCGCCCGCCTTGACCTGAGGCGTCAGCAGATAGACCTCGACCGGGCTGGTCGCCGAGGCCGGCGGAACGATCACGGTGTTGAACGCCGCCCGGGCGCAGGGCTGGACCTTCGCCGTCGTCGCTGCCTTGCGGGCCATCGCCATCCGCTGCTGCACCGGCGTCAGGGCGCAGTCGGCGTCGGCGGGCTTGATCTCGCGCGAGGACACGACCTTGCCGCCCCGGAAGACGGCGGTGAACACGCCGTAGGGCGTTTCGCCGTCGTAGCCGTAGTAGAGCGCGGTGGAGCCGTCCGCGCCCGGCTCGACCACCCAGCCCTTGATCTCGGCCTGCCGCGCCTTGGGCAGCGCCTTGAGGAGCACGTCGGTGCTGTGCCAGGCGGCCTGGTCGAGGTCATGGATCAGCTTGCCCCGCGCCTGCGCCTGGGCGACGAGCGCCGCTTCATCGGGCTTCGCGGCGGCCGCCGCGACGCCCGCTGTCGCGATGACGAGGGCCAGAAGAACGCTGCGCAGGACCGTCATGAACTCGCTCCCCAGACATGAGCGCGAGGCTAGCGGGGGTTCGCCGCGAGGTCGAGTGGGCGACGGGCGGTGAAGGCGGCGTGAGGCAGCGGGCCTGGCTTCGCATCCTCCTGCGGTTTGAGCCGTGAAGGTTGGGGAGGGGGCGGAGCGTCCGGGCCTCCGACCGGAGCAGGGGTAGAAGTAACCGTTTCGACGAAGGTTGACGCTCCGCGTGGTCGGAAACGGGGACATACACTCTTTATCGATATTCGATTTGTTGCTTCTCGACAATGAGTGTGTGTCCCCGATTGATACGGTGCTCGATCAAGCGGAGCTGTTTGGTAAGCTGTCACCGTAACCCGTCACCGTAACCCAAATCGAATATCGATAAAGAGTGTGTGTC
>JAUSPV010000238.1 GCA_030652755.1 Caulobacter sp. | reverse complement strand
CTGGGTGCCGGGGAACAGCTCCTGCACCGCTTCCGCCAGCACGTGGGCCGTGTCGTGGCGGATGGTGTCCAGCGCGTCGGGGTCGCTCCGGTCGACGAACTCGACCTTGCCGCCGCTGTCGGGCAGCGGGCGGTCGAAGTCGAGCAGCTGGCCGTTCAGGCGGACCAGCAGCGTGCGCTTGGCCAGCGAGGGCGAGATGGCCGTGGCCACGTCGCGGCCGCTGGAGCCTTGCGGATACTGACGGACGGAGCCGTCGGGGAAAATCAGGTCGATCATGGCTTGGGTTCGCACTTTCGTGGCGGGACCGGATCAAAGCCGGAGCCGCCCCAGGGATGGCAGCTGCACAGACGCTTCGTGGCGAGCCAGCCGCCGTGAAGGGGTCCGTGCACGATCAGGGCCTCGCGCGCATAGTCCGAACAGGTCGGCAGAAAGCGGCACTGGCGTCCGATCAACGGGGACAGCGTGAGCTTGTAGGCGCGGTGCGCCAGCGTAACGCTGCGTTCGTAAAGGGTCATGCCGACGCGAGGGTGGGTGAACGGGTCCCGGCGCTTATCGACGCGCCAGCGCGCGCGATCAAGCCGCGTCGGCGCCGCTAGTTCGAGTCGCGGCCTGGCGGGCAGCCTCCACCGCGGCCTCGAACGCCAGAAGCGTCGAAGCGTAACGGGCGGGGTAGTCCTTCACGGGCGCCAGCACGGCCAGGTCCTCAAAACGTCCGGTCGGCGCGGGGCCGCCGGACTTGAGCATCGCGGCAAGCTGATCGCGCGCGGTTGCGATTTCGTCAACCCCGGCCCCGATGACATTGGCGCCCAGCACCGAGGCCGCCGCCTGGCCCAGGGCGCAGGCCTTCACGTCCTGGGCGAAGTCGGCGACCCGGCCGTCGGCGTCCAGCGCGATGTCGACGACGATCCGGCTGCCGCAAAGCTTGGCCACCTTCTCCGACGACCCCTGCGGCGCGGCCAACCGCCCGATCCGCGGGATGTTCGCGGTCAGGGACAGGACCTTGGCGCTGTAGAGGTCGTCGATCATGCGAGGGATATAGCAACTGGGACGGGGACATGCACTTCAGTGCGTGTCCCCATCGGGTCATTCCCTTCCTCTCCGGAGCGAAGCGAGCGGGGAGGTGGCCTCGCGGAGCGAGGTCGGAGGGGCCGGCGCCGGGGTGTCAGGATCGGGCGCTGCGCACGGCGGTCAATCGTCCGGCGCCCGCGCTGCCCCACCACCGC
>JAUSPV010000210.1 GCA_030652755.1 Caulobacter sp. | reverse complement strand
ACGCGGATTTTCAATCCGCTGCTCTACCAACTGAGCTACCCAGGCCGAGGCCAACGCGGGGCCCGCCAATCGCGGGAGGTGGCGTCTATAGAAGAGCCGTTTGGGCAAGTCCAGCGGGGACCGCTACGGCTCGTCGTTTTCCGTGACGGGGGCGCTGTCGGACTCGTCATCCTCGACGGCCGGGATGGCGTAGACGCCGCCCAGCCACCGCTGCAGGTCGACGTTGGCGCAGCGCTTCGAGCAGAAGGGCCGGTACTCGGGGGCCATCGGCCTGCCGCAAATCGCGCAGCCGGCGCTCATCGCGTCATCACGTCGTGGCGGTCCGCCGGCCAGCCTTCGCGGGCCTCGACGGAGAATCGGGCGCCCAGGCGGTCGGCCAGGGCCGGCGCCAGCGGCTCGAACGCGGCCAGCACGGCCGGCGAGGCCAGTCCGACCAGCCGTCCGCCCGGCGCGGCGCGGCCCTGGCGCTCGAAGGCGCGGGCCAGATCCAGCGCGCCGGTCAGGGGCGACAGAGCGCCGTCCGCGCCGACCAGAACGTCAAGCACCGGCCGTCGCCGACGGGGAACCGTGAGGGTCAGGGTGCCGAAGCGGCTGATCTTGTCGATGGCCACGCCGGGGTTGTCGGGCCCGAAGGCCGCCCGCGCCGCCCCGTCGATGGCCTTGCCGTCATGCCCCCGCCCGACCAGGTCGAAGATCACCAGTCCGCCCAGGCCCTTGAGGCGCAGAAGCCGGGCGGCCATGCCCAGCGCCGTCAGGTTGGCCTGCCGCGCCGCGCGCTTGGTGTCCGAGCCCCCTCGCCCGCCGAGGTCGACGTCGATGGAGATCAGGGCGCGGGTCGGCTCGATGGCGATGTTGCCGCCGCCGGGCAGGGCGTGGATCGTCTCCAGAGCCTCGGCCTGGGCGGCGTCAGCGGCCTCGCGGGCGCCGTAGCCCTCGACCAGCTTGCCGTCCTTGGCCAGGGCGCGGAGCTCGGCCTCGATGTCGGGCGCCGCCTCCAGAATACGGGGTTCGCCCTTCGCCTCGCCGATCAGCCGGACGGTGGCCAGCTTGTCACGCCGCGATTCGGTGCGAATCTCGACCTCGACCGCCGCGCCGCGCACCGGCGGCGTTTCGTCAGGGCGCAGGGACAAGAGCGCCTCCTCCCCGCCCGGCAGGTCGAGGAAGGCGGCGCCGATGGCCTTGTCGACCGTCCGCACCCGCGCGACGCACCGCGCGCCCAGCAGGGTGGTGGCCGCCTCGCCGTCGCGCGCGATCAGCAGCCGCTCCGGACGCCCGTCCAGCGTCACCACGCCGCGCGTCTCGCCGATGCACCGGTCAATAAAGAAGGCCCGTCCGCTCATGCGCCTGGCCCCCCGCGCCAGCCCAGCCCGCCCAGCAGGTTGAGAGTCTCATAGAGCGGCAGCCCGACCACCGAGGTGTAGGAGCCGCTGATGTCGGTGACGAAGGCGCCCGCCAGCCTGTGAATCTTGTAGCCCCCCGAGGCGTCGGTCCAGTCGCCGCCGGCGATGAAGGCGTCCAGCTCCCGGTCGGTGATCCGCTTGAAGGTGATGCGGCTCTCGACGACCCGAGAAGCCGTGCGGCCTTCGGGCGCGATCACCGCCACGCCGGTCAGCACCTTGTGCGGCCGTCCCGACAGCAGGGTGAGCATGCGCCGGGCGTCTGCCTCGTCGTCGGGCTTGCCGAGAATGCGGCGGCCCACGGCGACGATGGTGTCGGCGGCCAGCACATGGGCGGCGGGATGCCGGGCGGACACCGCCTGGGCCTTGCCGATGGCCAGGCGCGCGACCAGGCGGCGCGGCGTCTCGTCACGCTGTGGCGTCTCGTCGATGTCGGCGGGATCTACGAGGTCGGGCTCGATGCCGACCTGGCGGAGCAGTTCCAGGCGCCTGGGGCTGGCGCTGGCCAGGACCAGCGCGCCGGCCGGCCTGCTCACTTGAAGCGGTATGTGATGCGGCCCTTGGTCAGATCGTAGGGCGTCATCTCGACCAGCACCTTGTCGCCGGCCAGCACGCGGATGCGGTTCTTGCGCATCTTGCCGGCGGTGTGGGCGATGATCTCGTGGTCGTTTTCGAGTTTCACGCGGAAGGTGGCGTTGGGCAGCAGCTCGCTGACCGTACCCGGAAACTCCAGAAGTTCTTCTTTAGCCATACGGCCTCTCGTTAGGGTCACGCGGAGCGCGAAATAAGCAAAACGGCCCGCGCCGAAGTCGATTCGGGTCGCGAGCCGCGGCTCCAGAAATCTCTCTATAGCGCGTCTACCCCCCGAACGTCGATGCCTTGCCGAAACGCTCGCGAATCCGCCGGGCCAGCTGGTCGCGGACCTCGCGATAGGCGTCCAGCCGCTGCTCGCGGCTGCCCTCGGCCAGGGTCGGGTCGTGGGTTGGCCAGTACTCGATGTCGACCGCCCTGCCCCGCGACAGCTCGACGGCCCGGTGCTGCGCCTCGGGCGTCAGGGAGATGACCAGATCGAAGGAATCGTCCTCCAGGTCGTCGAAGGTCTTGGGCCTGAAGCCGTGCAGGTCGCCGCCCAGCTCGTCGATGACCGCCAGGGCGAAGGGATCGACCTCCGTCTCGCCCGGCTCGCGCTTGAGGCCGACGCTGTCGACGAACACCCGCGAGCCGAAGGCCATCTTCATCAGCGCCTCGGCCATCGGCGACCGGACCCGGTTGAAGTTGCAGGCGAACAGAACCGCGCCGGGAAGCCCCTCCACCGGTCCTCAGCCTCGCCAGTGCAGGGCGCAGACCAGGGTGAACAGGCGTCGTGCGGTGTCGAGGTCGGTCTTCACCTTGCCCTCGAGCCGGGCCTGCAGCAGCGAGGAGCCCTCGTTGTGCAGGCCGCGCCGGCCCATATCCAGCGCCTCGATCTGGGCCGGCGTCGCGTTGCGGATCGCCTGGTAGTAGCTCTCGCAGACCATGAAGTAGTCGCGGATCACGCCCCGGAACGGCGACAGCGACAACAGGTGGATCTGGTCAAAGCCGGTGTCGGCCCCGGTGATGTGCAGCGCCAGCCGGTTCTCGATCAGCGCGATCTTCAGGTCATAGGGGCCGGCCGTCGCGCCCACGGGCTGGAAATAGTTGTCCTCGACCAGATCGAAGATGGCGATCTGCCGCTCCTGCTCCTGGTCGCGCGAGACAGCGGCGAGAGACGCCTCGTCGATCTCGATGCTCTGCAGGCGGTGGGCGGCGCGGTCGTCGGTCATGCTCCCTGTGCTTTAGAGCAAGCCGACCCCGTTCGTCATCCTGAGGAGCGGCCTATTGGCCGCGTCTCGAAGGACGCCGTGTCATTTGGGCAACCGGATCGCGGCGCTGAGCGCGTGCGCCGGCAACCCCTCGGCGCGCGCCAGGGCGGCGGTGTGCGGCCCCAGGATGCCGAACGCGGCCGCGTCGCACTTCACGATCGAGGTGCGTTTGAGAAAGTCGAAGATCGACAGGCCCGACTGGAAGCGCGCCGCCCGGCTGGTCGGCAGCACGTGGTTGGAGCCGGCCACATAGTCGCCGATGGCCTCGGGCGTGTAGCGGCCCAGGAAGATGGCCCCGGCGTGCCGCACCCGGTCGGACAGGGCTTCGGGGTCGGCGGTGCAGAACTCGACGTGCTCGGGCGCGATCAGGTCGACGAGGCCCGGGCTTTCGGAGAGCGGCGCGATGATCACCGCGCCGTGGTCGCGCCAGGAGGCGGCGGCGTCCTCGCCGGTGCTGATTTCGCCCAGCAGCCGCTCGACCGCGGCCTCGACGGCGGCGGCGAAGGCCTCATCATCGGTGATCAGGATCGACTGGGCTGCGGGATCGTGCTCGGCCTGGGACAGCAGGTCGGCGGCGATCCAGTCGGGATTGTTGTCCCTGTCGGCGACGACCACGATCTCCGACGGTCCCGCCAGGGCGTCGATGCCGACCACGCCGTACAGACGGCGCTTGGCGGCGGTGACATAGGCGTTGCCCGGCCCGACGATCTTGTCGACCGGCAGGATCGGTCCGGCGCCATAGGCCAGCGCCGCGACGGCCTGGGCCCCGCCGATGCGCCAGATCTCGCTGACGCCGGCCTCCCTGGCCGCCGCCAGCACGGCGGGCTGCAGCTTGCCGGGCGGGGTGACCATGGCGATGCGGTCGACGCCGGCGACCTGGGCCGGGACGCAGTTCATCAGCACGGTCGAGGGATAGGCCGCCCGGCCGCCGGGCACATAGACCCCGACCGCCTCGATCGGCGTCCAGCGCCAGCCCAGCGCCACCCCGGCCTCGTCGGTCCAGGCCTGGTCGGCCGGCCGCTGGCGGGTGTGATAGGCGCGGATGCGGGCGGCGGCGAAGGCGATGGCCTCGCGCACGTCGGCCGCGCAGGCGGCGGCGCCGGCCTCGATCTCCTCGGGCGTGACGCGGATGGTCTCGGCCGTCAGGTCGGCGCGGTCGAACTTGCGGCTGTAGTCGAGGACCGCTTCCAGCCCGCGCGCTTTGACGGCCGCCAGCACCTCGGCGGCGGCGGCGTCGACGTCAGCGGGCGATCCCCGGCGCTCCTCGAGGAAGGCGCGGAAGGTGGCGGCGAAGTCGGGGTCGGTGAAGGCGAAGCGGCGCATGGCGGGGGATATAGGGCATGGCGATGCCGAGGCGAAGGGTGGGAAGGCTGGTGGCAGGTGAAGGGGACGCACACTTCTTTTCGCGAAGTGAAAGGATCGGCTGTCGATAAAGAGTGTGTATCCCTGCTTCGAAAGCTTCTCGGCCGCGCTGGCCCGGGTCCTGCTGTTGCAGGCGGCCGGCAACGAGGCCGCCGCCCGGCGGCTGGTCGAGCGGGCGATGGCCACGCCCATCGACGGCTCGGGTCGCACCCTGGCCC
>JAUSPV010000199.1 GCA_030652755.1 Caulobacter sp. | reverse complement strand
ACCGGCCTGCGCTACTGCATGAACGGCGACGCGATGAAGTTCATTCCCGCGGAGAAGGCGTGATGCGCAAGCTGTCGATCGCCGTCGCCGCGTTGCTCACCAGCATCGCCGGGCAGGCCGCCCCCGCCGCGACCGCGGTGGCGGTGTTCGCCGGCGGCTGTTTCTGGAGCACCGAAGTCGCCTTCGACAAGGTGCCGGGCGTGATCTCGACCACCTCGGGATTCAGCGGCGGCAAGGTCGCCAATCCGAGCTATGCGCAAGTGGTGTCGAGCGACACAGGCCACCTCGAGGCGGTGCGCGTGGTCTATGATCCCCGCAAGGTCAGCTATGCCCGGCTGCTCGATGCCTATTGGCGGTCGATCGATCCGACCGATCCCGATGGCCAGTTCTGCGACCAGGGCGCCAACTACCGCACCGCCATTTTCGTGACGCCCGACCAGCGCGCCGCCGCCGAGGCGTCGAAGGCGGCGCTCGCCAAAAGCGGCGCGCTGCCCGGCCCGGTCGCGACGCGTATCCTGCCCGCCGCGCCCTTCTACGCGGCGGAGGCGGCGCATCAGGACTTCCACACCAAAAACCCCGCGCGCTATCGCATGTACCGCATCGGCTGCGGCCGCGACGCGGCGCTCGCGAAGGTGTGGAAGAAGGCGGGCTAGTCGGTCTTGGCGTCCGCGGCGGGCGGCGGCTCGACGGCGGCGCGGTCGCGCGCCTTGCGACGGGCGAGATTCGCCCTCAGCGCCTTCGCCAGCCGCTCCTCGCGGGTCTCTTTCGTCGCATCGGCCATCTTGTGGCATTAGCGCCCCCCGGCTTTGCTTGACAACCAACCGCGGGGTGCCCATACGCCCCCGACGCAAAATGGCCTGCTGCCGTAGCTCAGTGGTAGAGCGCATCCTTGGTAAGGCTGAGGTCGGCAGTTCAATCCTGCCCGGCGGCACCACCTTCGAAACGACGACACAGCCCCGAGCGCCATGCGCCCGGGGCTGTTGCGTTTGGGGCCTCCCGCCCGGGCCTGGCGGCTTGGGAGGTCTGGAGAATCGGAACATCAGATTCCCATGACAAGGCTTCGAAAGGATGGCGGCGCGCCGCCGGCCGACATGCCCGTTCGCACGGTCCATTCGGGCTGGATGGACCTGCATCTGGTCGGCCTGGCCGGTCCGGACGGCGTGACCTACGAGCGCTACGTCGAGGACCACGGCCGGGCCGTGGCGGTGCTGCCGTACAATCCCGGGACCCGGATGGCGCTGCTGGTGACCATGCCGCGGGCGGCGATCCGCTTCGCGGGCGGGGCGCCGGTCCTGGAGGCCCCGGCCGGGATCATCGAGGCCGGCGAGGACGCCGCCGACTGCGCCCGGCGGGAACTGGTCGAGGAAGCCGGCCTGGAGATCGCCGACCTCGAGCCCGCCGGCGCCATCTGGATGTCGCCCGGCACCACGACCGAACGGATCGACCTGTTCCTGGCCGCCTATGACGACGCCCAGCGCACCGGCGCCGGCGGCGGACTGGAGAGCGAGAACGAGAACATCACCGTGGTCGAGACGCCGCTCGACGCGCTGTGGGATCTCTGCGAGCGGGCGGATATCCCGTCCGACGCCAAGACCCGGGTGCTGGCGCAAGCCCTGCGGGCGCGCCGGCCCGACCTGTTCAGCTGAACCGGCTCGCCGCCGCCCAGCCGGCGAAGCCCGCCGCCGTGGTCACGACCATGCCCCAGGCCAGATCCGGCAGGACCACATTGGCCGGGAAGCCCTTGAGGGTGGCCAGGTTGGTCAGGTCGTAGGTCGCGTAGGCGATCAGCCCGAACAGCAGGCCGTGGACCAGCACCGTCTTCCAGGAGCCGGTCTCCAGCGCCGGCTTGATCACGAAGAACACGATGCCCAACAGATAGAGGCCGTAGAAGATGACCGCCGCCGTCATGTTCGGCTTTTCCAGCAGCATGGCGCCGAACGAGTCCTGGTAGAGCCGGCGGGCTATGACCCCAAGCCAGAGGGCGTCGAGGCCCGCGAAAACGAGGCCGGCGGAGATGTAGGCGGCGATCCAGCTGGTCACGGGTTTCTCCCTGCGTTCAGCATGAACCTAGCGCGGATGCGCCGCCCGCCAAGGCTATCCCTCGCGACGGGGCGCGCGGTCGCCGAACCACCAGGCCAGGGCCGTGGAGGCCGAGAAGGCGATGGTCTCCACCGCCGTCCGCACCACGCCGGCGGCGGTCTCCGCCTCCAGCGCGCCGCCGACCGCCGACAGGAACAGCATCGCGAACAGCAGCCAGAGCAGCAGCGTCAGCGCCGGCCGCGTCAGGGCGCGAACCGCCGTCACCCATGGCCAGGTCGAGACGATGCCCGCCTCGGCCCGGACCGACTCGGCGAGGCCTGCCCATGAGCCCTGGGCCTGGGTGCGCGCCAGCGCCTGGCGGGCGGCCTCGGCCTTGCCCTCGCGCTGATCGGCGGCCAGCTGGATATCGTGGGTCCAGCGATCCTTCTCGTGCGCCATCTCGAGCTGGCGATCCTTGCGCTTCTCGCGGGTCTCGAAGATCGCCAGCCCGCGATTGAGGGCCGAGCCCAGGGCGCCGAAGGCCGCGCCCAGCGCGCCGCCGGCCAGGCCCGTGCCGGCCAGACCGGCGGTGGTGGTGATGATGTCCATTGTCTCTCTCCCGTCTCTCAACCGATCGCGATGATCCAGACTTCGCCGCGGGCCCCGGCGCCGCCCGCGCCGGAGGTGTGGGTGTCCCGGCTGGCGCCGCCCCCTCCCCCGCCGCCGCCCGGCGCGCCGCCCGCGCCGCCGTCGCCGCCGTTGGTCGAGGCGATGCCGCC
>JAUSPV010000197.1 GCA_030652755.1 Caulobacter sp. | reverse complement strand
AGGACCCCTGTGTCGGTTCGCAGGTGCGGATGTGATCACGCTCTCACGTGGAGGCTGATTGAGGGGTCCTCGCCACAGGGGCGAGGATGACGGGTGGAGAAACTAAGCCGCCAGCTTCCCCTTCACCCACACCGCCGCCTCGTCGATCGCTCGCCGGCCCGCGCCGAGCCAGGGCGCGAACGCGTGCCAGACGTGGATCATCTCCGGCCAGATCTCGGCGCGGACCTCGACGCCGGCCAGGCCCGCGCGTTCGGCCAGCAGGGTGGTGTCGGAAGCCAGGATCTCCGCCCCGCCGGCGTGCAGCAGCATCGGCGGCAGGCCGTGAAGGTCGCCCAGCGCCGGGCTGGCCAGCGGATGGCCGGGTCCCTCGCCCTGCAGATAGGCGTCGGCGAAGTCCTGCAGGCCCTCGCGGCTCAGCATCGGGTCGTCGAGCACGGCGGCGTAGGCGGTCCCCGACTGGCCAAGGTTGACCCAGGGGCTGATGGCGAACAGACAGCCGGGCTGCGGCAGGCCGCTGTCGCGAATAGCGATGGCCGCGGCGATGGTCAGGCCGCCGCCCGCCGAGTCGCCGGCGATGACGATGCGGCCCGGCTCGATCCCCTCCCCCAGCAGGTGGCGATAGGCCTTCACCGCGTCGTCCACGGCGGCGGGGAAGCGATGCTCGGGCGCCAGCCGGTAGTCCGGCAACAGGCAGGGAACGCCGATGGCGGCCGCCAGGTTGGCGGCGAGGCCCCGATGGCTGCGCGGGCTGCCGATGCAGTAGCCGCCGCCGTGCAGGTAGAGCAGCGCCCGGGCCGGATCGGCGTCGGCCGGGGTCAGGAGCTCGGCGGGCAGGCCGGCGATACCGATGGCCTCGACGGTCAGGCCCTCCGGCAGCGGCGTCATGTCGCCGAACCCATCGATCCCGGCCCGACGGGCGGTCCAGTCGCCAGAGCCTTCCTCGGCCGCCGGCATCGAGGCCAGCAGGGCGCGCACCGCGCCGATCTCCGGATCCCTGTAGGTCTTGCCGTCCGTCATCTCGCCCGCTCCCTGCCTTTTCCGGCAGCGTAGGGCGGCGGCGGGACCGTCCGCAACGAAAACGGGCTCCAGTCCGGAAACTGGAGCCCGCTGTCGTGGTCCCGCAGGCCGAAATCAGGCCTGCATCGTCCAGCCTTCGACGCCCATGGCCGCCTGGCGCAGGGCCTCGGAGCGGGTCGGGTGGGGGTGACAGGTGCGGGCCACGTCCTCGGACGCGCCGCCGAACTCCATGGCCACGCAGTATTCGGCGATCATGTCGCCGACGTTGGGGCCGATCATGTGGACGCCCAGGATGCGGTCGGTCTTCGCGTCGGCCAGCACCTTCACGAAGCCCTCGCCCTCATGGTTGATCTTGGCGCGGCTGTTGGCGCTGAACGGGAACTTGCCGACCTTGTAGGCGACGCCCTCGGCCTTCAGCTCCTCCTCGGTCTTGCCGACCGTCGCTACTTCCGGGGCGGTGTAGATGACGCCCGGGATCAGGCCGTAGTTCACATGGCCCGCCTTGCCGGCGATCAGCTCGACGCAGGCCACGCCCTCGTCCTCGGCCTTGTGGGCCAGCATCGGGCCGCTGGTCACGTCGCCGACCACCCAGACGCCGCCGACGCCGGTCTTGAAGTGATCATTGGCGATGACGCCGCGCTTGTCGGGCGTGATGCCGACCGTCTCCAGGCCCAGCCCCTTGGTGTAGGGCCGGCGGCCGATGGCCACGAGCACGTAGTCGGCCGTCAGCAGCTCGGCCTCGCCGCCGGCCACAGGCTCGACGGTCAGCTCGACGGCCTTGCCCATGGACCTGGCGCCGGTGACCTTGGAGCCGAGCTTGAACTTGATGCCCTGCTTGGTCAGCGAGCGCTGGAAGGTCTTGGCGGTCTCCTCGTCGATGCCCGGCACGATGCGGTCGAGAAACTCGACCACGGTGACCTCGGCGCCGAGGCGGCGCCAGACCGAGCCGAGCTCCAGCCCGATGACGCCGGCGCCGATGACGACCAGCGACTTGGGCACTTCCGGCAGCGCCAGGGCGCCGGTCGAATCGACGATGCGCTTGTGGTCGACCTCGACGCCGGGCAGCGGGGTGGGCTCCGAACCGGTGGCGATGATGATGTTCTTGGCCTCGTAGGTCATCTCCGCGCCGTGCGGGGCGGTGACGATGACCTTGCCGGGTCCGTCGATACGGCCCCAGCCCTTGATCCACTCGACCTTGTTCTTCTTGAACAGGAACTCGATGCCCTTGGTCAGGGCGGTCACACTCTCGGACTTCTGGGCCATCATCTGGGCCAGGTTCAGCTTGGGCTTCACCTCGATGCCCAGCTTGGCGAACTCCTCGCCGGTCGCGGCGGCGTAAAGCTCGGAGGCGTGCAGCAGCGCCTTGGACGGCATGCAGCCGACGTTCAGGCAGGTGCCGCCCAGCGTCTCGCGGCCCTCGACCACGGCGACCTTCAGGCCCAGCTGGCCGGCGCGGATCGCCGCGTTGTAGCCGCCGGGACCGCCGCCGATGATGATGACGTCGTACTGGGCCATGGGATGGAGCCGCCTTGTGTCGATGATGTCCGGACATATGGGCGTTCGGGCGCCCGTTCGCGAGGCGGTTTAAGGCGTCTCACCCCTAGGTCAACACAAGAGACCCGGAAATCCGGCTTCGCCAACCCGGAAGGCGTCAGTCGTCGCCATTCTGAACAGCGTCGTTCCGGCCCGGCCGGTTGCGGCCGCTCCGGCGGAGGAGGACGAAAAGGACCAGCAGCGCGCCGGCTTCGACCTTCAGCAGGGTGATCACCGCCTCGCCCTCGGTCGCCGAGAAGGCCGCGCCCCAGAGGGTCAGACCCACGAACAGCCAGGTGGCGGCGTCAACGGCCAGGGCCGCGGCGGCGATCCAGATCGCCGACAGCGGATTTGTCTTCGCGGCGTTCAGCGCCACCAGCCGCAGGAGCCCCGCCCCGATGCCCGCGGCGAGCGGCTGCCACATCCAGCCGGCCACGGCCGGGACCAGCCAGCGCGCGGCGTCGAAGTCCCCGACCGCCGGGATGTTGCCGCCGACCAGCGCGAGGAAGGCGCGCATCTCGACCGGCGAGAAGCCGGCGAACTGGCCGATATGCGGCAGGGCGTGAAACACCATGGCGGCCAGGACGACCGCCGTGACGATGAAGCCCTTCCAGCCGGCCACGCCGGAGTCGCCATCGACCTCCGTCGCCTGCTCGCGGCGGCGATCGGCCCGGCGCGCGCGGCCGGAGGGCTCGGCGTTGACGGTGCTGTTCTCGACACGGGCCATCGAACCGAGGTTGACGGTGCTGTTCTCGGTCCGCGCGCCAGAGCCGATGTTGACGTCCTGCGCACGGGTCCAGGGCCAGCTGAAGCCGCCGCCTCTGGATACGATGTCGGTGTTGCCGGGCGTGTCACGCATCAACTTTTGGCCGTGCTCGAAGCTGGTCCGGCGGCAGGCGCCGGAACCAGACAGGGGGCGGTAGGGACTGGCAAGACGAGGACAGGCGCCGGGCCGCGCCCCGACCGTCTTCCTTCGGGTCCTTGCCTTGGCATGAGCGTCCGTCCCGTTTCGCGGGCAGCCTAGGCGCGGGAGGGCGGCGGTAGCAAGCGCGCTAGGGCGGGTTGGTCAGGAGCTCGACGAGGATGCGGACCGCGAAATAGACGCCGGCCACCGCCAGCCCGCCGGCGCCGGCGACGAGCAGCATGGCCTTCAGGGCCTCCAACGGGCGATCCGAAAGGGAAGTTCCGGCGCCGCGTCGGGTCGCCAGCCAGCCGGCGGCGGGGCCAAGGGTCAGGGCCAGCGCTCCGGCGACGATCCGGTTCCCGGTCGGCAGGGGCTCGTCGAGGGGTTCGTCGAGGGGTTCGTCGAGGGGCGGCGCGCGCAGGATGTCAATCGTGTCGGCGAGATCCTCGTCGGCGACGCTAAGCCGATAGCCGCCCAGCGCCCGCTGCTCGGTCCAGAAGACGCTGCCGTAGTGGGCGTCGGCGATCGACGCGACAATGCCGGCCGAACGCAGGACCGAGGCGGCGACGTGCGCCTCCGAGAGCGTGTGAAACCGTGCAGCTTCGACAAGGGCCATGGTGACCTCCGGGAGCCAGCCTCGTCCGGGACTATCCCGACGTCCAGCCCCCGATCAGCCGAGCGGAACCGGCAGGCCGTGGCGATGGGCGAGGAACCGGCAGATCGGCTTGGGGTCGATCACGAACCAGTTGCCGTTCGCCTGCTGCGCATCGGGATGGTCCGATGGCCCGTTCAGCACCAGCACCGGCATGCTCTGATTGTCCTCGCCGACCAGGGCGACGATCGCCGCGCGCGGGCGCGGGAACGGGTAGTAGACGATGTCGAGCGACTCGCGGACCTGCGGGAAGTAGCCGAGGAAGCCCTCGACCATCGCGCAGGGGCCGCAGAAGGACGGTGTCCCGTCCTTGTCGAACCCGGGCGCCAGCAGGAAGAGCCGGTCCCTGGCCAAGCGCCTAGACGTCCAGCAGCAGGCGCTGCGGATCTTCCAGGGCTTCCTTGACCTTGACCAGGAAGGTCACCGCGCCCTGGCCGTCGACCACGCGGTGATCGTAGCTGAGCGCCAGGTACATCATCGGGCGGATGACGATCTGGCCGTTCACGACCATCGGCCGCTCCTGGATCTTGTGCATGCCCAGGATGCCCGACTGCGGCGCGTTGAGGATCGGCGTCGACATCAGCGAGCCGTAGACCCCGCCGTTGGAGATGGTGAAGGTGCCGCCCTGCATGTCCTCGATGGTCAGCTGGCCGTCGCGGGCCTTCTTGCCCAGGGCGCCGATGGCCTTCTCGATCTCGGCCAGGTCCATGGCGTCGGCGTCGCGCACCACGGGGACAACGAGGCCCTTCTCGGTGCCGACGGCGACGCCGATGTCATAGTGGTTCTTGTAGATCAGGTCCGTGCCGTCGATCTCGGCGTTGACGTCCGGAATGGCCTTCAGGCCCGCGATGCAGGCCTTCACGAAGAAGCTCATGAAGCCGAGCTTCACCCCGTGCTTCTTCTCGAACGGGTCCTTGTAGGCGTTGCGCAGGGCCATGACCGCCGTCATGTCGACCTCGTTGAAGGTCGTCAGCATGGCGGCGTTGTTCTGCGCCTCCTTCAGCCGGCGGGCGATGGTCTGGCGCAGGCGGGTCATCTTCACCCGGTCCTCGCGCTCGTGGATGGCGCGGGGCGCGGCGGGCGCGGCGGCCGGAGCGGGAGCGGCGGCGCGAGCCTCCAGCGCGGCGAGGGCGTCGCCCTTGGTGATGCGGCCGTCCTTGCCGGTGCCGGCGACCGTGGTCGGGTTCAGGCCGGTCTCGGTGACGATGCGCTGCACCGACGGGCTGAGCGGCGCGGCTTCGGCCCTGGCGGCCGGCGCGGGCGTCGGAGCGGCGGGAGCGGCGGCCGGAGCCGGAGCCGGCGCGGGTTCAGCGGCCTTGGGGGCGGCGGCGGCAGGCGCGGCGGACGCCGCGGCGCCGGCGGTCACCTTGCCCAGCAGAGCGCCGGGAACGACCGTCTCGCCGTCGGCGGCGGCGATGCTCTCCAGCACGCCATCGGCCGGCGAGGCCACTTCGAGGCTGACCTTGTCGGTCTCGAGCTCGACGAGGATCTCGTCCTTCTTGACCGCCTCACCCGGCTTCTTGGTCCAGCGGGCGACCGTCGCTTCGGTGACGGATTCGCCCAGGGCGGGCGTCATGATGTCGGCCATGGTCTTTGTCTTTCGTTCGGTCTGTCGTCGGGGCGAGGCGGCGTCGCGGTCAGGCGAAGGCTTCGGCCAGGAAGGTCTCGAGTTCTTTCAGGTGCCGGCTCATCAGGCCGGCGGCGGTGGAGGCCGAGGCGGGACGCCCGACATAACGGGCGCGCTTGGCCTTCAGATCGAGGCGGTCGAGCGTCAGTTCAAGCCACGGATCGACGAAGGTCCAGCCGCCCATGTTCTTGGGCTCTTCCTGGCACCAGACCAGCTCGGCGTTGCGGAAGCGCGCCAGCACCTGGCTGACCGACTTGTGCGGCCAGGGATAGAACTGCTCGAGCCGCAGGATGTAGACGTCGTCACGGCCGGACTTGGCGCGGGCCTCGATCAGGTCGAAGTAGACCTTGCCGGAGCACATGATCACGCGCTTGATCCTGTCGTCGCTGGTCAGGGTGATCCCGCCAACGTCGCAGTTCGCCTCCGCCCCGTCGATCATGACCCGGTGGAAGGACGAGCCCTCCGCCAGATCGGCCATGTTCGAGACGGCCTTCTTGTGCCGCAGCAGGCTCTTGGGGGTCATCACCACCAGCGGCTTACGGAATTCACGGTGCACCTGGCGGCGCAGGGCGTGGAAGTAGTTGGCCGGGGTCGAGCAGTTGACGATCTGCATGTTGTCCTCGGCGCAGGACTGCAGGAAGCGCTCCAGGCGCGCCGAGCTGTGTTCCGGCCCCTGGCCCTCGTAGCCGTGCGGCAGCAGCATGACGAGACCGCTCATGCGCAGCCACTTGCGCTCGCCCGAGCTGATGAACTGGTCGATCACCACCTGGGCGCCGTTCACGAAGTCGCCGAACTGGGCTTCCCAGATCGTCAGGGTGTTGGGCTCGGCCAGAGAGAAGCCGTACTCGAAGCCGAGCACCGCCTCTTCCGACAGCGCCGAGTCGACCACTTCGTAGTGGGCCTGGCCGGGACGGAGGTTGTTGAGGGGGGTGTAGTGCTCCTCGGTGGTCTGGTCGATCAGGTCGGAGTGGCGCTGGGTGAAGGTGCCGCGCACGCTGTCCTGGCCCGACAGGCGGACCGGATAGCCCTCGTCCAGCAGGGTGGCGAAGGCCATGTGCTCGGCGGTGCCCCAGTCGAGGCCCTCGCCCGACTCGATGGCGGCGCGACGGGCCTCGACGACGCGGCGAACGGTCTTGTGAGCGTCGACCGAGTCCGGGATCGCGGTGATCTTGCGGCCCAGGTCGATGAGCCTGGCCATCGGCACGCCGGTCTGGCCGCGCCGTTCCTCGTCGCCCGGCAGGGTCAGGCCCGCCCACTTGCCGTCCAGCCAGTCGGCCTTGTTGGCCTTGTAGGTCTTGCCGGCCTCGAACTCGGCGTCGAGGAAGGCCGCGAACTCGTCGACCCAGCCGTTGATCTCGGCCTCGGTGACGACGCCCTCGCCGATCAGGCGCGCGCCGTAGATCTCGCGGGTCGAGGGCTGGTCCTTGATGCGCGCGTACATGAGCGGCGACGTCATCGTCGGATCGTCGCCCTCGTTGTGGCCGAACCGCCGGTAGCAGAACATGTCGATGACGACGTCCTTGCCGAACTGCTGGCGGTACTCGGTGGCCACCTTGGCGGCGAAGACCACGGCTTCGGGGTCGTCCCCGTTCACGTGGAAGATCGGCGCCTCGACCATCAGCGCGACATCCGACGGATAGGGGCTGGTGCGGCTGAAGCTCGGCGCGGTGGTGAAGCCGATCTGGTTGTTGACGA
>JAUSPV010000168.1 GCA_030652755.1 Caulobacter sp. | reverse complement strand
TCGCCGACCACCGAGGTGCTGATCGAGGAAAGCGTCCTGGGCTGGAAGGAGTTCGAGATGGAGGTGGTCCGCGACAAGGCGGACAACTGCATCATCGTCTGCTCCATCGAGAACATCGACCCGATGGGCGTCCACACCGGCGATTCCATCACCGTCGCCCCGGCCCTGACGCTGACCGACAAAGAGTATCAGCGCATGCGCAAGGGCAGCATCGACGTGCTGCGCGAGATCGGCGTCGAGACCGGCGGGTCGAACGTCCAGTGGGCGATCAACCCGGCCGACGGCCGCATGGTCGTCATCGAGATGAACCCGCGCGTGTCGCGGTCCTCGGCTCTGGCGTCCAAGGCCACGGGCTTCCCGATCGCCAAGGTCGCCGCCCGCCTGGCCGTCGGCTACACGCTCGACGAACTGGCCAACGACATCACCGGCGGCGCCATGCCCGCCAGCTTCGAGCCGAGCATCGACTATGTCGTCACCAAGATCCCCCGCTTCGCGTTCGAGAAGTATCCGGGCAGCGAACCGCACCTGACCACCTCGATGAAGTCGGTGGGCGAGGTCATGGCCATCGGCCGCACCTTCGCCGAGAGCCTGCAGAAGGCCCTGCGCGGGCTGGAGACCGGCCTGACGGGGCTGGACGAAATCGAGATCGAGGGCGCCGGCGATCCCGACACCGCCCACGCCGCCGTCCTGCGCGCCCTGGCCAAGCCCACGCCCGACCGGCTGCGGGTCATCGCCCAGGCCTTCCGCCACGGCCTGACGGTCGAGGAGATCAACGGCGCCTGCTCCTACGAGCCCTGGTTCCTGCGCCAGATCGCCGACATCGTGCGCGAGGAGGGCCGCGTCCGTGTCGCCGGCCTGCCCGTCGACGCCGCCGGCATGCGCCGTCTCAAGGCCATGGGCTTCTCCGACGCTCGACTGGCCAAGCTGGTCGGCGACAGCGAGACCGCCGTCCGCGCCGGCCGCCAGGCCCTGGACGTCCGCCCGGTGTTCAAGCGCATCGACACCTGCGCCGGCGAGTTCGCGGCCACCACGCCCTACATGTATTCCACCTACGAGACCGGGGCGCTCGGTCAGGCGCCGGACTGCGAGTCCGAGCCGAGCAATCGCCGCAAGGCGATCATCCTGGGCGGCGGTCCCAACCGGATCGGCCAGGGCATCGAGTTCGACTACTGCTGCTGCCACGCGGCCTTCGCGCTCGACGCCATCGGCATCGAGTCGATCATGGTCAACTGCAACCCCGAGACCGTCTCGACCGACTACGACACCTCCGACCGCCTCTACTTCGAGCCGCTGACGGCCGAGGACGTGCTGGAGCTGATCCATGTCGAGCAGAAGAACGGGACCCTGGCCGGCGTCATCGTCCAGTTCGGCGGCCAGACGCCGCTGAAGCTGGCCCACCCGCTCGAGCAGGCCGGCATCCCGATCCTGGGCACCAGCGTCGACTCCATCGACCTGGCCGAGGACCGCGAGCGCTTCCAGCAGCTGCTGCACCGCCTGGACATCGCCCAGCCGGTCAACGCCCTGGCCCGCAGCGCCGAGGAGTGCTTCACCGCCGCCGCCCAGGTCGGCTACCCGATCGTCATCCGCCCGTCCTACGTGCTGGGCGGCCGCGGCATGGAGATCATCCGCGACGACGAGCAGCTGGAACGCTATGTGCGCACCGCCGTCGAGGTGAGCGGCGACGCGCCGATCCTGATCGACCAGTACCTCAGCCGCGCCACCGAGGTGGACATCGACGCCCTCTGCGACGGCAAGGACGTGTTCGTGGCCGGGGTGCTGGAGCATATCGAGGAAGCCGGCGTGCACAGCGGCGACAGCGCCTGCTCGATGCCGCCCTTCTCGCTGCGCCCGGACATCATCGCCGAGCTGAAGCGCCAGACGGTCGAGATGGCCCTGGCCCTGAACGTCCGTGGGCTGATGAACGTCCAGTTCGCCATCGAGGAGCCGCACTCGGCCGCGCCGCGCATCTATGTGCTGGAGGTCAATCCCCGCGCCTCGCGCACGGTGCCGTTCGTGGCCAAGACCATCGGCCAGCCGGTGGCGGCCATCGCCGCCCGGATCATGGCCGGCGAGACGCTGGCCAGCTTCGGTCTGGTCGATAAACCCTACGACCATATCGCGGTGAAGGAGGCGGTCTTCCCGTTCGCCCGCTTCGCCGGGGTCGACACGGTGCTGGGCCCGGAGATGCGCTCGACCGGCGAGGTCATGGGCCTGGACTGGAAGCGCGCCGACGAGACCAGCATGGCGCCCGCCTTCGCCCGCGCCTTCGCCAAGAGCCAGCTGGGCGGCGGCGTCACCCTGCCGACCGCCGGGACCGCGTTCGTGTCGGTCAAGGACAGCGACAAGGTCTGGATCATCGAGCCGGTCCGCCTGCTGAAGGCGGCGGGCTTCCGTGTGCTGACCACCGCCGGCACCGGCGCCTGGCTCAAGGAGCAGGGCGTCGAGACCGAGTTCGTCCGCAAGGTGCTCGAGGGCCGTCCGCACATCGTCGACGCCATGAAGAACCGCGAGGTGCAGCTGGTCTTCAACACCACCGAGGGCAAGCAGTCGCTGAGCGACAGCTTCGAGATCCGCCGCACGGCGCTGATGATGAAGATCCCCTATTACACGACCTCGGCCGGAGCCCTGGCCGCGGCCCAGGCGATCAGCACCGCGCCGCTTGACGCGTTGGATGTGCGGGCGTTGCAGAGCTACTGACGCTCGACGAACAGCGTTTTGCAATTTTGAGATGCAGGCCGTAATCTCCCCGAAGGCGGGAGGAACGGCGATGGTGGTTCGATCAGCTGAGGCGGGGACCGGCGGGCGCCGCCCCCGTGCGCCGCGCACGGGTCCCTTCGAGGCCGTGGTCTACGTCCACGGCATGGGCTCGCAGCGACGCTACGAGGAGACAAGCCGGCTGATCGACCGGCTGGACGACTACGTGAACGGCCGCCAGGGCGGCTCGGGCGCGGTCGGCACGCTGAGCGCCATCGAGGCCCGGGTCGAGCCGCTCCTGCCGGAGCGCACCGACACCATCGGCTACATCGAGACCCGTTACAGTGACGGGACCAACACGTCCCCCACGCGGGTCCGCTTCTACGAGGCCTACTGGGCGCCGGTGATGGCGCGGACCAGTTCGGCCGTGAGCGTCGCCAGATGGCTGTTCCGCCAGCCGCTGCGGCCATGGAAGACCATGACGGCGCCCTGGCGCGAGCGGCAACGGCTGCGGCGCGCGACGCTGGTCTCGCAGTTTGAACGGCGCCGCCCCGGCACATCGGACATCACGCGCGCCGAGTACGCCGCCCTGCTGGAGCTCTACGACGAGTTCGAAGGCCCGACGCAGCGGCGCGCCCATGAGAAGGGCTCCTTCGCCCAGTTCCTTGGCCTCATCGAGGATCGGACGAAGAACCCCGTGGAGAAGGCGCGCCTCGTGCACCTGGCCAAGGCCTGGCGCCGCGCCTACTGGTTGGAGGAGCTTCGCAACGTCGTCGTGCTGGCGACCATGGCGCTGGCCCTGGTGTTGCTGGGCGGGGCGCTGGTGCTGAGCGTACTGGCGGTTCTGACGACCGCCCTCGATCTGGCGACAGTCACCGAACTCCTGTCCGCCGCCGGGGCGCCGTTCCGGGCCGACCTGCCGACGGCGCTGGGCGTCGCCGGCTCGATACTGGGTCTGATCGGCTTCACCGGCTTCCTCACCCGCTACCTTGGCGACGTCGAGGCCTGGGCGACCTACGAGGAAACCGAGGCCAAGCATGTGGCGCGCGCCACGACGCTGAAAGAAGCGATCAAGGTGCTCAGCCATGTGCTGGGCCCGGACAGCGACTGCACGCGCGTGACGGTCGTGGCCCATAGTCTGGGCTGCAGCGTCGCGCACGACGCCCTGCTGGCGCTGGCCCGCCGCAACCGCGCCCACGCCGGCGACCCGGCCAGGACGGTGCGCTTCGAAAAGCTCCAGCACTTCGTGACCATGGGCAGTCCGATCGACAAGATCGAGTACTTCTTCGAAAGCTACTCGGCGCGCTCGCACCGCTACAAGCGCGTGGTCGAAAACCTGCGCGGCGACATCGGTTCACCGCCCTTCTGCCAGGTCGGCGACACGCCCTGGATCCACTGGGTCAACTACTGGGACGAGGGCGACATCATCAGCGGGGCGCTGCACTCGCCCGCCTGCGCCCGGCCGGGCCGGGCCCGGATCGACAACGTCCAGGTGGCCAGTTTCCACTTCCCGGCTCCCGGCGCCTCGCACTCCGCCTACTTCGACCATGAGCGGGTCATCGGCGACATGTTCGAGATGATCTATCGCCGCAAGCATGCCTTCGATCCGGCGCCGGGCGCGGGAACGCCGGACGACTACGAAGGCCTGGATTTCGGCCCGGGCGAGACGCCGGTCTCGCGGGGCTGGTGGCAGGCCCTCGGCCTGCTGACGCCGTGGCTGTCGCTGGCCGGAGTGGCGGCCTGGGTGCTGCCCCGGGTCCTGGCGGCGCCCTGTCCAGGGGGCAGCCTGTGTGGAGCGGCGCTGGATAGGGCCGACCTGGAGGCGTGGCTGAGACCGGCGGCGCTGGTCCTCTGGTCGTCGGCCGCCGTGATCGCGCTCTTCCTCCTCATCGCCTGGACGTTCAGCAAGCTGGCCGGGCACCGCAAGCCGATCCCGGACAATCGCTAGCCGCAACCGTCGCCCGGCGCCGGCGCCGGGCGATCGTGCTGAAGCTCAACGGCTCGATGGGCCAACTTCGAACGCGCCGCCGCCCGGGAGCCCGGATCCCGCCGCTGCTAGATCCCGCCCCGAGGCGCTGACGGGCGCGACATACTGACCCGGCCAGAAACAGTGTGGTTTATCATTCGTTTAAGTGTTGAAGCGGCATGAAGGGCCCATGCGGTTCATCCTGCCGATACTGTTACTCGTTTTGAGTACAACTGTCGTCATCGCGCTCGGGGCAGGACCACGTTCCGGCGAGCGTCTGCTGGCGGCCGTCTATCCGCCCTGGTGGTCCGATGCGCGGATCGCCGGCGCCGCGGCCTCGGTCGGCGATATCGCCGCGGCCGGCGGAGTCCGCAACGTCCTTGTCATTCACGGCGACCCGAGCGGACTCGCCGCGCGGGTGCGCCGGTCCGGGGCCCTGCTGGTTCTGGGCGGCGACGCCGCCCGCCTTTGCGCCGACCCCCAAGCCCTGGAGGCCTGATCGTGTTCCTGGATCTCGAACAACAACGCAAGACCGGCACCAGCCTTCTGGTTGGCGCCCTGTGGGCCTTCGCGGTCGTCGCAACCCTGGCCAGCCTCATCGTCGGCGGGAACTGGCTGGCGATCGGCGGCGGCGCCGCCGCCCTGGCCGGGGGCGCGACCCTGGCCTGGCGGATCCTGCCGCAAGGGGTGCAGCTGCGCATCGCCGTCTCCATGATGCTGATGGCCCAGGTGTCGATCCTGGTGGCGGCCCTCGCCGGCCATCCCTGGCAGATCGACATGCACATGGCCTACTTCGCCGCCCTCGCCCTGCTGGCCGTCTACTGCGACTGGAAGGCGATCGTCGCCGCCGCCGCGACGGTGGCCGTGCACCACCTGCTGCTCAGCTACGTCCTGCCGGCGGCGGTGTTCCCGGGGGCCGCGAGCCTTGGCCGGGTCGTCGTCCACGCCGTGATCCTGGTGCTCGAAGCCGGGGTGCTGATCGGCATCGCCGTCAATCTGGACCGCATGTTCCGCACCCTCGACAGCCGCAACGTCGCCACCCAGAGGGCGCTGGCCGAAGCCGAAGCGGCCACCCGGTCGGTCGAGGAAGGCCATCGCGCCCAGATCGAGACCCGCCACGCCCACGACGAGGAGCGCCGCGCGGTCGAGGCCGAACAGACCGAGGTGGTCGAGAGCCTGGCGCGGGCGCTGGAGCGCCTCGCCGCCGGTGACCTGACCTCGCGCATCGAGGAGGAGTTCACCGGCCGCTACGCCAAGCTGCGCGTGGACTTCAACCAGGCCGTCGGCCGCCTGCGCGACGCCATGTCGACCATCTCCTCGACGACCAGCGGCATCGACAACGGCGCCGACGAGATCAGCCACGCGGCCGGCAACCTGTCACGGCGCACCGAGCATCAGGCCGCCAGCCTGGAGGAAACCGCCGCCGCCCTCGACGAGATCACCGCCACCGTCCGCAAGACCGCCGGCGTCGCCCGCGAGGCCAGCGAGGTGGTCACCCAGACCCGGTCGCAGGCCGAGACCTCCGGCACGGTCGTGCAGGACGCCGTGCGCGCCATGAGCGCGATCGAGACCTCGGCCGGCGAGATTGGTCAGATCATCGGCGTCATCGACGAGATCGCCTTCCAGACCAATCTGCTGGCCCTCAACGCCGGCGTGGAAGCCGCGCGGGCCGGCGACGCCGGCAAGGGCTTCGCGGTCGTCGCCTCCGAGGTGCGGGCGCTGGCCCAGCGCTCGGCCGACGCGGCCAAGGAGATCAAGGCCCTGATCGCAGCTTCCGCCACCAACGTCGGCCAGGGCGTCGACCTGGTCGGACGTACCGGCAAGGCGCTGAACAGCATTGTCGAGCAGGTGGTCCGCATCGACCAGCTGGTCAGCGAGATCGCCTCCTCGGCCCAGGAGCAGGCGCTCGGCCTGTCGGAGGTGAACACCGCCGTCAACGAGATGGATCAGGTCATTCAGCAGAACGCCGCCATGGTCGAGGAATCGACCGCCGCCACCC
>JAUSPV010000188.1 GCA_030652755.1 Caulobacter sp. | reverse complement strand
AGCAGCCGCGAAGCGGCGTGTCGAAGGACGCAACGCGCCTAACCCCAGCGCGCCCGCCATTGGTCGGCGGTCACCTCCCAGTAGATCGACGTCCGCGTCGTGCCATCCGGTCGCACGGCCTCGCGCGTACCCATCCGCACGAACCCCGCCGCGTCGATCAGCTTGGCCGAGCGCACGTTGTCGAGCGCGGCGGTCAGGCACATCATCCGCACGCCCAGCGCCCCGAAGATCCAGCCGAAGGTGTGGAGCGCGCCGGCCCCGCCCTGCCCGCCGCTCTGGCGGCTGCGGGCCAGGGCTCCGGCCAGCTCCGCCGCCGAGCGGTCGGGCCAGACGCTGACGCAGCTGTAGCCGACGATGGTCCCCGTCTCGTCGCGGGTCAGGATCAGCAGCCGGCGTCCCTCCAGCCGCAGCGCCTCGCTCTGCGCGATCCAGCGGCCGACGCTTTCGAGCGTGAACGGCCGCGGCAGGTCGTAGATGGCGTCAGACACCTCCGGATCGAGCAGGAAGGCCAGCAGGTCGGCGGCATCCGCCGGGCCGGCCAGCGAGCGGCCCGGACCCAGGGTCGAGAGGTCCGCCGCCAGCACCGCCGCGCGGATCGCCTCGGCCTCGTCGGCGGGCACATCCAGCACAGTGTCCGGCGGCGCGCTCACCGGCCGAGCTCCGCCAGCGCCTCGCCGTCCAGCCGCCAGATGGCGTGGTCCTGCGGTGCGGCCCCCAGCCGGCTGTAGAAGGCCTCGCCGCCGGTGTTGCCGCGCATGACCGCCCACTCAATGCGCGGCAGGTCCTCGGCGGCGCAGCGCTTGGCGAGGCTGACCATCAGCGCGCGCCCCGCCCCGGTCCCGCGCGCGTCGCCGCGCACGAACAGGTCCTCGAGATAGATGCCCTTGCGGCCGGTCCAGCTGGAGAAGGTGTAGAACCAGGTCGCAAAGCCCAGCAGCTGCCCGTCCTGCTCGGCCATCTCGCAGACCGCGTAGGGGGCCGGCCCGAAGAAGGCGTGGCGGATATCCTCGAGCGAGGCCTTCGCCTCCTCGACATGCTCATGGTGCTCGGCGAGGTCGCGGACGAACTGGTGGATCGCCGCCGCGTCCTCCGGCCGGGCCGGGCGGACGGTCACGCTCATCCGATCTTCACCCCCGGCGGCGGCACGCTGTCGGCCGGCACGAAGAAGTCCGGCATCAGGGGCTTGCTGGGGTCGACGCGGTACTGGTCGAAGTCGCGCACGCCCTCGGCGTAGAGGAAGCTGTCGTCGATCAGGAAGTTGCCGCTGAACTCGGAAGCCTTCTTCAGGAAGATGGCGTGGGCGGCGTCGGCCATGATGTCGACCGTGCGGCAGTGCTTCATGCCCTCGTCGCCGGCCAGGGCGAACTGGATGGCGGCGGTGGCGATGCCGGTGCGCGGCCACAGGCCGTTGAAGGCGATGCCGTCGTCGCGGAACTCGTCGGCCATGCCCATCATGAACATGCTCATGTTGTACTTGGCGACCGTGTAGGCGACGTGCCGGCCGAACCAGTGCGGGCTCATGTCCAGCGGCGGCGACAGGGCCAGCACATGCGGATTGGCCGCCCGCTTCAGATGCGGGATGCAGGCCTTGGTGGTCAGGAAGGTGCCGCGCGCGTTGATCTGGTGCATCAGGTCGTAGCGCTTCATGTCCGTCGCCTCGGTCGGCGTCAGGCTGATGGCGCTGGCGTTGTTGACGCAGATGTCGATGCCGCCGAAGGCCGCCACCGCCTTGTCGACCGCGTCGTAGACGGAGGCCTCGTCCCGCACATCGACGATCAGCGGCAGGGCCTTGCCGCCGGCCTTCTCGATCTCTTCGGCGGCGCTGTAGATGGTGCCGGGCAGCTTGGGATGGGGATCGGCGGTCTTGGCCGCGACCACGATGTTGGCTCCGTCCCGCGCGGCGCGCAGCCCGATGGCCAGGCCGATGCCCCGGCTGGCGCCGGTGATGAAGAGGGTCTTGCCCTTGAGCGACATGGAAAACGCTTCCCTCCGATGATATGTAATACCGACAGGTATTACAGCCGGAGCGACCAAGGTGCGAGTGACGACGAAAGGTCAGGTGACCATACCCGTCCACATCCGCCGTCGCCTCGACCTGACGCCGGGCGACGAGGTGGCGTTCGTCGTGAACGGGGATGAGGTCGAGGTTCGCAAGGTCTCCCGGGCCGAACCCTCCGCCGCCGACCGCCGCGCGGCGATCGAGACCTGGCTGGACGGTTTCGCCGAGGGTGCGGAGGCCGGCTGGACCACCGACGACATTCTCGACATGACCCGCGGACGCGACCGGCGCGATCCCGAACCGGAAGCCGCCGATGTCCGGCGTCCTGGTCGATAGCTCCGTCCTGATCGATCTGGTCTCCCGCGACCCGCAATGGTCGGCGTGGTCCCGCGCGCGGGTCGCCGAGCTGCGCTTGGCCGGGCCGCTGTGGATCAACCAGATCGTCTACGCAGAATGCCGCATCGCCTTCCGCCGCTCGGACAGTAACGCCCTCGACCGCCAAGACATGCTGGGCCGCCAGGACCTGCCCTGGGAAGCGGCGGCCATGGCCGGCGAGGCCCATGCTGAGTACCGACGCCGGGGCGGGGCCCGGGAGGCGATCCTGCCGGACTTCCTCATCGGCGCCCATGCCGCCTTCGCCGGATACCGGCTGCTCACGCGCGACCCGCGTCGGGTCCGGACGGCGTTTCCGGCGCTGGAGATCATCGCGCCCGACGGGCTGTGAGGTCCTACCCCGCCCCCACCGTCTCCACCGACAGGGTCCACAGCCGGTCCGCGCCGGCCCGATCCAGCGCATAGGGCATGACGCCCGACCACGGCACGTCCTTGGTCCAGGGCAGCGCCTGGGCGCAGTCTTCGAGGTAGAGGCCGCCGACGCCTTCCAGCTCGGGGCCGACCGCCGCCCAGACGCTGGTCGAGGCGCCCTGCTCGGGGGTCTTGAAGCCGTCGCGGACCTTGCCGTTCTCGTCGATCCAGCCCATCGCCCGCTGTTCCTCGATCGGCAGGTGGCGCTGCAGCGGGGTCATGATGCCGCCGGGCATGACGGCGTTGGCCGTGACGCCCTGGTCCTTGAACCGCTGGTGGAAGCCGACCGCGAACAGGGCGTTGGCCGTCTTGGCCTGGCCGTAGCTCTCCCACTTCTCGTAGGGACGGGTCGTGTAGTTGGGGTCGTCCCAGTTGATGTCCGACCGGCGGTGGCCGATCGACGACAGGCTGACCAGCCGCGAGGTCTTCCCCGACGCCCGCGCGCCCGCGACCAGCGCCGGGGCCAGCAACGTGCCCAGCAGGAAGTGGCCGAAGTGGTTGGTGCCGATCTGCATCTCGAAGCCGTCCTTCGTCCGGTCCAGCGGACAGGCCATGACGGCGGCATTGTTGATCAGGATGTCGAGCGGCGCGGCCCCCCAGCGGTCGGCGAAGGCGCGGATCGAGGCCAGTTCGGAAAGGTCCAGCATCTCGAAGCGGGTGCGGCCGGGCGCCGTCTGGTCGATGTCGGCGATGGCCGCGGCGGCCAGGTCGGGCTTGCGGGCGGCGATGACAACGTCAGCGCCGGCTTCGGCGAGCGCCCGGGCGGTCTCAACGCCGATGCCGGTGGCCGCGCCGGTGACGATGGCCGTCTTGCCGCTCAGGTCATGGCCCGCGACAACCTCGCGGGCGGGGGTGAAGGCCCCGAAGGCCGATGTGATGCGGTCGGTCATGTGTCGCTCCCGGGCGGCCTCTTGTCGGGCCGGATTTCGTCGCCTCCATCCTGCACCAGCAACCGGCGTTCGGCCTAGGCCCCATGCGAACGTCGAGGACAGGAGCCGGCGTTGGCGCGCGTCCCTGTCGCCCAAGCCTTCGCGCTCTAAGGTTGATTCGATTGCATATGCGCGGACGCGCACCCATCATCGTCTTCGCCGCCCGTTCATGGCGCGGTGCGCGGGTATGCCGCGGCGATGGCGTCGCTGCTGGAGGGAGGCTGGAATGGCCGTTCATCGATTGGGCTTCGTCGTATTGGCCCTGTCTGGCCTGCTGACATCCGGGGGTGCGAGCGTCGCCGCCAACGAGATCCCCCGCGAAGCCTGGTCTCCGGGCGGGTCAAGCAGTCTGGAAGCGGAGATCATTCCCCCGGCCTATCGCGGCCGATGGGCGCCGTCCGCTTCGGCCTGCGCCGATGCCGAGGGCGTGCAGCGCCTTTCCGTCTACGCCAGCGGCGTGGACTCCTACGAGAACGGGGCTCGCCTGACCAGGATCACCCAGACCGGCAAGCCGCGCGCTGTCCTGCTCCGGCTCTCCTACGAGGGAGAAGGCAGGTTCTCGGATCAGGAGGAAGTCTGGACGCTCAGTCCCGATGGACGCCAGCTCGAGATCGTCGTCGCGCAGGGGCGGTCGGCGCTGCTGATCCGTTGCGATTAGAGGGGCGTCACGGTGGGCTCGCGATAGCCCGCTGGCAGACCGGCGTCGGTCCCGCGGACGAACGCGCCCCTCACCGCCCCGCCGACTCCTCCGCCCAGGCCTTCGTCGCCTGACAGACGTTCATCGCCCGCCGGTAGCCATCCCGGGCGGTGGTGCGGGCGACGTAGGCCTTCTCAGCGTCGCCCAGGACAGCGCCGCCGGTGCGCTGGGCGAACTCCAGCGCGTAGGTCACGGAGATGTCGGCGGCGGTGAAGGCCTCGCCCGCCATGAAAGGCGTTCGCGCCAGCTGCCGGGTCACCAGACCCCGGCGGCTTTCGAAGATCTCCAGCGACTTGCGGGTCCCCCAGTTGTCGCGCTCGGCCTCCGGCGCGAGCATCTGGCTGACGACAAAGAGAAACATCGGTCCCGCGAGGCCCGCCTCCCCCAGGTGCAGGAACTGCTGGTAGAGGCCGAAGGTCGGATCACGCGGGTCGGGCGCCAGCGGCGTCGGCCCATGGCGAGCCATCAGGTACTCCATGATGGCGATCGACTCGACCAGGATGGTGTCGCCGTCCTGCAGCGCCGGGATGAAGCCGGCGGGATTGATGGCCAGGAACTCCGGGTCATTCTCGACCCCCGCCAGCATGTCGACCGGCCGCAGGCGGTAGGGCAGCCCCATCTCCTCAAGCAGCCAGACAACCCGAAAGCCCCGGCCTTCGCCGAAAACGGTGATCATCGCGGACGATCCTTCGTGGAGATCCTCGAGCGGGAGATGCTAGCCTTCCTGCCACGCACAGACCGAGGGGACATGCCCGTGACAACGAAGCATCGACTCTACACAACCAGCTTCGCCAGCGTCTATCCGCACTACGTCGCCAAGGCGGAGCGCAAGGGGCGCACCAAGGCGGAAGTCGACGAGATCATCCTCTGGCTGACCGGCTTCAGCCAGGCCGAGTTCGACCGTCATCTGGTCGAGAAGACCGACTTCGAGAGCTTCTTCGCGGCGGCGTCCGGGCTGAACCCGGCGCGGAGCCTGATCACCGGCGTGGTCTGCGGCGTGCGCGTCGAGACCGTCGAGGACCCGCTGATGCGCGAAATCCGCTACCTCGACAAGCTCATCGACGAGTTGGCCAAGGGCAAGGCGATGGGGAAGATCCTGAGGGGGTGACCCGGCGGGATGGTCGGGGACAGTTTAAGGTGTCCCAAGGGACATCTTAA
>JAUSPV010000186.1 GCA_030652755.1 Caulobacter sp. | reverse complement strand
GCCGGCGCCCCGGCCCGCGCCGCCGCCCGCCGTGCGTCCGCCGGCTGATCCCGACGCGCCGATCAGCACGCGCCTCCCCGACGGCGGCTGACGGCGGCTGCCGCCAGCGTCCTGTCAGCAGGAAGACCGACCCTCGTTCGCCGGGCTGGACATCGGGCCGCCCGGCGGGCGACGATCCGTCAACCAGAACAGACAACGACAGGGAGGCGGCCGTGTCCGACACGCTTACGCAGGACTTCGCCGAGGCCTCGGCGACCAGGCTGGTCGAGGCGCTCGCGGCCGGGCGCGTCAGCGCCCTGGAGCTGGCCGACGCCGCCATCGCCCGCATCGAGGCCCGCGACGGCGCGATCAACGCCGTGGTCGTCCGTGACTTCGACCGCGCCCGCGAGGCCGCCAGGGCCGCCGACGCGGCGCTGGCGCGGGGCGAACGCCGCCCGCTGCTCGGCGTGCCGATGACCATCAAGGAGGCCAACTGGCAGGTGGGGACCCCGACCACCTGGGGCATGGAGATGTGGCGCGACTGGACAGCTCCGGTCGACGGCGTCGGCGTCTCGCGGCTGAAGGCGGCCGGGGCGGTGATCCTCGGCAAGACCAACGTCCCGCCGATGCTGGCCGACTGGCAGAGCGACAATCCGGTCTATGGCCGCACCAACAATCCCTGGGACCTCTCCCGGACTCCCGGCGGCTCGTCCGGCGGCAGCGGCGCGGCCCTGGCGGCCGGCATGGTCCCGCTGGAGTTCGGCTCCGATATCGGCGGCTCGATCCGCATCCCCTCGGCCTTCTGCGGCGTCTATGGCCACAAGCCGAGCTACGGCCTCGTGCCGCCGCGCGGGCACACGCCGCCGGGCGCCGACGGGACCGACGTCCCGCTGGCGGTGATCGGGCCGATGGCGCGCACCGCCGCCGACCTCGACCTGGCGCTGGGCGTGCTGGCCGGCCCCTCGCCGGAGGAGGCCGTGGGCTACAGCCTCGCCCTCCGGCCGCCGCGTCACGAGCGGTTGGCTGATTTCCGCGTGCTGATCCTGGACGCCCATCCGATGGCGAAGGTGGACGAAGAGATCGTCGACGCCCTGCACGGCCTCGCCGACCGGCTGGAGGACGCCGGCGCCCGCGTCGACCGCCAGACCGACCTGCTGCCGGACCTCTCCGAAGCCCAGATGCTCTATGGCGCGATCCTCAATGTCGCCATGACCCGCGGCCAGCCCGGCGCCCGCTCGCCCTCGGCCCACGAGTGGATGGGCCTGCTCGACGGTCAGCTGGACGTCCGGCGCCAGTGGGCGCGGCTGTTCGAGGGCTTCGACGTCGTGCTGGCCCCGGCGCTGGGTTCGCTGGCCTTCCCGCACGACGCCAGCCCCGACATGGGGGCCCGCACCCTGACGCTGAACGGGGAGGCGACCCGCTACTTCGACCAGCTGGCCTGGCCGGGCATGGCCACCCTGGCCTGCCTGCCGGCCACCGCCGCCCCCATCGGCCTGTCCCGCGCCGGCCTGCCGATCGGCATCCAGATCCTCGGGCCGCATCTGGAGGATCGCACGCCGATCGCCTTCGCCGGCCTGCTCGAGCGCGAGTTCGGCGGCTTCGTCGCGCCGCCGGGGTACTGACCCGGCGTCCGCGCCCCGCTATGCAGGCGGGATGAGTCTCCTGTCCCGCCTGTGGCGCGCCGCGCCGGTGCTGCTGTGCCTGACCATGCTGTTCTGGGCCGGCAACTCCATCGCCGGGCGGGCGCTGGCCGGGGTCGTGCCGCCGATGAGCCTGTCCTTCTGGCGCTGGGTGCTGGCGGCGGTGCTGATCACGCCCTTCGCCTGGCCGCATCTGAAGACTGACTTCGCGCAGCTGCGCCGGCACTGGGGCATGGTGCTGCTGCTGTCGGCCACGGGCGTGGCCTCGTTCGGGGCGCTGCTCTACCTCGGCCTGGAGACCACCACGGCGCTGAACAGCCTGCTGATGCAGGCCGCCATCCCGCCGCTGATCCTGCTGTTCGCGCTGGTCTTTCTACGAGAGCGCACGGGCTGGCCCCAGACGCTGGGCGTGGTCCTGTCGCTGGCCGGGGTGCTGGTGGTCATCGCCCAGGGGCGGCCGTGGGACCTGTTGCACCTGGACATCCATCCCGGCGACGGCCTGGTCCTGATCGGGGTGCTGCTCTACGCGGGCTATTCGCTGCTGCTGCGGCGCAAGCCGGCGGTGCATCCGCTCAGCCTGCTGTGGGCGACCTTCGTGGTCTCCATCCTGCTGCTGGCCCCGCTCTACGCCTGGGAGGTGTCGCGCCTGGGCGGCTTTTCGGTGACGCCGAAGGCTCTGGCGGGCCTGGCCTATGTGGCGGTGTTCCCGTCCTTCCTGGCCTACCTGTTCTTCAACCGGGGCGTTGAGCTGCTGGGCGCGGGGCGGGCTGGCCACTTCATGCATCTGATGCCGGTGTTCGGCAGCGTGCTGGCCGTGGCCCTGCTGGGCGAGGCCTTCCACGGCTTCCACGCCGTCGGGGTGGCGCTGATCGGGGCCGGCATCGTGCTGGCCGCGTTCAGGCGCCCCTGATCAGGGCCGCGCGCTCGTCGGGCGTCAGCGGCCGCCAGCGTCCCTCGGGCAGGTCGCCCAGCGTCAGCGGCCCGACCCGGATGCGGTAGAGGTCGGCGACCCACAGGTCGACCAGCTCGCACATGCGCCGGATCTGCCGGTTGCGGCCTTCCGTGAGGATGATGCGCAGCGTCCGGGGCCCCTCCGGCGTCACCTTCGCCGGGCGCAGCTGGCGGCCGTCCAGTTCCAGCCCGTGGCGCAGCAGGGCGATCCGCGCCTCGGTGATCTGGCCGGTGACGGTGACCAGGTATTCCTTCTCCAGCAGCGAGTCGGGGCCGATGACCGCCTTGGCCACCACCCCGTCCTCCGACAGGATCAGCAGGCCGCGCGAGTCCATGTCCAGCCGACCGACCGGGGCCAGCCGGCTGTCGCGGCCGGGGATCGACGGCGACTCGCCCCACAGCGTCTCGCGGTTGATCAGCCGCACGGCCGGGATCTGCTCGCCCTCGGGCTGGGAGGAGACGATCCCGACCGGCTTGTGGATCATCAGCGTCATCGCCGCGCCCAGGTCGGCGGTGGCGACATCGGCGAGGGTCAGGGTCTGGCCGGGCAGGATCTTGCGGCCGACATCCTCGACGGTCTGGCCGTCGATGCTGACCAGCCCCCGGGCGATCAGGGCCTCGGCCTCGCGCCGCGAGCAGACGCCGCTCTGCGCCAGCCAGCGGTTGACCCGCTGGGGTTCGGGCTCGTCATAGGTTCGGGTCCAGGCCATGGCCGCTGTCTAGAGGGTTTCAGCGCGCCGGGGAATCGGTCTGTCGCCCTCTCGCCGGGGTGATGATCTGTCGCGCGGGCGCCATGATCCGGCGGCATTTCGACAAATAGACCGCCCGATCAGCCGTTTATCGTGTTAAGACAACAGCCGGTCCGGGTTGAATATCCCGCCGCCGAATACAATCCCGCAACAGCGCCTATTCGATAGCGCGACAGGACTTCGCTGCATGGCTGACGTTTATACGATCCGCCGGGCCGCGACCGTCGCCCCCCTGTCGCGCGAGGCTGACCATGGCGCGGTCTGAGAACGACGATTCCCGCCGCGCCGACGCCTTCGGGGCCCATCACTACGAGATCGCCTACGGCCGTCTGGAGCAGGCGATGGAGGTCACCATCCGCGGCGGCGCCGCCCGGCCGCTGGTGGTCGGCGACGTCTACACCTTCAGCCGGCCGGCCGGGCTCTACGATGTCGAGGTCGCCGAGGTGACCCAGACCGACGGCCAGACCTGGGACGCCCGCTGCAAGGTCATCGACTTCATCCGCCTGTAAGGTCCGCCTTCCAGACCCGCAACCGACAAACCGAGCCGGAGGCTCGCCATGACCCTGTTCAAGCACCTGATTGACGCGCTGACCGGCGGCGGCGTGTCCGACCGCGAGATCCGCGCCGAGACCTGGGCGCTCGGCGGCCGCCACGGCGGGGAGGTGCTGCGCGGCGCGCGGGCCGAGCTGGCCGGGGGAGACCTGCCGGCGCGCCGGGCCCTGGTGCTGCGGGCCGTGATCCGCAGCCAGGAACAGCTGGCCGCCCGTTGACCCCTCACGCCGCCAAGGACCGCCCCATGACCGACGAAGACGCCGCCCGGCTGCAGCGCGAAAATACCTACCTCAAGCAGCGAATCGCCCAGCTGGAGGGCGACATCGTCGACCTCAGCAGCCAGGTCACCCGGCTGCAGCAGCAGAACCAGCATTTCAGCGCCCGTCGCGTGGTCCGCCCGCCCGATCCGCTCGGCGGCGGCCAGTAGCGGCTAGCGCTTCTTGAAGGCCTTGGCGTCAGCGGCCAGGGACGCGCCCCAGCCGGTCAGCACCGTCTCGTCCTCGGGGGCGAAGGGCAGGCTTCCGGCCACGCCGCGCATCGCCAGCCAGAGCTGCTGGTTGAAGTGGCCCAGCATGCGCAGCGGCTTGCGGCGCTCGGTGACGTCCCAGCCGGCCGCCTCGAACGCGTCGACCTGGTCGCGCAGCGGCAGGGTATCGACGTCGTCCCAGTCGGCCGGGCGTTCGACGCCTTCCGCCTGATCCGCCGTGATTCCGAAGATGGCCATCGAGCAGGCGTCGATCTCCGGATGCTCGGCCCGCGCCTCGGGCTCGGCCCAGGCCGGCTTCATCAGCGCCTTGGTCTCCAGGTCGGCGATGCCGGGCAGGTCGATGAGACGGCGGAGCTTGGGCTGGCTGGTCATGGGCCCGACTTACCGGGATAATGGCGCCCGGCGCAAATCACGGAGCAGACGGATGGCGGGACTGAAGGACAAGCGCGGCTTCATCGACAAGGACCGCCTCGACCTGTCCGAGCGTCAGGCCGTCGAATACTGGATGAAGCGCTGGGGCGTCACCCGCGACCAGATCGCCGCCGCCCACCGCAAGGTCGGCAAGGCCACCAAGGACATCGCCGCCGAGCTCGGCAAGAAGCGGTAGCAGCGATCTATCCTCTCCCTTTTGGGAGAGGGGGACCGCTCGGAGAGCGGTGGAGAGGGATGCGCGGTCGGTTGGTGACTGGCTGCCGGGTTCGGCTCTATCCCCCGTCTTCCCGGCGAAGGTGTTGTGTCCCGGGAGATTGGGTTGATCGACTCGGTGTAGTGTCTGGCATCGCCTG
>JAUSPV010000184.1 GCA_030652755.1 Caulobacter sp. | reverse complement strand
AGCAGCCGCGAAGCGGCGTGTCGAAGGACGCACGACGGCATGCGGTGGCGAACGGGCCAAGCTTGGCCTAAGCCATCCCCATCATGCCCTCCGTCCTGCTCATCCACGGCCCGACCGCCAGCGGCAAGTCCGCGCTGGCCTTGCGCGTGGCCCGGGCCGTGGACGGCGAGATCGTCAACGCCGACGCGCTGCAGCTGTACGCCGACCTGCGCGCCCTCAGCGCCCGCCCGACAGACGCCGAGATGGCCGGCGTTCCCCATCACCTGTTCGGTGTCGCTGACGGCGCCGACGGCTGGTCGGTCGGCCGCTGGGCCCGCGCGGCGGCGCCGCTGCTGGACGAGATCCGGAGCCGGGGCCGCGTCCCCGTGGTGGTCGGCGGCACCGGCCTCTACTTCAAGGCCCTGACAGAGGGCCTGGCCGATATCCCGCCGACGCCCGCCGCCGTGCGGACCGGCGTGGGCAAGACTTTCGACGAACTGGGCGAGGCGCGGTTCCGCGAACTGCTGGCCTCGTTCGACCCGGTCGCCGAGGTTCGCATCGCGCCGGGCGACCGCATGCGGCTGTCCCGGGCCATGGAGGTGCTGGAGGCGACCGGCAAGCCGCTGACCGCCTGGCAGGCGGAAACCTCGCCGGCCCTGCCCGCCGACGCCTGGCGCGCGGTGGTCATCGAACCGGAGCGCGAAGCGCTCTACGCCCGCTGCGACGCCCGCTTCGACGCCATGCTCGAGGGCGGCGCCCTGGACGAGGTGCGCGCCCTGATCGCCCGCGGACTGGACCCCGAGCTGCCGGTGATGAAGGCCGTCGGGGTGCGCGAACTGTCCGCTCACCTGCGCGGCGAGACGTCCCTTACGGAAGCCGCCGAGACCGCCCGCCGCGAAACTCGCCGCTACGCCAAGCGGCAGCTGACCTGGCTGCGCAACCAGACGCCGGACTGGCCCCGTATCTCCGAAACCGACGCCGATGCGGCATGGGGGCAATTCCTTGCGCAAGGCCCGGCCTTGACCGGCCTCTCCTAGCGTGGCATTGGCTTTAGAGACGATTTGGAGCAATCATCGTGCGCAGCGCGCCCCCCAACGCCACCATCGTACTTACCTAGCGGCCGACACGGCGTGACCCTGCCGTCACGCTGTCGCCGGTCGCGTATGCCCAGGCCCTTCAGCGGGCCTTTTTTATTGCCCTTTTCCGATCCCGAGACGCCGTCATGACCGCCCAGACCACCATCAACGCCCCCGCACAAACCGCCGCCCGCGAAATGACCGGCGCCGAGATCGTGGTCCAGGCGCTCGTCGACCAGGGCGTCGACATCCTGTTCGGCTACCCGGGCGGCGCCGTGCTGCCGATCTATGACGCGCTGTTCAACGACAACGAGGCGAACGGCGACCGCCTGAAGCACATCCTGGTCCGTCACGAGCAGGGCGCGACCCATGCCGCGGAGGGCTACGCCCGCTCGACCGGCAAGCCGGGCGTGGTGCTGGTCACCTCCGGTCCCGGCGCGACCAACGCCATCACCGGCATCGTCGACGCGCTGATGGACAGCATCCCGATGGTCGTCTTCACCGGCCAGGTCCCGACCCACCTGATCGGCACCGACGCCTTCCAGGAGGCCGACACCGTCGGCATCACCCGGGCCTGCACCAAGCACAACTACCTGGTGAAGGACGTCGCCGACCTGCCGCGCATCATTCACGAGGCCTTCCACATCGCCACCACCGGCCGCCCCGGCCCGGTGCTGATCGACATCCCCAAGGACGTCCAGTTCAGCACGGCGATCTACCAGACGCCGGACGAGGTCAGCTTCAGCCACGGCTACGCGCCGCGCACCAAGGGCGACGCGGGCAAGATCGCCGAGGCCGTTCGCCTGATCGCCAAGGCCCGGCGGCCGGTCTTCTACACCGGCGGCGGCGTGATCAACGCCGGCCCGGCCGCCAGCGCCGCCCTGCGCGCCTTCGCGGCCATGACCGGCGCGCCGGTGACCTCGACCCTGATGGGCCTGGGCGCGTTTCCGGCGGCGGATCCGGCCTGGCTGGGCATGCTGGGCATGCACGGCACCTTCGAGGCCAACCACGCCATGCACGACTGCGACGTGATGATCTGCGTCGGCGCCCGCTTCGATGACCGCGTCACCGGCCGGCTGGACGCCTTCTCGCCGAACAGCAAGAAGATCCACATCGATATCGACGCCTCCTCGATCAACAAGAACGTCCGGGTCGACATCGGCATCATCGGCGACGCGCGCAGCGTGCTGGACGACATGATCGAGGCCTGGAAGGTGGAGGGTCTGGAGGCCAACCGCACCGCCCTTGACGACTGGTGGCGGCAGATCGACGCCTGGCGGGCCGTCCAGTGCCTGCGCTACACGCCCTCGACGAAGGCCATCAAGCCGCAGCAGGCCATCGAGCGGCTCTACGAACTGACCAAGACCCGCGACACCTACATCACCACCGAGGTCGGCCAGCACCAGATGTGGGCCGCCCAGTTCTATCGCTTCCAGGAGCCCAACCGCTGGATGACCTCCGGGGGCCTTGGCACCATGGGCTACGGCATGCCCGCCGCCGTCGGCGTGCAGCTGGCCCATCCCGGCAGCCTGGTCATCGACATCGCCGGCGAAGCCTCGATCCAGATGTGCATCCAGGAGCTGTCGACGGCCGTGCAGTACGGCCTGCCGATCAAGATCTTCATCCTCAACAACGAGTGGATGGGGATGGTCCGCCAGTGGCAGCAGCTGCTGCACGGCGAGCGCTACAGCCAGTCCTACTCCGAGAGCCTGCCCGACTTCGTCAAGCTGGCCGAGGCCTATGGCGCCGTCGGCATCCGCTGCAGCGACCCGGCCGAGCTGGACGCGAAGATCCTCGAGATGATCGACAGCCCGCACCCGGTGATGTTCGACTGCCGGGTCGAGAAGCTGGAAAACTGCCTGCCGATGATCCCCTCGGGCAAGGCCCACAACGAGATGATCCTGCCCGAAGGCGGCGAGGACATCAGCAAGATCATCGACGCGGCCGGGCGGCGACTGGTGTAGGGACGTCGCGGATTTCGTACATACATTTTTGCATGTACATGCTATGATCTTCGAGTGGAACGAGGAGAAGGCGCGGTCGAACCTTTCGAAGCACGGCGTCACGTTTCTGGAAGCCGCCAAGGTCTGGGATGACCCGCTTCACGACCTCATCTTTGACCGCGTTGTCGATGGTGAGGAACGCTGGTGGGCGATCGGCCGGGTCGAGCCTGGCGGACTTCTCATCGTTGTCCACGCTCATCCAGATCCGGATGACAACCGCCTGGTGAGATTGATCAGCGCCCGAAGGGCATTGCGACATGAGCAAAGACGATACGAAGATGGTTCGCTATAGCCCGCCTCCCGGCGGCTATGTGCTCACCGAGGATGACCGCGCACGGCTCGAAAAGCTGGCGGCGAAGTCGGACGAGGACATTGATCTTTCGGACATCCCCGAGATCACTGACGAGCAGTGGGCCAGGCGCAAGCCCGGCCACTACCGACCGATCAAGCAGCCAGTGACCATCCGGCTCGACGCGGACGTCCTGGACTGGTTCAAGGCGGAAGTGGGCGACGCGCCCTACCAGACTGAAATCAACCGGGTCCTGCGTCAGCATATGGCGCGCCGGCTTGTCGAGAAGCAGAAGAAGTCCGCCTGATGACCACACTCCCCAATCCCGCCTCCGCCTACGACATGTCCCATGAGGACGTGGTCGAGAACCTCGCCACCTTCGCGTTGCTCGTCGACAACGAAGCCGGCGTGCTGCACCGCGTGGTCGGGCTGTTCGCCGCCCGGGGCTACAACATCGACAGCCTGACCGTCGCCGAGACCGACCGCCGGGCCCATACCAGCCGCATCACCATCGTCACCCGCGGCGCGCCGCATGTGCTCGATCAGATCGAGGCGCAGCTGTCGAAGGTGGTCAGCGTCCGCCGCGTGCACGACGTCACCCGCGACCCCAACGGCATCGAGCGCGAACTGGCCCTGGTCAAGGTGCGCGGCTCGGGGACCGACCGGGTCGAGGCGCTGCGCGTCTCCGACATCTTCCGGGCCAAGGTCATCGACACCACCTCCGAGAGCTTCGTGTTCGAGATCACCGGCGCGCCGAACAAGATCGACAGTTTCGTGGAACTGATGCGGCCGCTCGGCCTTGTGGAACTGTCCCGCACCGGCGTCCTCTCCATCGAGCGGGGCGCCGAGGGCATGTAGGGGAGACCCGCAGCTGCCGACCGCCCTTCTGATCGCCCTGAGCCTGCTGGCCGCGCCGCCGCCGGCCCCCGACATCCTCCCCGAGCCGGACCCGAAGGCCTGGTGGGAAGAGAAATGGCCCGCGCCGCCGGAGGCCGCCGACCCTCTGGGCGACCGCCGCGCCGGCCGTGGCGAAGCCTCGCCCCCCATCGACAACGGCGTCGACCCGCTGATGTACCGCCTCTGGGGCCTGCCGCCGCTCCAGGGCCAGCTGGTCCGCCGCGGCGACGCGGTGCTGGAGGTCTGGGCCCGCCCCGCCCGCGGCGTGCGTCAGGCCGTCATCCGGGTCACCCTGCGCCGGGACGGCAAGGCCTTCGTGCAGGCCCGGGCGGGCCTTGGCTGCTGCGAGCCGGCGATCAGCCGTCGCATCGCCTTCGACGAACCCCTGCCGCCGGAAAAGGCCGCCGCCGTCCGGGCCCTGATCGATGATCCGATGTGGCGGGCCCCGCGCTTCGTGCTCACCGAGGAGCCCGGCGGCGGGGCGGCGCCGGTCTGCGTCGACGGGGTATCCTGGGATGTGACCCTGGTCACGCCGGGCGCCAGCCGTCACCTGCGCCGGGCCTGTCTCGATGAAGAGGCCGGCTCGATCGCCCCGGCCCTGCAGGCGGCGCTGGACGCCGCGCTGGGGCTGGAGCCGCGTTTCGATGTCATCTTCCCGCGCGGGGCCGACCAGACGACCGTGCGCAGGGCCTATGAGGATCTGCTGGCCCGCGGCGGACGCCTGCGTCCGGCGCCGGGCGACCGCCCGCAGGCGCCGACGGTCGCGGTCCCGGCGGAAGACCCGCCCGCGCCACCGCCCCCTCAGACGTCCGGCACGGGCGGCTGAATCAGCGCCCGGTCCTTCCCCCGACCGTCAATCATCCCTATATTGGTTCTGTCCGGGCTTGCCCGGACTATGGACATAAACGAGCGTGTAATAAACGGACTGGACCCGGGTGCGATTCCCGGCGGCTCCACCAATCTCCTTCGAGTTATCACGAAGAGCATGGGGCCGATCAGCATCGACAGACGTGTAAAGGCGTATTCTTTGTCTCGGCGTGGCTCACCGTATCGGGCCGCTAAACTAACTGCGAACGATAACTTCGCTGAAGAGTACGCCGTCGCCGCGTAATGCGGTTCTAGCGAACTCAGACTAAAGCCCAGGGGGTTCAGATCCTCTGGCTGGGCCCGGGGGAGCCTGCAAACAGAATCCCCCACCCTTTCCCGATCTATCGTCGCTCCATTCCAGGAGAGGGCGACGCCGCGCTGGCCCGATCTATCCACCGCCTTCCCGGCGAAGGCCGGGATCCACGAAGCTGCTCCAGCCCTTGCCCTATATGGACCCCGGCCTTCGCCGGGGAGACGGAAACAGGGGGATAGAATGATCTTATCCCCCACCCCTTCGACCGCCCATATGCTTCATCTCGTCCCGTCGCACGGGGAGGGCGCATGGCCAGCGACCTTGCGGCGTCGGGATGGAGTTCGAGCGGGGACAGGGATGAGGGGGTTACTCATCCGGTCCGGGACA
>JAUSPV010000181.1 GCA_030652755.1 Caulobacter sp. | reverse complement strand
TGATGCCCATCTTGTGTTCGATGCTGACGCAGTGCACGTCGTTGCGCGCACCCAGCGAGCCGTCGGCATTCACCATGAATTTGGGCACGACGAACAGGCTGATGCCCTTCACACCCTCGGGCGCGCCGGTGACGCGGGCGAGCACGAGGTGCACGATGTTCTCGGCCATGTCGTGTTCACCGTAGGTGATGAAGATCTTGGTACCGAAGACCTTGTAGGTGCCATCCGGCTGCGGCTCCGCGCGGCTGCGCACGGCGGCCAGGTCGCTGCCCGCCTGTGGCTCGGTCAGGTTCATGGTGCCGGTCCATTCGCCCGACACCATCTTGGGCAGATAGGTCTGCTTCTGCTGGTCCGTGCCGCCGGTGTGGATGGCCGAGTAGGCCCCGTGCGCCAGGCCCGGGTACATCGAGAAGGCCATGTTGGCGCTGCTCGACATCTCCGAGAAGGACAGGTTCACGACGTGGGGCAGGCCCTGGCCGCCGTAGGCGGTGTCCGAGCCAAGACCCGTCCAGCCGCCCGCGCAGAGCTGCTTGTAGGCTTCCTTGAACCCGGCCGGCGTCGTGACCGAGTGGTCCGGATGCCAGGTGCAGCCCTGCTTGTCGCCGACGCTGTTGAGCGGCGCCAGGACTTCGCCGGTGAACTTCGCCGCCTCCTCGATGATCTGCTCGACGACGTCCATGGAGGCGTCGGCGAAGCCGGGGAGGTTCGCGTAGCGGTCGATCTCGAGCACCTCGCGCAGGAGGAACACGTGATCGCGGGCCGGCGGCTGGTAGGCCATGGGCGCTCCGTTGAGGTCGGGGTCTGTTGTGGTCGTCGCGGCCTTACTTGGCGGCGACGGGTTCGTTGTGGCCGTCGACGCGCGCCCGCATCATCTGGTCGTAGTCGGCGGCCTTGGGCAGCAGGTCCGGGCGCTTGTCGGCCAGGTGCCGCTCGAGCCGCTCGCAGGCTTCGTGAAGCTCGGCGATGGCGCCGTCGATGTCTTCGCGCTGCTGCTCGAGGACGACGATCTTCTCCTTGAATTTCTTCAGGGAGTGGGCGTTCTGGGCCATGACCTCGTCTTCTTCGCCGTAAAGCTCGAAGATCTCGCGGATTTCCTGCAACGACAGACCAACCCGCTTGCCCCGCAGGATCAGGATCAGCCGCGCGCGGTCCTTGTAGGAGTAGACGCGGTTCATGCCGTCGCGGGCGGGGGTCAGCAGGCCCTTGTCTTCGTAGAAGCGCAGGGCGCGCGGCGTGGCTTTGAATTCGGTGCAGAGCTGGCGGATGGTGAAGGTCCGCTCAGGGCGACGCAGTTCGGTCGGCATTCTTTCCTCCCTTGGCTTACGTTTTTCTCGTTGGGGACGACGTATAATGCCCTTTACGTCAACGTCAAGCATCGCGATGCCGTGATCGCCGCCCCCGCGCGCGCTTGACGGCGGAGACCGGATGCGGGACTGCCGAAGGCTCCACACGCCGCAAGGAAGCCGCCCGCGTGCTGTCGCCCGTCCAGATCGTTTTCATCCTGCTGATGCTCGTGACCATCACGGGCGCGGTCATGCGCGGCGGCCCGATCGAGCGGCGGGGGGCGGCGCTGTTCTTCGCGGGCTGGACCGCCACCCTGGTCGCCCAGGTGGTCGCCTTCGGCCTGACCGAGTCGCTGGCGCTGTTCGGGATCGACCTGGTGATGCTGATCGGCCTGATCGCGTTGAGCTGGAAATCGCCCAGGCCCTGGCCGGTCTATGCCTGCGGCTTCCAGATCATGACCCTGGCCATCCATGTCGCCGGCTGGGTGGACGAGGACCTGAGCCTCGCCTTCCGCCAGAACTTCCTGGCCCTGATGGGCTTCTGCGCCACGCTGATGCTGACCATAGGCGCCTGGATCCGGCCCAAGGGAGCCGCAGTTCGAGGTATACATTCCTAACCTGGTGGACTATTTTCCTATCTCCACCTGAGCGAACCTTGCCATGTCGCGCCCTTCGCATTCACAGATCTGGACCGCCATCGACCAGCTGGCGGCGCGGTTCGACATGACCACCTCGGCCCTGGCCAGGGTAGCCGGACTGGACCCGACAAGCTTCAACCGGTCCAAGCGCTTTTCCAGCGACGCCGACGCCCGGCCGCGCTGGCCCTCGACCGAGAGCCTGTCGAAAGTGCTGGCGGCCACCGGCGTCAGCTTCGGCGAGTTCGCGGCCATGGCCGAGGGCGGCGGGGCGGCGGGCGCCAAGGGGGTGCCGCTGATCGGCTTCGCCCAGGCCGGCGACGACGGCTATTTCGACGACGCGGGCTTCCCCGTGGGGCAGGGCTGGGACGAGATCGACTTTCCGGGCCTGGCCCGCGAGGGCGTCTATGCGCTGGAGATCAGCGGTGACTCCATGGCCCCGGTCTATCGCGAGGGCGACCGCATCGTGGTCGATCCCACCGGCGGCGAACCGCGCCGCGGCGACCGGGTGGTGGTCAGGACCACGGCCGGCGAGGTGCTGGCCAAGGAGGTGGCGCGCATCACCGGCAAGGCCGTCGAGCTGAAGTCGCTGAACCCGGACTACCCGGGCCGCACCCTGGAGCGGAAGGACGTCGCCTGGATCGCCCGCATCCTCTGGGCCAGCCAGTAGCGGACAGGCGAAAGGGCCGGCCCCCTGCGGAGCCGGCCCGCGCTGGCGTTCAGGCGTGACGACCTAGTAGCCGTAGCCCGTCCGCTGATAGCCGCCGCTGATCGGGCGGACGTAGCCGGCGTGGACGTAGCCGATGCCGACGCCGTCGCGGCTGACGAGCACCCACTGGCCGTCGTTGGCGTAGGCCGCGGCCTGGAAGGTCTGGCCGCGCTGCAGGACGCCGACCTTCGAGGTCGAGGTCGACGGACCGGCGCGCAGGCTGACGTTGGTCACCGCCGTCATCCGCAGGTTGGTCCGCTCGTAACGCGCCGGCTGGACGTAGGACGCCAGGCGCTGGCCGCCGCGGGTGTAGGTTCCCTGGGCGTAGGCGTCGCTCGTCTGCGACTTGCAGCCGATGTAGGAGCCGGCCGCGGCGCCCAGACCCGCGCCCACCACCGTACCGGCGGTGCGCTCGTTCTTGGCCACCTGATTACCGATCAAGGCGCCCAGGACGGCGCCGATGGCCGCGCCCTTCTCCTGCTTGGAGCCCGTGGCGTCGCAGCGCAGGATGCCCGCGTTCTGGGCGCTGGCCGTCATCGGAATGGCGGTGGCGGTCATGGCGGCGGCCACGGAGAGGGCCAGACCGACCTTGGCGATCTTGCTGTGAGCTTGGGTCATGGTTGTTCTCCTCATGAATGGGTCCGACAGGCGAACGCCCGTCGTTGAGGAGAACCCTAGCGGGGCGAGCCTGAACGCGATCAGGAACGCCCCGTTATCTGCGGTTCAGGCTTGCAGCAGCTTTGAGGCGAGGCCGTCCTCGATCAGCTGGATGGTCCGGTCGAGACCGAAGATGGCGGCGAAGGAGCCGAAACGCGGCCCCTGGCTCTGGCCCAGCAGCACCTCGTAGAGGCCCTGGAACCAGCTGCGCAGCGGATCAAACCCGCCGGCCTTGCCCGCCTCGTAGACCTCGTTCTGGATCAGCTCGGCGTCCTGGCAGCCGGCCGGCAGCGCCCGGAAGCGCGCCAGCAGATCCTCCATCGCCGCCCGCTCCTGGTCGGTGGCCACGCGGAACGACTTCGTCGGCGCGACGAAGTCCTCGTAGTAGTTCATCGCGTAGTCGGCGAGGCGATCGAGCAGCGGCTGGGTCTGCGGCGTCGCGCCCGGGATGTAGCGGGTCAGGAAGCCCCACAGGACCTCCTTGCTCGACGCGTTGCCGGCCGAGACCAGGTTCAGCATCAGCGAGAACGACACCGGCGAGCCGGCTTCCGGCGGCCGGCCCATGTGGACGTGCCAGGCCGGATTGTTCAGATCGACGGCGTTGCCGCCCTCTTCCCGCTTGCGGTTGAAGGCGTCCAGCTGCTGCAGGTACTCGTCGGTCGCCTTGGGAATGACGTCGAAATAGAGCTTCTTGGCCGACTTCGGCGACTGGAACATGTAGTAGGCCAAGCTCTCGGGCGCGCCGTAGCGCAGCCACTCGTCCATGGTCAGGCCGTTGCCCTTGGTCTTGGAGATCTTCAGGTTGTTCTCGTCCATGAAGAGCTCGTAGTGGAAGCCCTCCGGGGGCACGCCGCCGAGCACCTTGCAGACCTGGTTGGAGAGCCGGACGCTGTCGATCAGGTCCTTGCCGCTCATCTCGTAGTCGACGCCCAGCGCGGTCCAGCGCATGGCCCAGTCGGGCCGCCACTGCATCTTCACGCCGCCGCCGGTCACGGGGACCTGCGTCAGCTCGCCGTCCTCGTCGCGGAACACGATCGTGCCGGCCTCGACGTTGCGCTCCAGCGTCGGGACCTGCAGCACCTTGCCGGTCTTCGGGCTGATCGGCAGGAAGGGCGAGTAGGTGGCGCGGCGCTCCTCGCCCAGCGACGGCAGCATGATCTTCTGGATGGCGTCGAACCGGGCCAGCGCCGTCAGCAGCGTCGCGTCGAAGCGGCCGCCGCGATAGCAGTCGGTCGAGGACACGAACTCGTAGTCGAAGCCGAAGCCGTCGAGGAAGGCGCGCAGGCGGGCGTTGTTGTGATGGCCGAAGCTCTCGTGTTCGCCATAGGGGTCGCGGACCACGGTCAGCGGCTTGTCGAGATCCGGAGCCATGACCTCGCCGTTCGGCACGTTGGGCGGGATCTTGCGCAGGCCGTCCATGTCGTCGCTGAAGCTGATCAGGCGCGTGGGCAGGGCGTCATCGGTCAGGGCGCGGAAGGCGTTGCGCACCATCGTCGTGCGGGCCACCTCGCCGAAGGTGCCCATGTGCGGCAGGCCCGAGGGGCCGTAGCCGGTCTCGAGCACCACCGGCTTCTGCAGCGCCTCGAAGGTCCGATACGCCTCGTCGGCCTTGCCGGCGTGGATCAGGGTCGAGGCGAGGTCGCGCTCGCCGTCGGTCAGGCGGACGCGCAGGATGCGGGCGAGCAGGTTGCGGGCCTGCTCGAACGGCCAGGCCTTGGCGTCGCGAGCGGTGTGGGAGAGACCTTCGAACATGGGCTGGCGGTATAGGGATTAGGGGTTGCGGGTCAAGGAAAGGGCAGAGAGTCTCCGCTCTCCAATCCTTCTCCCCTTGCGGGAGACGGCGGCCTGCGAAGCAGGTCGGATGAGGGAGCTCCCGGACGTATCGGGGTAGCGGACAGGCAGGGTGGAAGCGGACGCCGCCTTCGACCCCTCATCCGTCGGCCTTCGGCCGCCACCCTCTCCCGCAAGCGGAGAAGGGATGCTGTGATCTGCTCCGGGCGCGTCCATCCCGCCATTTTACGCCCGCGCCGCCGGGGGTGGATGAGATCGCGGCCGGTTCTCTCGTCCAACGCCGCCGGATGTCCCAGGAAGGGGCCAAATGCCTCCATTTGTCTCGAGAGTATATGTCTCGAGAGTCTCGCATTTGGCGTCCTACACAGCCCGCCATGGCCCGGCCTGTCCGGGCCGCTGATGCATAGAGAGCCAAGGCCTTGCGTGCTTCGACACGCGCCTGCGGCGCTGCTCAGCATGACGTGGCTGGGTAGCCTTCAAACGACGTCATCCTGAGCAGCCGCGAAGCGGCGTGTCGAAGGACGCACTGCGAAAACCCAGTTCATGGGCGCCCCGAACGAGTGGGGTCATGACGGAGATGGGACGGGGGCGCGTGAGACCCTCAGCCCAACGCCTTCACCAACATCCCGCCGCCGAACCAGATCTGCCAGCCGGCGACCTCCAGCCAGTGCAGCAGCACGGCGGGCCACAGCGAGCCGGTGCGCCAGCGCAGCCAGCCGCAGGCCAGGCCCAGCACGGCCGTGGTGGCCAGGAAGTCGGCGCGCAGGAAAACCGGCGCGGCCTGCGGCATGAAGGTCAGGGCCTCGAAGACATGCCAGAGCACGAACACCGCCGTCGACGGCAGGATGGCGCGCCACGGACCGGCGCCCTCGTCCCGTCCGGGCGTGAGCAGGCCTCGGAACACGGCCTCCTCGCCCAGCGACGGGACCAGCACCGCCAGCGCCAGCGACACCGGCAGCGCCGACCAGTCGCCCGGCGTCGGTCGCAGGAACCCGCCCCACAGCCCGATGCAAAGCTCCACCGCCAGCGCTACGGCGCCGACCATCGCAGCCATCCGCCAGCCGCGCGCGGTCGGCCAGGCGGTCAGCGACCGGCGGACCCGGCCCAGGTAGCGACGGACTTGCATCGAACGCTGTTTGGTCCAAGCTTCCCTCGCCCTCAAGGGCGATCCTCGGGGAGGGGGAAACAACAATGGATACGCTACCGGTCACCCTGGTGCTGGCGGGCGCCGCCGCCATCTATCTCGTGCTGATCAGCTTTCCGATCGCCAACCGACGCCGCGCCACCCAGCTGAGCGCCGGTGACGGCGGCGACGAGAAGTTCAACCGGCTGATCCGGGCCCAGGCCAACTTCGCCGAATACACGCCGCTGGCCATCATCGTGATCGGCCTGATCGAGATGAACGGCTTTTCGCAGATCTTCGTCTGCGGCCTGGCCGGCGCCTTCGCCGTCGGGCGGCTGTTGCACCTGGTCGGCATGGTCGGGCCCGTCCTGATCGCGCGGGCCCTGGGCATGGTCCTGACCTTCGGCGTGTTGCTGGTCGGCGGCGGCGCCCTGGTCTGGCATTCGTTCGTCTAGCGGACCCTTCCGGCCCTAGATCGGCGCCGATTCCGGGTCGACGATCACTTCATCGGCCTCGCCCGGCGCCTTGAGCAGGGCGGCGACGCCGAGGTCGCCGGTGACGTTGCCGATGGTGCGGAAGATGTCCGGGATCACCTCCACCGCCAGCAGGATCGGCAGCAGCTCCAGCGGGACGCCCAGCGCCAGACAGATCGGGGCCATGCTGACGAAGAACGAGATCTGGCCGGGGAGGCCGACCGATCCAACGCTGATCGCGAAGGCCACGAAGCCGGCGGCGACCATCTGGGGCACGCCCGGCTGGACGCCGAAGATGTGGGCCACGAAGTATGCCACGGCGAGGTTGGCCACGGGACTGGTCAGCCGGAACACCGCCACCGCCAGCGGCAGCACCAGGCCGGTGATCCTGGGCGGGATCTTCAGGTCGTCGTTGGCGCGTTCGATCATCGCCGGCAGGCAGGCGAGCGAGGACTGGGTCGAGAAGGCCAGCACCTGCACCGGCGCCACGGCGCGGGCGAAGGCCGGCAGGCCGACTCCGCCCCGGCGCAGGGCGATCAGCGCATAAGGCAGCAGCGCGATCCCGGCCGTAATGACCGAGACCACCACCACATACTGCAGCAGCACCCCGGCCGCCCCCAGCCCCGCGCGCAGACCCACCCCCAGCGACAGCGCGAAGACGCCGACCGGGGCCACCCACAGCACCCAGCGGACAATGATGATCATCGTCTCGGCCACCGCCTGGAACAGGGTGACCAGCGGCGTTCTCAGGGTCTCGGGCAGGCGCGTGGCGGCGAAACCGACGAAGACGCCGAACACCACCAGCGGCAGGATGGCGTCCTCGGCGGCGGCCTTGATCGGGTTGGAGGGCGCGAGGCTGGTGAGCCAGGCGGCGAAGCCGGCGGACTCGGCGGCCACGGCCTGGCCGGCCCCGGCGCCGGCGCGCAGGGCCGCCGCGCCCTCGGCGCTGACCGGCCAGACGGCCAGCAGACCCTGGGTCGCCAGGGTCGCATAGACGGCGGCGATCACCAGCAGCACGCAGAACAGACCGATGGCCCGGGCGGCCAGCCGGCCCGTCGACGCCGCATCGGCCACCGAGGCGATGCCGATCACCAACAGCGAAAAGACCAGCGGCACGACGGTCATGCGCAGCGCGTTGAGCCAGAGGCCGCCGATGGCCTCGACCGGTTCGATCATCGCCGACAGTCCGGGGTCGCCCCAGGCGGCCAACGCCGCGCCGCCGCCAAGGCCGAGAGCAAGCGCGACGAGGACGCGGACGCTGAGTGATCGAAACATGCGGAGCCCCTGTTTGCGGGGATGATCCTGGGGCGCACCGGCGGCGACGGCAATCGCCGCGACGCCAGGGGCGCGATAAGCTTGCCATCCTGATTCCCGAGAGCCCGCATGACCGACGCGCCCCTCCTGCCCTGCCCGCCGCTGGACGCCGGCATCATCGTCGGCCGGACGGTCGATCTGGAGCGGCTGAACGTCGCCCTGCACGGGCCCGGCCTTTGGACGGCGATCGGATCGAAGGACGATCTGTGGACCTGGATCCCGTCCGGCCCGTTCGCCGACGAGGCCGCCTTCACCGCCTGGCTGACCGACCGGGGCCAGAAGCCGACCCAGACGCTCTACGCGGTGATCGACAAGACCGACCCGCGCGGTCCGACGCCGGCGGCGCTGTACATGGTGCTGAACGTCAATCCCGACATGGGCGTCACCGAGGTCGGCCTCACCCTGGGCGAGGCCGTCACCCGTCGCGTCGGCGGCACCGAGGCCTTCCGCCTGCTGGCCGGCTGCGTCTTCTCACGCGGCTATCGGCGACTGGAGTGGCGTTGCAGCCCGGAGAATGTCGCGTCGAGTCGCGCGGCGGCCCGGTTCGGCTTCACCCTGGAGGGGACGCTGCGCCAGACCTACTGGCTGAAGGGCTCCAGCTGGGACACCGAGGTCCACGCCATCCTCGACCATGAATGGCCGGCGATCGCCGATCGGCTCGACGCCTGGCTGGCGGAGGAGAACTTTGATGCCGACGGGGCGCAGCGGACACCGCTGTCGGCGTTCTGACCTCACACCCCGTCATCCTCGGACTTGTTCCGAGGACCCATGAACACCGTCGGAACGGGTGAGCGCGCGGCACGCTCCGGGCCCCTCCTGAGAAGCACCACGCATGGGTCCTCGCGACGAGCGCGAGGATGACGG
>JAUSPV010000180.1 GCA_030652755.1 Caulobacter sp. | reverse complement strand
CCGTCATCCTCGGGCTCGTCCCGAGGACCCCTGTGTCGGTTCGCAGGTGCGGATGCGATCACCCTCTCACGTGGAGGCTGAGCGAGGGGTCCTCGGGACGAGCCCGAGGATGACGCTGAGAAAGTGTCGCGCAAGGAGATGCTGGCGCGATCGCTCGGTCTCCTGTCACTATGCGTAGTGAATCGAAACGAACGGGCGGAGCAGGGCATGACGGACACGACCGGGGCGGCGGCCCCCCATCCGCTGCTGGTCGCGCCGGTCGCGCCCACCCTGATCAAACTGGCCGCGCCCAACCTGCTGGGCATGACCGCCACCACGGCGGTGGCCATCGCCGAGACCGCCTACATCGGCCGGCTGGGCGTCGAGCCGCTGGCGGCGGCGGCGCTGGTGCTGCCGCTGATCATGCTGATGGGTATGATGAGCGCCGGGGCCATGGGCGGCGGGGTGTCCTCGGCCGTCAGCCGGGCGCTGGGCGCCGGCGACACCGCCCGGGCCGAGGCCCTGGCCCGCCACGCGGCGGTGATCGGCCTGGGGCTGGGCCTCACCTTCACCCTCCTGTTGACCCTGTTCGGGCGCAACGTGTTCGCGCTGCTGGGCGGCGAGGGCGAGACCCTGCGCCAGGCGGTGCTCTACTCCACGGTGGTCTTCGCCTTCGCCGGGGCCATCTGGCTCAGCAACATGCTGGCCTCGGTGCTGCGCGGCTCGGGCAACATGGTCGGACCCTCGGCGGCGATGCTGGCCGGGGCGGCCCTGCAGGTCGTGCTGGGCGGGGCCCTGTGCTTCGGCTGGGGCCCGGCGCCGCGGCTGGGCATCGTCGGCGTCGGCCTCGGCCAGGCGATTTCCGGCACGCTGGTGACGCTGATCCTGTTCCTGCTGCTGCGCCGGTCGACCGCGCGGGTGAAGCTGCGCCTGCGCGGGCCGCTCAGCCGGGCGCATTTCGACGACATCCTGAAGGTCGGGGCCCCGGCGCTGCTGTCGCCGATCCAGACGGTGGCCACCATCCTGGTCATCACCGCCATCGCCGCCCGCTTCGGGGCCGAGACCCTGGCCGGCTATGGCATCGGCTCGCGGCTGGAGTTCCTGCTGGTGCCCATCGCCTTCTCGGTCGGGGTCGCCTCGCTGCCCATGGTCGGGCTGGCGATCGGGGCCGGCGACGTGGCGCGGGCCCGCAAGGTGGCCTGGACCGCCGGCGGCCTGGCCGCGGCGGGGCTGGGCGTCCTGGGCGTTCTGCTCGCCCTGTTCCCGGACCTATGGGTGATGATCTTCACCGACCAGCCGGCCGTGCGGAAGGCCGCCGCCGTCTATCTGCACTTCGTGGGGCCGGTGTTCGCCTTCTTCGGCCTGTCGCTGGCCCTCTATTTCGCCTCGCAGGGGGCCGGGAAGATCGTCGGCCCGCTGGCGGCGGGGACAGCGCGGCTGGTCGTCGTCGGGGTCGGCGGCCTGATCCTGGTCACGGTCCAGGCCCCGGCCTGGGCGCTGTTCGCGCTGGTGGCCCTGGGCATGGTGGTCATGGGCGGGCTGACAGCGGCCTTCGTCTATTTCACGCCGTGGGGGCCGAGGCCGCTGTCGAAGGTCGCCTCCTGACTGTCATCCCGGCCGTAGCGCGGAGCGCGGAGAGCCGGGACCCAGGGGCGGGCGCACGGCACGGCTGGGTCCCGGATCGGCTGCGCCGTCCGGGATGACAGGGGTTATGACTTCAGCCGCTGATTGAAGAAGCTGATCGTCCGCGCCTCGGCCTCGCGGGTCGGGCCGCTGTTGGCCAGATGGATGGTCAGCACCGAGTGGCTGGGCACGCCCGTGCCCGGCTGGCCGTCCTGCGGCTCCAGCTGCCAGGCCTCGAAGCGCTCGCCGAGCTCCGCCTTCAGCATCTCGAAGCGGCCGGGCGGCACGAAGCGGTCGCCATGGAAGGCGAGGCCGAGCACGCTGAGGTCTTCCTCGACCAGGCGTTTCTTGACGCAGCCGATTTCGGCCTTGCTGCAGTCGATGGCGCGCTCGCGGCCCTTGCCGATCGGCATCGAGGGCTGGCTCAGCACCGGCGCGATCACCGAGGGCTCGGTCATCATGGCCAGCGCGAAGCCGCCGGTGAAACACATGCCAAGGGCGCCGACGCCGGGACCACCGCAGTCGGCATGGGCCTTGCGCGCCAACGCCCTCAGCCAGTCAACGATCGCCGAGGACTTGCCGTTGGCCCAGACGTTGAATTCGCGCCGGATGCAGACGTTGAGGAACATCTCGCGCACGACATAGCCGTTCGACACCTGCCGCCCCGGCTCGCCGAACAGGCTGGGCAGGTAGACCGTGAACCCCGCCGCCGCCACGCCGTCGGCGTAGCGGACGACCAGCGGATGCAGGCCCGGGATCTCGTGCATGATGATCACCGCCGGGCCGGACCCGCGCCGGAACACCGGCCGCGTCCACGGCCCGTCGGCGAAGTCGAAGCGCTCGTAGTGCTTCAGGATGTCGATGTCGGCCATGTGATGAAAATCCTCCCCGCGAAGCAGAGCGTAGCCGGGGAGGGGGACCATGCGAAGCATGGTGGAGGGGGCAGCGCCGCCGACTGACGTCGGCCCGCTTCCAGCGCCTTGTCCTGAAACACCCGCGTCGGCCCCTCCGACCTCGCTCCGCGAGGCCACCTCCCCCTCGCTGCGCTCCGGAGAGGACTTGTCGCCCTAGCTACCCGGCTTCTTGATGTAGTCGGGGGCCATCACCCGGGCCGTGACGTCGGAGGTGTTGGGGTTGGGCATCCGCCATTCGCCGCGCCAGGTGAAGTCCATCACCGCGCAGAGGCGGGACTGGCCGGCGGCGTCGGCGCCGAAGGCGTGGACCCGAAGATCGCGATTGTGGGCGATCGGGCTGATGGCCAGCCAGCCCTGCGTGGAGCCCGGGCAGAAGGCCTGGATCATCACCTTGCCCTCGGCCTTGTCCGGATCGATGACGTAGAGGGTCCCGGTTCCGGCGTCCTCGCCCATCAGACCGTCCAGCGCGCGGATCGTGTCGCTGTCGCGCAAGGGCTCGGGGATGACCCCGACGGCCACGGCGGTGGCGCGCACCGCCAGTACGCGCTGTCGCATCAGGGACTTGGTGAACACGAAGGTCAGGCCGGCGCCGGTCAGCTGGCGGGCCTGCGGCGAAGCGGAGTCATAGGTGACCATCCGCTTCACGGCGGCCGTCGACGGGCCGGCGGCGACCAGGACGGCGACACCCGCCAGCACCGGCGCGAGATGGCGGAGGGAACGCGTCATGACACTCTACCTAACGCCTTGAGCCGGACTTGCCGCGCAGGTCCGCGAGGTCGCCCTCGAACCCGGACAGCTTCCAGACGCCGTCCTGGCGGGTGAACACCAACAGACAGGGGCCGTCCGTCTTCTTCGTGGCGCAGACCGAACCGTCGTCGCGATATTTCAGCGCCCCGCCGATGGCGATGCGATTGGGCAGCGGCTGGTCGGGCGTATAGCCGTAGTAGCTGGCCGCCGCGCGAAACGCCTCCGGCCGCAGAAGGGCGCCGACCGCCGCGTCGGCGAGGCCCGGCGCGACGAGGGCGGCCAGCGCCCGGGCGCTGTCATCCATGTCCCGGCGGCCGACCTCGCGCACCAGGCGGGACTCCAGACTGTTCTTCAGCGCCCGCCGGTCGACGTAGCGGTCGAAGGCGGCGCGGTCGTTGTCGCGGATGGCGACCAGCAAGGCATGCACATCGCCGGCGGCGTCATAGCGCGCGGTGGTGGCGCAGCCGGCCAGCGTCACGGCCAGGGCGGCCAGCAGGGTGATCGTGCGGATCATGTCGGCCTCATTCGCGCCCGCTCGGGGCGGAAATTGGGCGGGCAGCGCGGCAGGGGATCAAGGCGGGCCTTGGCCCCACGATGGCGAAGGTCACCACGACCTCGATCTCGCGCTGATCGTGGGGAAGCGAGAGGCGCTTTGACAACGCCAGCGCTGAACCCTCAAAGCCGACGTCCGGCTCACTCACCGATACCAGGTTGCAGTTTCCGGCGCGGCCCGCTGTCACCTCGCACCGGAGCCGGATCGACCCGCCGGTTTCCATTCGACGGGCCCGGCGGGGGTAGAAGGCAGAGACGTCGTCCACATCGAACGCGAATGCGGCGGACCCGGCGTGAGCGTCGATCCGCACAGGGATCGGGTGGGCGGATTCAAAGCAACTTGACCAAGCGGAGCCGGGGGCGATCACCACCGCTGTGAGCACGAGCGAGATGAAGGCGAGTCGTCGCTTCATCGCTAAAGGCTCAGCTGCAGCGCCGGTCGCCGGCCGGCGGGGGGCCGAACCGGACACGGACCTCGACGGTGCGCGCGTCCCCGTCTGTGGGGTAGATGACCTGTTGCGCCCAGGCCCGCGCCGCCTTGCCGTAGCCCTCTCCCGGGGCGTCCTCGAACAGCACCACGCAGCGCTTCAACGAGCCGCCGTCCGGCTGGCAGGACAGCACCACGCCGCTTTCGCCGGGGACGCGCGAGGCCTTCTGCAGCTTGGCGGTCAAGCCGGGACGCAGCGCCAGCCGGGTTCCCCGGGTGGTGACGGTCACCTGGCGCTCCGCGCCGCAGGTCGGCGCCACCGCGAGCCGATCCGGCGTCGAGGCGCAGGCGCCCAGCAGGGCGGCGGCCAGTGTGGCGGCGAGGATGGAACGGATCGACACGGAGCCCTCCATGACCGTGGCGGGGGCCGGCGAGGCCCCTTGAAGCGGCGCAGGATCGCCGGTCTTGGCCCGCGGCTCAAGGGACTCCCTTCCGGGGGCCCGGCGGAAACGCTAGAGCAGCGGCCATGACCCTGACTCCCCAGCAGCCCCACGGAGCCCTGCGCAGCTATGGCCGCGTCAAGGCGCGCGTCCTCAAGGCGCGGCAGGCGGCGCTGCTCGACACCGTGGCGCCGGAGGTCGACATCCCCGAAGGCCCGTTCGACCCGCGCGACCTGAAGCCTGACGCCCGCGAGATCTGGCTGGAGATTGGCTTTGGCGGCGGCGAGCACATGGCCGGGCAGGCGGGACGGGACCCCGACCTGCTGATCATCGGCGTCGAGCCTTTCCTCAACGGCGTGGCCAGCGCCTTGCGCCATGTGCAGGAGGGCGGCCTGACCAATGTGAAGGTCCACCAGGGCGACGCGCGCGAAGTGGCCGGTCGGCTGCCGGACGGCTGCCTGGACCGGATCTTCATCCTGTTTCCCGACCCCTGGCCCAAGTCGCGCCATCACAAGCGGCGGATCATCCAGAGCGAATTCCTGGTCGAGCTGCACCGGCTGCTCAAGCCCGGCGGAACCTTGCGCTTCGCCACCGACTGGGCGGCCTACGCCGACTGGACCGTGCAGCGGATGAAGGCCAGCGGTCTGTTCAGCGGCCCGCTCGGCGACACCGCCGTCCCGCCCGCCGACCACCTGACCACCCGCTACGAAGAGAAGAAGCTGGGCGATTGCGCGCCGGTGTTCCTGGATTTCGCGCGCACCTAAATCTCCGCTCATCCCGGCGAATGCCGGGACCCAGATTCAAGCTCCGCTCCCAGGATCCTGACCGAAGTCAGGTGCTCGCAACTGGGTCCCGGCATTCGCCGGGATGAGCGGTTACGGGGAGCCACTGGCAATTGCGGCCGGCGCACCCGATCTGTCGGACCTGATCAAACCCCTGGGGCATTTTAAGATGAGCTTTTCCGTCCACGCCGCGTCCGCGCCGGTTTTCGTGCGCGCGCTGACCAACACCGCCGCCATTATCGACAAGGCGCTGGCCTCCGGTCTGTCCGAGACGGCGATCCTCGAGGCGCGGCTCGCGCCGGACATGCATCCCTTCCCGCGCCAGATCCAGATGGCTTCCGACGCCGCCAAGGGCGCCATCGCCCGGCTGGCCGGGGTCGAGGTTCCGGCCATGCCCGACACCGAGACGACCCTGGCCCAGTTGAAGGACCGCCTCGCCGCGACCATCGCCTTCATCGAAAGCGTCGACGCCGCCGCTTTTGACGGCGCCGAGGACCGCGAGGTGGTGCTGAAGTTCCCGAACATGGAGCTGAAGTTCAGCGGCGGCGACTATCTGACCGGCTTCGCCCTGCCCAACTTCTTCTTCCACGTCACCACCGCCTACGCCCTGCTGCGGTCGGTGGGCGCGCCGATCGGCAAACTGGACTTCCTGGGCGGCGCGCCGACCAAGGCCTGACCCCGCGTCGTCGGCGCGGCCCGGGGGGCTGACAAGCCGTCCGGGCCGCGCTATAGAGCGGACTACATCGTTTGATCGCGCTGGATAGCGCAGTCGAGCGGCGGTCTTCGGGCCGCCGCTTTTTGTTTGGGTTTTGAACGGATGCGCGCACGCACGGCGGAAGACGCCACGCTGCTCGAACTGCTCGATCCGGTCGCGGAAGCGGCGGGGTACGAGATCGTCCGCCTGCGCCTGATGGCCGGCAAGGAAAGCCGCCGGCTGCAGATCATGGCCGAGACGCCGGATGGCGACATGACCGTCGAGGGCTGCGCCCTGCTGTCGCGCGCCGTGTCCGAGGTGATGGACGCCGCCGACCCGATCACCGGCGAATACACGCTGGAGGTCTCCAGCCCCGGCATCGACCGGCCGCTGACGCGGCTGAAGGATTTCGAGGTCTGGGAAGGCTTCGAGGCCCGCCTCGAGCTCGACCGCCTGGCCGAGAACCGCAAGCGCTTCCGCGGCGAGCTGGCGGGCGTGGAAGACGGCCAGGTCGGCATCAACGTCGAGGGCGAGGCCGAGACCACGCTCTACATACCGTTCGACTGGATCGTCGAGGCCAAGCTGGTCTTCAACGACAAACTGATGAAACACGGGGCCGCCGAGCGCGCCGCCCGTATCGAAACCGAAGAAGAGTAGGAAACCACCATGGCCACCGGCATTTCCGCCAACCGCCTTGAGCTGCTCCAGATCGCCGACGCGGTCGCCCGCGAGAAGGGCATCGAGAAGGAGATCGTGATCGCCTCCATCGAGGAAGCGATCCAGAAGGCGGCCCGCAGCCGCTACGGCGCCGAGCACGACATCCGCGTGCACATCGACACCAAGACCGGCGAGACCTCGATCAAGCGCTACGTGACCGTGGTGCCCGACGACGCCGAGCTGGACGAGACCTCGCTGGGCATGGTCCGGCTGACCGACGCCCTGGCGCTCGACCGCGACGCCTTCGTCGGCCAGGTGACCGACGAGGAGCTGCCGCCCTTCGAGTTCGGCCGCGTCCAGACCCAGATGGCCCGCCAGGTCGTGACCGGGAAGGTCCGCGAGGCCGAGCGCGAACGCCAGTTCGAAGAGTACAAGGATCGCGTCGGCGAGATCGTCAACGGCACCGTCAAGCGGGTCGAGTACGGCAACGTCATCGTCGACCTGGGCCGCGGCGAGGGCATCATGCGCCGCGACCAGTCGATCCCGCGCGAGAACTTCAACCTCGGCGACCGCATCCGCTGCTACATCTACGACGTCCGCCGCGAGACCAAGGGCCCGCAGATCATGCTCAGCCGCGCCCACGGCGGCTTCATGGCCAAGCTGTTCGCGCAGGAAGTGCCGGAAGTCTACGACGGCGTCATCGAGATCCGCGCCGTGGCCCGCGACCCGGGCAGCCGCGCCAAGATGGCCGTGGTCAGCAACGACTCCAGCATCGACCCGGTCGGCGCCTGCGTCGGCATGCGCGGCTCGCGCGTGCAGGCGGTGGTCGCCGAGCTGCAGGGCGAGAAGATCGACATCATCCAGTGGAACGGCGACGAGGCGACCTTCATCGTCAACGCCCTGGCCCCTGCTGAAGTCTCCAAGGTCGTCATGGACGAGGAAGACGAGCGCGTCGAAGTGGTCGTGCCGGACGAGCAGCTGTCGCTGGCCATCGGCCGCCGCGGCCAGAACGTCCGCCTCGCCTCCCAGCTGACCGGCTGGCAGATCGACATCATGACCGAGACCCAGGAGAGCGAGCGCCGTCAGAAGCAGTTCGCCGAGACCACGGCCCTGTTCCAGGAAGCCCTGGACGTCGATGAGGTCATCGCCCAGCTGCTGGCCACCGAAGGCTTCCTGTCGGTCGAGGACGTGGCCTACGTCGAGCCGCACGAGATCGCCGCCATCGAAGGCTTCGACGACGATACCGCCGACGAGCTGCAGACCCGCGCCCGCGAGTTCCTGGACAAGGAAGCCGCCGCCCAGGACGCCCGTCGCGTCGAGCTGGGCGTCGAGGACGCCGTGCTGGAGATCGAGGGGATCACCCTGCCGATGGCCGTGGCCCTGGGCGAGGGCGAGGTGAAGACCGTCGAGGATCTCGCCGGCCTGATCCCGGACGACCTGCGCGGCTGGTTCGAGACCAAGGACGGCGAGCGCGTGCGCGAGCCGGGCGTCCTGGAGGCCTTCAACCTGTCGCCTGACGACGCCGAGGCGCTGATCATGCGGGCCCGGGTCATCATGGGCTGGGTCGAGGCGCCGCCGGAGCCGGAGTATGAGGAAGAGTTCGTCTCCGAAGGTCTCGACAATCCCGAGGACTACGATCTGGCCGTGGCCGAAGGCGAGGCGAGCGACGCCTGAGGGCGTTGCTCATTGAGGGCGAAACCGACATGGCCGCCCCTCAACCCCGCACCCCTCGGACCCATGGGGAAGCTTCTCGCGAGCGCCGGGACATCGTCTCGGGCTCGGTGATGGAGGAACACCAGCTGATCCGGTTCGTCGCCGGGCCGGACAGCGTGGTCACGCCTGACCTGGCGCGCAAGCTGCCGGGCCGCGGCATCTGGGTCGCCGCCGACCGCGCCAGTGTCGACACCGCCGTCAAGAAGGGCCTGTTCTCCCGGGCCGCGAAGACCAAACTGGTCGCCCCGGCCGGCCTCGCCGACCAGGTCGACGCCCTGCTGCACCGGCGGTGCCTGGACAGCCTCGGCCTTGCACGGCGGGGCGGGGACATTATCTCGGGGTTCGAGAAGGTTCTCTCCAGCATCCGGGGCGGCAAGGCCGCCTGGCTGGTGGAAGCCTCGGACGGCGCCGCCGATGGTCGCCGCAAGCTGCTGTCCGCCTTTCGGACCTCGCCGTCGCCGCCCCAGCTTGTTGGCGTTTTCTCCTCCGAGGAATTGGGTTTGGCCTTGGGGGGCGAGAATGTGATACACACCGCCTTCCTTGCGGGGCGAGCCTCCGGTCACTGGACGAAGGACGTCCACAGACTGGCGGGATTCCGCCCGCTTCTTCCCGAGGGTTGGCGCGAGGAATAGAAGGGCCGGGCGGATCGCGCCTCGGTCCCTTCAGGTTTTGAACGTTACGTATGCGCCGGATACGCCGGCAGTGAGTTAAGCGAGACGCATGAGCGACGAGAACGACAACGGCCGGCCCAATGCCCCCAGGCCCTCCCTCACCCTGAAGCCCCGCGCGGGCTCGGTGAGCGCAGGCGTGGTCAAGCAGAGCTTCAGCCACGGCCGGTCGAAGACTGTGGTGGTCGAGACCAAGCGCGTGCGCACGCACGGCCCGGCCGGCGGCGGCAACCTCGCCGGCCCGTCGGCCGCCGAGAAGCGCACGACCTACGATCCGCGTCCCGCCGCGCAGCGCCCCGCCGCCGTCGACCCGTCCGGCAACCTGTCGGCCGAGGAGATGCGCGCTCGCCAGCGCGCCATCGACGCCGCCCGCGAAGCCCAGGAACGCCAGGCCGCCCAGGCCCGCGCCCGCGCAGAGGAAGAGGCGCGCCGACAGGCCGCCGAACAGGCCGCCGCCCGCGCCGCCGC
>JAUSPV010000174.1 GCA_030652755.1 Caulobacter sp. | reverse complement strand
CATCGGCGGCATCATCAAGCACGCCAAGGCCATCAACGCCTTCGCCAACTCGACCACCAACAGCTACAAGCGCCTGGTGCCCGGCTACGAAGCCCCGGTGAAGCTGGCCTACTCCAGCCGCAACCGCTCGGCCTCGATCCGCATCCCGCACGTCGACAGCCCCAAGGGCAAGCGCATCGAGTGCCGGTTCCCCGATCCCATGGGCAACCCGTACCTGACCTTCACCGCGCTGCTGATGGCCGGCCTCGACGGCATCGAAAACCGCATCGATCCGGGCGCGCCCGCCGACAAGAACCTCTACGACCTGCCGCCCCGCGAGCAGAAGAAGATCCCGGAAGTCTGCGGCTCGCTCCGCGAGGCTCTGGAGAACCTCGACAAGGACCGCGCCTTCCTCAAGAAGGGCGGCGTCATGGATGACGACTTCATCGACAGCTACATCGAGCTGAAGATGGAAGAGGTCATGCGCCTGCAGCTGCACCCGCACCCGGTCGAGTTCGACATGTACTACAAGTGCTAGCCCCGGCGGGGACACGCACTTCAGTGCGTGTCCCTGGCCGCTAGACTGCGAAGGGCCGGAGAGCGATCTCCGGCCCTTTCCATTTGCGCCGGCCGTCCCCCTTCCCCCTGGAGGGGGGAAGGGTCGGGGTTCGGGGTGGTGTGAGCAGGCCCGGGTTGTGAACGGGACCGCTGGCCGGAGCGCCGGCTCAACCCGCCCCACCCCCATCCGACCTGCTCCGCAGGCCACCTTCCCCCCTCCAGGGGGAAGGTCGGGAGGGGCGCCTCGTCTCGCTTGCCCTTCCTTCCATCTCGCGCGTTGATGAGCCCATGCTCCTCCCGCCCCGCTCGACCGTCCTCACCACCGACCGGCTCCTCCTCCGGCCCAGCGACGCCGGCGACGCGGCGCGGGCGTTCGAGATCCGCTCGGACCCGGCGGTGGCGAGGATGCTCAGTCTGGCCCGCTTCCCGCCCGACGGGGACGAGACCGCCGACTGGTTCGCCGACCATCCGCGCGAGTGGGCCGAAGGTCTGGCCTTCCGGTTCGCCATCGAGCGCCACGACCGCATGATCGGCCTCATCGACCTGGACGACGTCTCGGTGGACGGCCGGGAGGCGGAGATCGGCGTCTGGCTGGAGCAGGCGTGCTGGGGCCGGGGCTACGCCGGCGAGGCGGCGCGGGCGGTCGTCGACTGGGCGTTCGGGCCGCTGGGTCTTCGCCGCATCCGGGCCGGCCACGCCGCGGACAACGCCGGCTCGGCGCGGATGGTCGAGACCTTCGGCTTCCGGCACGTCGGCGACGTCGCCGTGCCCTCGCGGTCACGCGGCGAGGAGGTCCTGCAGCGGCGCTACGTGCTGGAGCGTTAGCTCCGGCACTCGCCCGGGTAGGCGACGCTGACGCCCGCCGAGGCGGCCGTGCAGGCGTTGCCATACGTCTTGCCGTCGGCGCCGCAGACGGGATCGTACTGGCGGGTGCAGACCTGCGGTCGGACGCGGCAGACGCCGGCGCCGTCCGCGGCCTGCTGCATTTCCGGGGTCATCGAACAGTAGAGGCCGTCCTGGCACTGGAAGCCGGCGATGCCGCCGCACATGGCGCCTTCGCCCCGCGGGTCGCGGGGGTCGGGCTGAGGCAGGCCGTCGGTCTGGCAGGCCGACAGGGTCAGGATCGCGGCGGCGGCGAGGGCGAGGGTGCGCAGGGTCATCACGGGCTCCGGAGGCGGCTTGCCGAGCAGTACGCGCCGGCGGGCGGGAGGTTGCAAGCCGCCCGCGCCTACAGTCCCAGCTTCGCCTTCAGGATCTCGTTGACGGCGGCCGGGTTGGCCTTGCCGCCGGTCTCCTTCATCACCTGGCCGACGAACCAGCCGATGGCCTGCGGCTTGTCCTTCACCGCGGCGGCCTTGTCGGGGTTGGCGGCGATCAGGGCGTCGACGGCCGTCTCGATGGCGCCGGCATCCGTGATCTGGACAAGGCCGTGCTTCTCGACGATGGCGGCCGGAGCCCCCTCCCCGTCCCACATGTGCTCGAACACGGTGCGGGCGATCTTGCCCGAGATGGTGCCGTCCTCGATCAGCCCGACCAGGGCGCCGATGTCGGCGGCGTTGATCGGCGAGGCGGTGATCTCCAGCCCGTCCTTGCCGAGGCGCCCCAGGAGGTCGTTCAGCGTCCAGTTGGCGACCAGCTTGGCGTCGCGGCCCCTGGCGGCTTCCTCGAAGAAGGCGGCGACATCGCCGTCGGACGTCAGCACCGAGGCGTCGTAGGGCGACAGGCCATAGGCGCTCATCAGCCGCGCCTTCTTGGCGTCGGGCAGCTCGGGCAGGCCGGCCTCGATGGCCTTGACCCAGGCGGGGTCGAGGACCAGCGGCAGCAGATCGGGATCAGGGAAGTAGCGGTAGTCGTGCGCCTCTTCCTTGGACCGCATCGAGCGGGTCTCGTTCTTGCCCGGGTCGAACAGCCGGGTTTCCTGGTCGACCTTGCCGCCGTCCTCGAGGATCTCGATCTGGCGACGAGCCTCGTACTGGATGGCCTGCTGGATGAAGCGGTAGGAGTTGACGTTCTTGATCTCGCAGCGCGTGCCCAGGTGGCTGAAGCTACCGGTCTCGCGGAACTTCTCGTAGTCGCCGGGGCGGCAGACCGAGACGTTGACGTCGGCGCGCAGGTTGCCCTTCTCCATGTCGCCGTCGCAGGTGCCCAGCGTGATCAGGATGGCCCTCAGCTTCTTGACGTAGGCGGCCGCATCTTCCGGCGAACGCATGTCCGGCTTGCTGACGATCTCCATCAGCGCCGTGCCCGAGCGGTTGAGGTCGACGTAGGTCGCCTTCGGATCGAGGTCGTGGATCGACTTGCCGGCGTCCTGCTCCAGGTGCAGCCGCTCGATGCGCACGGTGAAGCTGGTCCCGTCGATGCGGTCGACGATCACTTCGCCCTCGCCGACGATCGGGAACTCGAACTGGCTGATCTGGTAGCCCTGCGGCAGGTCCGGATAGAAGTAGTTCTTGCGATCGAACCGGCTCTTCAGATTGATCTGCGCCTTCAGGCCCAGCCCCGTGCGCACCGCCTGCTCGACGCAGTACTTGTTCAGCACCGGCAGCATGCCCGGCATGGCGGCATCGACCAGCGACACCTGCTCGTTCGGGCCCGCGCCGAAGCCGACGGCCGCGCCGCTGAACAGCTTGGAGTTGGACGCCACCTGGGCGTGGACCTCGAGCCCGAGGACGATTTCCCAGTCGCCGGTGCGGCCGTTGAGGGTGAAGGAAGCAGAGTCAGTCATGGCGTCGCCTATACACCTCTCCCGGAGGGAGAGGGACGAAGTTCTCAGGAAAGTCGCCCGACGAGCTTGGACAGAAGAACCAAGCCGTCGGCAGTAGCTGTGTTGAGTTTCACACGTGGATCATTCGGGTCACGGCGGCTCTGTATCAACCCAGCTTCGCACAGCAGTTTGATGTTTCGGCTGGTTCGCGAAAGTTCGATTCCAAGAGCGCCTGCTACGTCAGTTACCGATGCACCGCTGCTCGCCGGAGCCGACGACCGCCCGGCAATGTGGAAGAAGATCATTGCCTGGATGACAGGCATATTGCCGTCAAGCGCGAACAGGTCTTCCAACATGCGCGACAGACCGGCCGCCCGTGCCTTCACGTTGGACGCACTCATACTCACATTCCCTACTCGCCTCGCGACAGAGCGCGTCGCCCACTGATTCTGCTACCAACGCTTCGCGGCGGGCCCCTCCCTCTCCCTCAGGGAGAGGTGGACTACCACCACCGCTCCGCCTTGGCCCGGAAGCCCGCCGCCTTCTCCAGCGCGCCGGCGACCGAGAACACCGTCCCCTCGTCCAGCGCCCGGCCGATGACCTGCAGGCCCAGCGGCAGGCCGCCGCTGTCGAGGCCCGCCGGCACGCTGATCGACGGCAGGCCGGCCAGGTTGGTCGTCACCGTGAAGACGTCATTCAGATACATGGCGATGGGGTCGGCGTTGCGCTCCCCCAGCGCGAAGGCCGCCGACGGGGCCGTCGGGGTCAGCAGGGCGTCGCAGGTTTCCCAGGCCTGGTCGAAGTCGTCGGCGATGCGCCGGCGGACCTTCTGGGCCTTGAGGTAGTAGGCGTCGTAGTAGCCGGCGCTGAGCACGTATGTGCCGATCAGGATGCGGCGCTTGACCTCCTGGCCGAAGCCCTCGGCCCGGGTGTTCTCGTAGATCTCGGTCAGGTTGCCGCCCTCGGCCCGCAGGCCGTAGCGCATGCCGTCGTAGCGGGCCAGGTTCGAGGACGCCTCGGCCGGGGCCACGATGTAGTAGGCCGGCAGCGCGTATTTGGTGTGGGGCAGCGAGACCTCGACGATCTCCGCGCCCGCGTCCTTCAGCCAGTCGATGCCGTCCTGCCAGAGCTTCTCGATCTCTGCCGGCATGCCGTCGACGCGGTATTCCTTCGGCACGCCGATCCGCAGGCCCTTCACCGACTTGCCGACGAAGGGCGCCCAGTCGGGCGTCTCGACGTCCAGGCTGGTGGAGTCCTTGGGGTCATGGCCGGCCATGCTGGTCAGCAGGATGGCGGCGTCCTCGACCGTCTTGGCGATCGGCCCGGCCTGGTCCAGCGAGCTGGCGAAGGCGACGATGCCCCAGCGCGAGCAGCGACCGTAGGTCGGCTTGATGCCGACCGTGCCGGTGAAGGCGGCCGGCTGGCGGATCGAGCCGCCGGT
>JAUSPV010000170.1 GCA_030652755.1 Caulobacter sp. | reverse complement strand
CTGAGCAGGCCCGCAGGGCCGTGTCGAAGGACGCACAGCCTAGAACGGCCAGGCCTTGTCGATCGTCGCCACCAGCACCCGCACGAAGGTGGTCGCCGCCGCGATCATGGCGCCCGACAACAGCGCCAGCACCGCCAGGCTGATGGCGGTCGCCACGCCGCCGAACAGGCCCAGCAGGCCGTCACGCTCGGCGATGCCCAGCCCGAAGGCGGCGATGGCCAGGGCCGGCAGCATGTTGCCGAACGGGATCGGCAGGAAGACCACCACGGCCAGCACCAGGCAGATCAGGCCGGTCACCCCGTCCAGCCAGCGGTTGTAGAGGAAGGTGAACCTCGGCCGAAGCCGGCGCTCCACCCAGATCAGGTAGGGGGTCAGCTTCTCGACCAGACCGGCGAAGTCGGCGCGGGTCATGGTCCGGTCGGCCAGCACCTTGGGCAGCCACAGGGTGCGGCGGCCCATCATCAGCTGGGAGGTGATGAACAGCAGCGGCGCGCCGAGGATGGCCGACACGCCCGGCGGCATCGGCAGCGCCACCGGCGCGGCGAACACGAACATCAGCGCCCCGAACGCCCGGTCGCCGAAGGCCTCGAGCACGTCGCGCAGGGACACGGTCTTGCGCTTCGCCAGGGCGATGCCGGCGAGGATTTCCGAGATTCGCGGCGCGTGCTGTGAGTCCGACATCGTCGCGCGGGCTTACAACCTCTAGCCGGTGCGGTCATCCCGAAATAGGGGGGTCAGACCCTGCCGCTGACCGGCAGCAGCGCGCCGGTCACACCGCTGGCCTGCGGCGAGCCGAGCCAGAGGATCGCCTGGGCCACCTCGTCGGGCGTCACCCAGGCCGAAGGGTCGGCGTCCGGCATGTCCGCCCGGTTGGTCGGGGTGTCGATGATCGAGGGCAGGACGGCGTTGACGGTGATCTTCCCCTTCAGCTCCTCGGCCAGACTCTCGGTCAGGCGGTGCACCCCCGCCTTGGAGGCGGCATAGGCGCCCATGCCCGCCCCGGCCTTGACCGCGCCGCCGGCCCCGACGTTGACGATCCGCCCCGCCGCGCTCTTGAGCAGGTACGGCAGCGCCAGCCGCGAGGCGGTGGCGCAGGTCACGGTGTTGAGCCGGAACATCCGCTCCCACTGGTCCGGGTCGCCGTCGGCCAGCGTCTGCCAGACAAAGCCTCCGGCCACATTGACCAGCACGTCCAGCCCGCCGAGCCGGTCGGCGATCTCGGCGAACGCCTCGGCGGTGGCCGCCGCGTCGGTCAGGTCGACGCCGCCCAGCGCGATGGCCCCCTCCGGCGCGCCCTGCTGGGCCGCCGCCGCGTCGATCAGCGCCACCTTCGCCCCCGCCGCCAGCGCCGCGGCGCACACCGCCTGGCCCAGCACGCCAAAGCCGCCGGTGATCGCGAAAATCCGTTCAGACATGGGAGGCTCTCTAGGGCTGCAAGACGGTGGTGATGTCGGCGGCGTTCTTCAGCGTCAAGGTCACCGGCGTGCGTTCGGCGATATCGGCCAGCCGCGCCCGCTGCGTTTCGTCCAGATCGCCCTCGAGCCAGATCTTCCGGGTGATCTTCGAGCGGCCGTCTTCCTGGTGGTGCGACAGGTCGAGGATCACCTCCTCCAGCGGCCACTCTCTCCGCGCCGCATACATGCGCAGCGTGATCGCCGTGCAGGACCCCAGGCTGGCCAGCAGCAGGTCATAGGGCGCCGGCCCCGCGTCCGCCCCGCCCAGCGCGGCGGGCTCGTCGGACATCAGGCCGTGAGCTCCCATGGTGACCGCGGTCGCCCAGGCGGGTCCGCTGCTGGCGATGTGGGCGTGGGCCATGGGAGTGCTCCTTTGGAAAAAGGGGGACAGTCACTCTTTTCGCAGATGCAGGACCGAGCGTCACAGGCGAAAAGAGTGACTGTCCCCCTTTTCCGCTCCACTCTCACCCCATGACCCTGCCCCCCCTCCCCGCCCAGCCCGCCGACACGCCCTGGCCCACCGAGACCTGGCCCTCCGGCGCGGCGCTGCCCCCTGCCGTTACCGCCGCGCTCGATGCCGCCTTCACGCCGGACGCCCTGCCGCGCATCGGCCGCACCGACGTCGTGCTCATCGTCCAGGGCGGGCGGATCGTCTACGAGCGCTACGGCGACGGGCTGACCGCCGACAGCACCTTCCCGTCCTGGTCAAAGGCCAAGAGCATGACCCAGGCGCTGGCCGGCATCCTCGTGGGCGACGGCAGGCTCGACATCCACGCCCAGGCCGACGTCCCCGAATGGCGCCAGGCGCCCGGCGACCCGCGCGCGAACATCACCACGGACCAGCTGCTGCGCATGTCGAGCGGGCTGAAATTCGTCGAGGACTATGTGCCGGGCCACGTCTCCGACGTCATCGAGATGCTCTACGGCGCGGGCAAGGACGACACCGCCGCCTATGCCGCCGCCCAGCCGCTGGAACATCCGCCCGGCGCGGTGATGAGCTACGCCAGCGGCACGACCAACATTCTCGCCCGCGCCCTGTCCCGGGCGCTGGAGACCGACGCCGCCGGGTTCGAGGCCTTCATGCGGGCGCGGCTGTTCGGCCCGCTCGGCATGGCCTCGCCCCTGCCCAAGTTCGACGCGGCCGGGACCTTCATCGGTTCGTCCTTCTGCTTCTGCTCGGCGCGGGACTTCGCGCGGTTCGGGCTGCTGTACCTGCGGGACGGCGTCTGGGACGGCCGGCGGCTTCTGCCGGAGGGCTGGGTCGACTACGCCCGCACCCGCACGTCGTCGAAGGACGATCCCGCCGCCCCCTACGGCGCCCACTGGTGGCTGGGCGTCGGCGGGCCGGGCAGCTTCTCGGCCAACGGCTATGACGGTCAGTACACGGTGGTGGTCCCGGACCTGGACCTGGTGCTGGTCCGCCATGGCGCGACGCCGCTGGACCTGAAGGACAACCTCAAGGCCTGGGTCGGCGAGGTCGTCGAACAGATCCGGCGCGGGGACTGACGCCATGCCGTTCAACGCCGCCCTGGTCGGGACGACCTGGGGACCCCTCCACTGGCCGGTGACGCCGCGCCGGGCCCTGGCCTTCCGCGCCGTGCTGGCGCCGGATGACGCCGCCGGCCTCGACGACGCCGCCGGGCCGCTGGAGATGTCGCCGATGCAGGTGGTCGCGCCCGAGTGGGTGCTGGCCCTGGAGTCGCGCGCCGATCCGGCCCAGACCCTGTCGGCGGACGAGGCGCGGCGCGGCGTCCATGCCGCGCAGGACACGCGGTTCCTGCGCCCCGTGCTGGCCGGCGAGACCCTGACCGTGACGGCGACGCTCGTCAGTGTGCGGAGCAGCCGGGCCGGCGTCGTGGCCACGACGGTCTACGAAAGCCGCGTCGGCGCCGAACCGGTCGCTGTCTCGACCTCGGTCAGCGTGCTGCGCGGCGTGGCCGTCGAGGGCGCCGAGACCGCGACGACCGACGACGACGCCTGGCCCGCGTTCACGCCGACCACCGCCGAGCCGACTGTGATCCAGACCCCGCGCGGCTTTCCGCACCTCTATTCTGAGTGCGCCGAGATCTGGAACCCGATCCACACCGAGCGCGTCGTCGCTATCGCCGCCGGCCTGCCCGACATCCTGATCCACGGCACCGCCCTGTGGGCCCTGGCCGGCCTGCGCGCCGCGCCGCCGGGATCGCGGATCACGCGGCTGGCGGCGCGGTTCCGGTCCCCGGCCTGGGCGGGCGAGGAGATGCGGCTGGCGGCGGGCCAGACGGTCGGCGCCGCCACGCCTTTCCAGCTGACCGCCCCGGACGGCCGGCTGCTGACCGAAGGCTTCGTGGAGGTCGGTTCCTGACCGCTCAGGCGATGCAGGTCCGCTTAACCCAGGCGGCGGGCCGGAACTGCCAGTAGTGGTCGCCGTCGCCGTCGGTGATCGACCAGACCGGCCGCCCCAGTTCCGCCGTCGCCATCGCCCCGACGCCGCCGACCATCAGGGCCAGGGCCAGGGCGATCCAGGCCAGGGGCCAGCGCAGCGCCGGCGTCCAGCGCTCGACCGCCCCGACCAGCCAGGCGACCACAGGCCACAGCACCGCCGCCAGCACGATCAGGTTCAACGCCTGAACGTGCGGCATGTACGCGAACTCCAGCGACATGCCGGTCGCCGTCGCGCTGGGGAACGGAAGGCCCCGGCCGTAGTAGGCGCCGCCCTCGGCGGTCAGGTCGCAGGCCGGCCGCCACCAGATCACGTCCGACATCGCCCCGGTGAGCAAGGCCGCCACCAGGGTCAGCATCGCCGCGGCGTATCGCCGGATATCCAGCAGCCTCCCCAGCACAGACAGCCTCCCCGGCGGTGATCGCCAGCCGGCTTGTAGACCACGCCTGTGCAGGAATCATGGAGCGGCCGGGGGGAATCGAACCCCCGACATTCAGCTTGGGAAGCAGCCGTTGTATGTGTGAAATCAGCAGGTTATCGCTTCGAGCAGATCCTCGGGCGTATTGACATTGTGGAATGCCGGCGCGGCGCTTTCGTCCCAGTCGACGGTCTTCAGGCCCACCACCTCGGCGAAGCCTCGCATCGAGGATCGACCGGCGGCTATGTAGGCGGGCAGCTCGGCCAGTACCTGGACGTCCCAGACCGCGCAGATCGGGTGGAGGCGGCCGGCGCAGCTGGCGACGGCCGCCTGTACGCCCGGGATCAAGGCGGCGTCCAACCGTGCGGCAAGGTCATCGGGGAGGTTCGGCGTGTCGCAGGGCAGGGTCAGCAGACGGGAGGCCGACGCCCGGGAAGCGAAGGCCAGGGCCGCCGCGAGGCCGGCCAGCGGCCCGGCGACGCGCCGACTGTCGAAGATGACCGACGCCTCGACGGGGCCCACCTGATCGGACGACCGCACCGCGACCGCGACCAGCGAAGACCAGCTGCGCGCCCTGTCGAGGGCGATGGAGATCAGCGAGCGTCCGCCAACAAGGCGCAACGGCTTGCCGCCGCCCATTCGCCTCCCCTCGCCCCCCGCCAGGACGACGACCGCCAGGTCGGGCGTCATCCTGCAATGCCCCGTCGACGGCGCCGTGGCGGCGGCTTCTGCGCCCTGACCCGGTGGATGGACGGCTCTTCGACCCCGTGCACCGACGTCTCGAGGTCCCGGAGCAGCCCGTCCTGAATGGAGTAGATCCAGCCGTGCACCGAGAGGGGCTGTCCCCTGTCCCAGGCATCACGGACGAAGGGGTTGCCGACGATGTTCTCGACCTGGTCCAGGACGTTGCGTTCGCAGACGAGGTTCACCCGGGCGTCGAAGTCGAGAATGCCATCCAGCTCGGCCGCGTCGCGTCGGCACAGGCAGGCGACGGGCTGAAGCCAGTGGTCGATCAGGCCGTGGCGCTCGCCCGACAATGCCGCCCGGACTCCGCCGCAGCCGTAGTGGCCGCAGACGATGATGTGGCGAACCTTGAGGATCTCGACGGCGAACTGCAGGACCGACAGGAAGTTGGCGTCCTGGGGCGGCGCCAGATTGGCGACATTGCGATGGACGAACAGCTCGCCGGGGTCGAGGCCGACAATCTCGTTGGCCGGCACCCGGCTGTCGGAACAGCCGATCCAAAGGTATTCAGGCCCCTGCTGGCTCGCCAGCCTGCGAAAGTACTCGGGGTCCATCCGCGTCCGGCCCGCCGCCCAGCGCAGATTGCGATCGAAGAGTTCGGAGATCACGGGCCGACCTCCCCCGGCGCGCGACCGCGGCGCGCCGCCAGTCGACGGGCCAGACCCGTCAGATCTTCCTCCGTCAGCCGCTGCCGCGCGATCGGCAGGACCACGGCGTTCTCCAGCGCCAGATGACGCCTCTCCTGCGTCGCGAAGGCCGCCAGATCGCGGCGGCCGGCGAGGCTGGACCCCGGGGCGGCGCGGGTGTCGAGGCAGTGCTCAAGGTAGTCGCGCACCGCCCGGCCCAGTACACCATCGGCCTTGTGCTCGGCGGACAGCACGCCCAGCACGCCCTCAAGCTCGTCCTCGGGAAGGCAGCGCCGACGCAGGAGCGGGAAGAGGTCTTCCTCCTCGTCGATGATATGGATCGGGGCTTCGAAGCGCAGGAAGTCGACCACCTCGGCGATCGGCCCGCCGTCGAAAAAGGTCGCCGTGCTCAGCTGGTCGATCAGTCCGCATAGCTGCCTGTGCCGAAAGTGCTCGGCGAAGAAGAAGTCGAGGGGGCTCGACATGAGTTCGGGATCGATCGGCTCGATGCCGCCGTCGCGTCCGCGCGGGTCTGGCCCCCGGGCGATGATCACAGCTTCAACTCGAGCGTCACCCAGACCTTGGTGCGATCGGCGAAGGCGGGCAGCTCGCCGTCGAAGCGGGCGGCCTTCATTTCCAGGGTCAGCTTCGGCGTCAGGGCCACCGAGGCCGAGAGGTCGAGTTCGCGGCCGTAGGCGAGGTCGCCGTCCGCGTCGGTGAAGTCGTGGACGGCCGCGGCCAGCTTGAGCTTGCGCGGGCCG
>JAUSPV010000169.1 GCA_030652755.1 Caulobacter sp. | reverse complement strand
TGCAAGATCGGCATCATGCCGGGCTCGATCTTCTCCAAGGGCTCGGTGGGCGTCGTCTCGCGCTCGGGCACCCTGACCTATGAAGCGGTGTTCCAGACCACCAACGCGGGTCTGGGCCAGACCACGGCCGTCGGCATCGGCGGCGACCCGGTCAAGGGCACCGAGTTCATCGACGTGCTGGAGCTCTTCCTGGCCGACGAAGCCACCCAGTCGATCGTCATGATCGGCGAGATCGGCGGCGCGGCGGAAGAAGACGCCGCCCAGTTCCTGATCGACGAAGCCAGGCGCGGCCGCAAGAAGCCGATGGTCGGCTTCATCGCCGGCCGCACCGCCCCTCCGGGCCGTCACATGGGCCATGCCGGCGCCATCGTGTCGGGCGGCAAGGGCGGCGCCGAGGACAAGATCGCGGCGATGGAGGCGGCGGGCATCCGCGTGTCGTCCTCGCCCGCGCGCCTCGGCGAGACGCTGCTCGACGTGCTCAAGGGCTAAGCGAACCTGAACCAGAGCCCGGACGCATGACGTTCGGGCTTCTTTTTCTTCGCCGGGGGGCCGGTTTCCTCGGGAAATCGGGCGCGAGAGACTATATCAACGCCGGGACAGCTAACCGCTGACTCATGGCGGCTCAAGGCGCGAGATCGATGGCGGACGACGCAGGCATCATCAATCAGGTTCTGACCGAAACCTCTTTCCTCTACGGCGCCAACGCGGCCTTCGTGGAAGACCTCTACGCCCGGTGGTCTGAAGACCCGGGCTCGGTCGACGCCTCCTGGGCCGGCTTCTTCGCCACCCTCCACGATCAGGCCGAGGAAGTCCGCAAGGCGGCGCGCAAGCCGTCCTGGACGCCCCGCGCCGTTCCGGCCCAGCGCCCCGACTGGCTGTCGGCCATCGACGGCCTCTGGCCGGCGGTCGAGGCCAAGCTCGGCAAGGCCATCGAGGCCAAGCAGCCGACGGCTCCGGCGGGCGACGTTCGCGCCGCCACCCTCGACTCGCTGCGCGCCATCATGATGATCCGGGCCTTCCGGATGCGCGGCCACCTTCAGGCCAACCTCGACCCCCTGGGCATGGCGACCACGCCCGGCGACGCCAGTGAACTGGACCCGGCGAGCTACGGCTTCACCGAGGCCGACTACGACCGCCCCATCTTCCTGGACTTCGTGCTGGGGCTCGAGACCTCGACCCTGCGCGAGATCCTCGCCATCCTGCGCCGCACCTACTGCGGAACGGTCGGCGTGCAGTACATGCACATCTCCGACCCGAAGGAGAAGTCCTGGCTGCAGGAGCGGATCGAGGGCCGCGACAAGGAGATCAGCTTCTCGAAAGAGGGCAAGGTCGCCATCCTCAAGAAGCTGATCGAGGCCGAGGGCTTCGAGCGCTTCCTGCATCGCCGCTTCCCGGGCACCAAGCGCTTCGGCCTCGACGGCGGCGAAGCCGCGATCCCCGCGCTGGAGCAGATCATCAAGCGCGGCGGCGCGCTGGGCGTGAAGGACATCGTGCTGGGCATGCCCCACCGCGGCCGCCTGAACGTCCTGGCCGCCGTGATGGGCAAGCCCTACCACGTCATCTTCCACGAGTTTCAGGGCGGCTCGTCCCTGCCTTCGGATATCGAGGGCTCGGGCGATGTGAAGTATCACATGGGCGCCTCGTCGGACCGCTCGTTCGACGACAACAGCGTCCACCTGTCGCTGACCGCCAACCCCTCGCACCTTGAGATCGTCAACCCGGTGGTGCTGGGCAAGGCCCGCGCCAAGCAGGCCTTCACCCTGCGCGACACGCCGGACGCCGGCCGCGGCCATGTGCTGCCGCTGCTGCTGCACGGCGACGCGGCCTTCGCCGGCCAGGGCGTGGTCGCCGAGTGTTTCGCCATCTCCGGCGTGAAGGGCTTCCGCGTCGGCGGGACCATCCACTTCATCGTCAACAACCAGATCGGCTTCACCAC
>JAUSPV010000165.1 GCA_030652755.1 Caulobacter sp. | reverse complement strand
CTGGTGACCGGCAAGGACATCCTGTTCTTCTGGGTCGCCCGGATGATGATGATGGGCCTGCACCTCACCGACCGGGCGCCGTTCGAGACGGTCTACCTGCACACCCTGGTCACGGGCTTCGACATCATCTTCTTCTGGGTCGCCCGGATGATGATGATGGGCCTGCACTTCACCGGCCAGGTCCCATTCCAGCGGGTGGTCATCAACGCCCTGGTCCGCGACGCGACCGGCGCCAAGATGAGCAAGTCCAAGGGCAATGTCATGGACCCGCTGGAGCTCATCGACCAGTACGGCTGCGACGCGCTGCGCTTCACCCTGACGGCGATGTCCGGCCAGGCGCGCGACATCAAGCTGTCGCCACAGCGCATTGAAGGCTATCGAAATTTCGGCACAAAGCTGTGGAACGCCACCCGCTTCACCCAGATGAACGAGTGCGTCCGCGTCGAGGGCTTCGACCCGGCCACGGTTGAGCAGACGATCAACAAATGGGTCCGGGGCGAGCTGGTCAGGACCGCCGCCCAGGTCACCACCGCGCTGGATAGCTGCGGCTTCGACGGCGCCACCGCCGCCCTCTACCGCTTCATCTGGAATGTCTACTGCGACTGGTATCTGGAGCTGGCCAAGCCGATCCTCAACGGGACCGACGAGGCGGCCAAGGCCGAGACGCGGGCCATGGTCGCCTGGACGCTGGACCAGATCCTGGTCCTGCTGCACCCGGTCATGCCCTTCATCACCGAGGAGCTGTGGGCCAGGACGGCGGAGGAGGGCGGTCCCGCCCGCGCCGGTCTGCTGATCGCCCAGCGCTGGCCGACCTACGACGAGGCCTGGGTCGATGCCGGCGCCGAGGCGGAGATCGGCTGGCTGGTCGATCTGGTCACCGAGATCCGCTCGATCCGCGCCGAGATGAATGTTCCGCCGGGCGCCCGCGTGCCGCTGACCCTCAGCGGAGCCGGTCCCGAGACCCTGGCCCGGCTGGAGCGTCACCGTGACCTCCTGCTGACCCTCGCCCGCTTGGAGAGCGCCGCCCCGGGCGAAGCGCCGGCTGGATCGGTCCCGTTCGTGACCGGCGAGGCGACCGCCGCCCTGGCGATCGCCGACTTCATCGACCTGACCGCCGAGCGCGCGCGCCTGACCAAGGAGATCGCCGGCCACGACGCCGACATCGAACGGGTCAACCGCAAGCTCGGCAATCCGGACTTCCTGGCCAAGGCCAAGGAGGAGGTCATCGAGGAGAACCGCGAAAAGCTGGCCGAGGCGCAGGCCGCCCGCGCCAAGCTGGAAGCGGCGCTGGGCCGCCTTTCGGCCGTCGCGTAGCAGGAGCAGGGGCCATGGCGTTCGAACATGTGATCTTCAGCGTCGTGGCCGAGGCGGTCGTCGACGGCGAGCGACAGACCACCGAGGCCGCCTCCTTCACCCTGGCCGGAGTCAGGATGATCGCCGAGATCGTCACCGGACCGGACGGGGCCCAGGTCCTGCGCGGCCGCGCCGGCCTGCCGCCCCGTCAGGGCGTCGCGCAGTTCGAGAAGACCTTCATGGCGCCGGCGATCTTCCGGCTCTACCGCAACAGCACGCTGCTGCAGGAGGTCGAGGTCCGCAGCATGTTCAACCCCACGGTCCTCGACCTGTCGAACCAGGGCTAGGCCCCCCCCTCTCCGTCGCTCACCCGCGCTTCGTCGCGCCGGAGCTCCGGACTTCCCGCTAGGTCAAACAGATGTTTGCGCCGACGCCCGCTGTGTGCTTTTGACGACGCAACGTCGCCGCAGAGCGCCGAGTCCGTTTCCAGTACCCTAGGGAGATACCGCGCATGACCGACGCCGCCGCGTCCAATCCGTCCTGGCCCGCCATGTCCGTGCAGCAGGCCTACGCCATCCTGACGGCGCCCGGCATGCCCACCGAGATGGAAGAGGTCGAGATCCGCGGGATCAAGACCCGGGTCTGGAAGAACGCCCCGCCGACCCTGCGCGACGTGGTCACCATCGGCCGCGCCCACGGCGAGAAGATCTTCCTGGTGCATGAGGACGAGCGCGTCTCGTTCGAGGCCTTCCATCGCGCCGTGGCCGCCTTCGCCAAGGTGCTGGAAGCGAAGGGCGTCAAGAAGGGCGACCGCATCGCCATCGTCATGCGCAACCTGCCCGAATGGCCGGTGGCCTTCTATGCCGGCATCAGCCTGGGCGCGATCCTCACCCCCCTGAACGCCTGGTGGACCGGCCCGGAGCTGGAGTACGGCCTCACCGACTCCGGCAGCAAGATCTGCATCGTTGACGCCGAGCGGTTCGACCGGCTGGCCGAGCACTTCCCCAACTGCCCGGACCTGCAGCACGTCTTCGTCAGCCGCATGGTCGACGAGGTGGCCCACCCGTTCGTGACCAAGATGGAAGACAGCATCGGCGGCCCCAACAGCTGGGCCAGCCTGCCGGACCAGCCGCTGCCGACCACGCCGATCGAGCAGGATGACGACGCGACGATCTTCTACACCTCCGGCACGACCGGGAAGCCCAAGGGCGCCCTGGCCACCCACCGCAACGTTAACTCCAACATCATGTCGGCCCTGTGCGCCGGCGCGCGGGCGTTCCTGCGTCGCGGCGAGCAGCCGCCGGCGCCGGACCCCACCCTGCCGCAGAAGGGGTCGCTGCTCAGCGTGCCCTTCTTCCACGCCACCGGCTGTTTCGCGGTGCTGAACCCGACGCTGTTCGCCGGCGCCAAGCTGGCCATGATGCGCAAGTGGGACCCCGAGCAGGCGATGCAGGTCATCGAGCGCGAGCGGCTGACCAGCGCCGGCGGCGTGCCGACCATCGCCTGGCAGCTGATCGAGCATCCGGCCCGCGAGAAGTACGACCTCAGCTCCCTCGAGAGCATGGCCTATGGCGGCGCGCCCTCGGCGCCGGAACTGGTCCGCAAGATCAAGGAAATCTGGCCCAAGTCCCATGCCGGCAACGGCTGGGGCATGACCGAGACCAGCGCCACCGCCACCTCCAACTCGGCCGAGGACTACCAGAACCGCCCCGACAGCTGCGGCCCGGCCGTGCCGGTCACCGACCTGAAGATCATGTCGGTGGAGGAGCCGCACGTCGAACTGCCTATCGGCGCGGTCGGCGAGCTGTGGTGCAAGGGCCCGCAGGTGGTGAAGGGCTACTGGAACAAGCCGGAGGCCACGGCCCAGACCTTCATCGACGGCTGGGTGAAGACCGGCGACCTGGCGCGCCTGGATGAAGAGGGCTTCTGCTTCATCATCGACCGGGCCAAGGACATGCTGATCCGCGGCGGCGAGAACATCTACTGCATCGAGGTCGAGAACGTCCTCTACGACCACCCTGCCGTCATGGACGCCGCCCTGGTCGGCATCCCGCACAAGACGCTGGGTGAAGAGCCGGCCGCCGTGGTCACCCTCAAGGACGGCGCCCACGCCACCGAACAGGAGCTCCGCGCCTTCGTTGCCGACCGCCTGGCCGCCTTCAAGGTGCCGATCCGCGTCGAGTTCTGGCACGAGACCCTGCCGCGCAACGCCAACGGCAAGATCCTGAAGAACGAGCTGAAGAAGATCTTCGTCGAGGGGTAGGGGCGCTTCGCGGCGCTGCCCTTCCCGTCGCTAACCTCATATCGTCATCGTCGGACTTGTTCCGACGACCCATGCCTGATGAGCTCGGGGACCTGGGGCGGCGCTTCACCTGCGCGCTCGTCCGACAGCCGTGTTCATGGGTCGTCGGAACAAGTCCGACGATGACGA
>JAUSPV010000151.1 GCA_030652755.1 Caulobacter sp. | reverse complement strand
ATGGGCATCGGCCCGGTGTTCGCCGTGCCCCGCCTGCTCGCCCGCCAGGGCCTGAAGGTCGACGACATCGACCTGTGGGAACTGAACGAGGCCTTCGCCTCCCAGTGCCTCTACAGCCGCGACAAGCTGGGCATCGACCCGGCCAAGTACAACGTCAACGGCGGCTCGATCTCGATCGGCCACCCCTTCGGCATGACCGGCGCGCGCTGCACCGGCCACCTGCTGCAGGAAGGCCGTCGTCGCGGCGCCAAGTGGGGCGTGGTGACCATGTGCATCGGCGGCGGGCAAGGCGGCGCAGGCCTGTTCGAGATCTACTAGGCATAGGCGGCTGATCCGGTCCTGGCGTTAACCCGCCAGGCCGGGTCACTCCCTGACTGATCTGCAGCGAGGCAGGATGAACCGACCGGTTCGTCCTGCCTTTGCCTTGCGCGAAACCCGGCGCTTGGCGGTTCGTTAACCGCTGGAGCGCAACCTTCGCGCATCGACTCCACGGGAGCGTCCGCCATGGGCGTCAAGGTTGCCTTCGCCATCGCCGCCGCCGCGGCCGTCGCCATCGCGCTGCTGTTGCCCGTGCCGGGCGGCGGCCAGCCGCAGGCGCGAACCTCCAGCATCGAAACCATCGACGTGGGTCAGGGCTAAGTCATCCTCTCCCCGTGGGAGAGGTGGCCCGGCGGCTACGCCCCTTCGCGCGGCTCGGCGCTCAGCGGGAAGGCGCAACCCTTGAAGACGGCGTCGCCTTCGCGGAGCTCGGCGGTGTAGTCGTACTTCAGGTCGCTCATGCCGTCGCTGCAGGCGCCTTTCGTCACCACCAGCACCACCGGCGTGGTCCCGGCCTGGGCGGTCCAGGTTCCTGTGGTTCCGGACGTGGCCAGGGCGGCGTTGGTCGCCACGACCTCGGGCGGCTCGGGCCGGGTGATGCTGATCGTCGTCCCCTTCACGTCGGCCCGCCAGAACGGCTCGGTCCCCCGCGCCGCGAAGTCGACGGCGTACTCGCTCGCCGCCGCGGCCGGGGCGTCGGCCGGCGGCGGCGCATCGGCCCCGCCGGGCGCCTCCTGGGCGCAAGAGGCCAGCGTCAGGGCGGACAGGGCGGACGCGAACAGGACTGTGGTGCGGCGCATGCGGGACATTGGGGGCGCTTCTCCTCGAAAGGTCACAGGCAGGTTAGACTCATTTGGCGATGAGTCGGAATCCTCCTCTCGGTTTCCTGGAATTCTTCGCCGGAGGGGGCATGGCCCGGCTCGGGCTGGGCGAGGCGTGGGCCTGCCTCTACGCCAACGACTTCGACCCGGTGAAGGCCGCGACCTATCGCGCCAACCACGCTGATGCGGCCGATCATTTCCATCAGGGCGACGTCTGGGCCGTGCAGCCGGCCGACCTGCCCGGTCGCGCCGATCTGGCCTGGGCCTCCAGCCCCTGTCAGGACTTCAGCCTAGCCGGCGCGCGGGCGGGCCTCACCGGCGGCCGGTCATCAGCCTTCTTCGGCTTCTGGCGGCTGGTCGAGGCGCTCAGCGCCCAGGGCCGGGCGCCCCGGGCCATCGTCATCGAGAATGTCGTCGGCCTCCTGACCTCGCACGGCGGCAAGGACTTCGAAGCCCTGTGCGCGGCGCTTGCCGGCCAGGACTACCGCTTCGGGGCGCTGGAGATCGACGCGGCGGCCTTCACGCCGCAGAGCCGGCCCAGGGTCTTCGTCATCGCCACGCGCGAGGCCGCCGCCGCCCGGACGGGCCGCTGCGTGTTCCACAGCCGCGCGGTCGTCGAGGCGCACGACCGACTGCCCGCCGCCCTGAAGGCGTCCTGGGTCTGGTGGGATCTGCCCGCCCCGCCAGCCCGCAACACCGATCTGTCTTCCCTGCTCGAAGACGACGACGCCGTCACCTGGAGGCCGGAGGCCGACACCGCCCGGCTGCTGGCCCAGATGACGCCGCTGCATCGCGCGCGGCTGGACGGGCCCGGCCGCACGGTCGGGGCCGTCTACCGCCGCACCCGGGCCGGGACTCCGCAGGCCGAGGTGCGCACCGACGGCCTGGCCGGCTGCCTGCGCACCGCCCGGGGCGGCTCCTCGCGCCAGACTATCGTGGTGTCGCGGGACGGCGTCGTACGCTCCCGCCTGCTGACCCCGCGCGAAGGCGCCCGGCTGATGGGCCTGCCGGACAGCTATGTCCTGCCGACCGGGTCGACGGCGGCCTTCCACGTCATCGGCGACGGCGTGGCCGTGCCGGTGGTGCGCTGGCTGTCGGCCCAGCTGCTGGAGCCGCTGCTGAGAGATTCCTTGGCGCCGCTCGCAGCGGAATGAGCGCTGACATCGCCCGTGGGCGGCACTAGGGTCGCGGCAACAGAAGACGCTCCCCCCGGAGACTATCGATGACCACCTACGACGCCGCCCGCTTCAAACGCGCCGGTCGCGGCCGCATCTATGACAGCATCGTCGACACCCTGGGCGACACGCCGCTGGTGCGGCTGCCCAACCTCAGCGCCGAGCTGAAGCCGAAGGGCGAGGTGCTGGCCAAGCTGGAATTCTTCAACCCGATGGGCTCGGTCAAGGATCGCATCGGCGCCTCGATGATCGAGTGGCTGGAGGCCAAGGGTCTGCTCAAGGCCGGCGGCTCCATCGTCGAGCCGACCAGCGGCAACACCGGCATCGCCCTGGCCTTCGTCGCCGCCGCCAAGGGCTATCCCATCGTGCTGGTCATGCCCGACAGCATGTCGATCGAGCGGCGCAAGATGCTGCTGATCCTCGGCGCGCGGCTGGAGCTGACCCCGGCCGAGAAGGGCATGCGCGGCGCCGTCGCCCGGGCCCAGGAGCTGCTGGAGGAAATCCCCGGCTCGGTGATGCCCCAGCAGTTCGAGAACGAGGCCAACCCGCTGATCCACCGGGTCTCGACGGCCGAGGAAATCTGGAACGACACCGCCGGGACCGTCGATGTGGTGGTCTCCGGCGTCGGCACCGGCGGCACCATCACCGGCGTCGGCCAGGTGCTGAAGAGCCGCAAGCCCGGCGTGAAGATCGTTGCCGTCGAGCCGACGGACTCGCCGGTC
>JAUSPV010000136.1 GCA_030652755.1 Caulobacter sp. | reverse complement strand
CTGAGCAGCCGCGAAGCGGCGTGTCGAAGGACGCAGGGCTCAAGCGGTGTTCATGGGTCCTCGGGACAAGCCCGAGGGTGACGAGGATTACAGCGCCCGCAACCGCCCCACCGCCCACCCGGCCGCGTCCCGCACCACCGGATCGGCATCGTCCAGCAATCGCTCCGCCGCCGGCAGCAGCGCCGCGTCCCCGCTGTTACCCACCGCGTAGAGAACATTGCGCACAAACTGGTCGCGGCCGATGCGGCGGATCGGGCTGCGGCGGAAGAGGGCCAGGAACCCGGTCTCGTCGAGCGCCGCCAGCGAGGCCAGAGACGGCGAGCGCAGCTCGTCGCGCGCCTGCAGCTGGGCCTGGCGGGAGGTCTCCGCGAACTTGTTCCACGGGCAGACCGCCAGGCAGTCGTCGCAGCCGTAGATGCGGTTGCCCATCGCCGCGCGGAATTCCTCCGGCACCGGGCCCTGATGTTCGATGGTCAGGTAGGAGATGCAGCGCCGGGCATCGAGCCGGTAGGGGGCCGGGAAGGCCTTGGTCGGGCAGATGTCGAGGCAGGCGCTGCAGGAGCCGCAGCGGTCGATCTCCGCCGCGTCGGGCGCGATCTCGACCGAGGCCAGCACCGAGCCCAGGAACAGCCAGCTGCCCAGTTCCCGAGAGACCAGGTTGGTGTGCTTGCCCTGCCAGCCCAGGCCCGCCCGCTGGGCCAGCGGCTTTTCCATGAGCGGGGCGGTGTCGACGAACACCTTCACCTCGCCGCCGAACTTCGCCTTCATCCAGCCGGCGAGGTTCTTGAGCCGGCCCTTGATCAGCGGGTGGTAGTCGTCGCCCTGGGCGTAGGCGGAGATGGCGGCGCGGGAGCGGTCCTTCAGCGCCTCGAGCGGGTCCGTGTCGGGGCCGTAGTTCATGCCCAGCAGGACGGCGGTGCGGGCCTGCGGCCACATGCCGGTGGGATGCGCGCGACGCTCGAGCGTCTCCTCCATCCAGCCCATCTGGCCATGCAGCCCCTCGGCGACGAACGTGCGCAGGCGCTCGCCGGCCGGCCAGGGATCAGCGGCGGAGGCAAAGCCGACGACATCGAAGCCCAGGCTCGTGGCCCGTTGGATAATCCGCGGCTTGGGGTCGTCAGAAATCAAGGTCGTGATAGTGCGGCGCCGGCGCCAGGCCCGGCCAGCGGTCGGCCAGGAGCGGGCGGAAGCAGGGACGGGACTTGATCTTCATGTACCACGTCCGGGCGGCCGGGACGTCGTTCCAGGGCACGTCGCCGAAATAGTCGATGACCGAGAGGTGCGCCGCCGCCGCCATGTCGGCCAGCGAGATGCGGCGGCCGGCCAGCCAGTCGCGGGTGGTCAGCAGAAGCTCGATGTACTTGAGGTGGTGGCGCAGCGCCTCGCGGCCGGCGCGGATGTTGGCCAGGGCCGGGGCGCCCAGGCCCAGCAGCCGCTTTTCCATCTTCTCGTGCAGCAGATAGCCGGAGACCTCGGAGTCGAACTTGCGGTCGAACCACTGCAGCAGGCGGCGGGCCTCGGCGCGCTCGGCGGGGTCGCGGCCCAGCAGCGGCGGCTCGGGGTTCTGCTCCTCGAGGTGTTCGAGGATGGCGCGGATCTCGCAGATGACCACCTCGCCCGCCGCGGAGCGCTCGATCAGCACCGGCGGCACGCCGGACGGATTGAGCGCCGCGAAATCCTCCGGCTGTTCCCACCAGCGCACCTGGACCTCGGTGAACGACAGGCGTTTCTCGCCCAGCGCCAGCCGCACCTGCCGCGAGGCCGGGTCGAGCGGGAAGTGATGCAGGATGCGTTCGACGCTCATGGCGGGTCCGGTGATTCAGCCGCGCAGCTAGAGCACGGTCCCGTTAAGGGCGCGTTTACCGGGCTCTAATGCGTGGTCTCGGCGAAGGCTCCGCCGTGGGGCTCGGCGCGGCCGCGCGGGTCCGGGTGGATGATGATGTCGGCCGTCGGAAAGGCGGTCAGAACCCGGTTCTCGGCCGCGACCATGGCGTCGTGCGCCGCCACCAGCGTCAGGCCCGGATCGAGGTCGGCATGCATCTGGATATGGATGTAGGGACCGGAGGCGCGGGTGCGCAGCTGGTGCACGCCCTTGATCACCGGATCCTGGGTCATCAGCGCCACGATGCGCCGGCGGGCCTCGTCGTCGAGCTCGTGGTCCATCAGCTGGCCCGCCGCCTCGCGGAATACGCCGATGGCGCCCCAGACCAGCCAGGCGGCGACAATCAGGCCGGCGGCTGCGTCAAGCCAGTAGAGGCCCAGCAGGCTGGCGCCGGCGATGCCGAGGATGGCGGCGACGTTGGAGGCGAGGTCGGCGGCGTAGTGGGCGCGGTCGCCGTGCACGGCCACCGAGCGGGCCTGCTTCAGCGCCCGGCTCTGGGCGGCGACCAGCGCCAGGGTCAGAACGATGGACAGGGCCATCACCGCCATCGCCCAGCCGCCGGCCTGGATCGGCCGGGGGTCCATCAGGCCGGCGATCGCCTCGCGTCCGACCAGGGCGGCCGAGGCGAAGACCAGGCCGCCCTGCATCAGGCTGGCGAAGGCCTCGGCCTTGCCATGGCCGAAGCGGTGCTCGGCGTCGGGCGGGCTGGCGGCGAAGCGAACGGCGAAGAGGGTGATCAGCGAGGCCAGCAGGTCGAGGCCGGAGTCGGCCAGCGACGCCAGCACCGCCACCGAGCCGCTGGCCAGCCAGGCGGCGGCCTTGGCCGCCACCAGCACCAGCGCCACGGTCACCGACAGCTGCGTCACCCGGCGGGTGACGGCGGTGGCCTGGGCGACGGTGAGGGGGGCGGGGGTGGTCATCGGCGGAGTTTAGCGCGAGAGCCGGGGACATGCACTTCAGTGCGTGTCCCCATCGGCTTCAAGCTGCGGGGGACACGTACTGAAGTACATGTCCCCGATCCCTCCCTTACGCCGCCCGGCGCGGCGCGGGCCCCACATAGACCGACTGGGGCCGGATCAGGCGGCCTCCGGCCAGCTGTTCGCGGGCGTGGGCCAGCCAGCCGGCGACGCGGCCCATGGCGAACACGCCGGTGAAGGCGGCGGGCGGGAAGGCCAGGGCCTCCAGCAGCAGGGCGGTGTAGAACTCGACATTGGTCTGCAGCGACCGGTCGGGCTTGCGTTCGCGCAGGATGGCCAGCGCCGCACTCTCGACCGCTTCCGCGAAGGCCAGCCGGCCCGGCGCGGCGTTCGAGTCCTGGGTCAGGCGCCGCACCGCGCCCTTCAGCGCATCGGCGCGGGGGTCGCGGACCTTGTAGATGCGGTGGCCGAAGCCCATCAGCCGCTCGCCGCCGTCCAGCGCCTGTTCCAGCCAGGCGCGGGCGTGGCCGGGCGTGCCGATGGCGTCAAGCATCTCGATCACCGGCCCGGGCGCGCCGCCGTGCAGCGGGCCCTTCAGCGCCGAGACGCCGCCCAGAACCGCCGAGGTGAGACCCGCGCGGGTCGAGGCGATCACCCGGGCGGCGAAGGTCGAGGCGTTGAGGCCATGATCGCTGACCGTGACCAGATAGGCGTCGAGCGCCCGGGCCTCTTCGGTCGTCGGCGTGGCGCCGCGCAGCATGCGCAGGATGTCGGCGCTGTGGGCCAGGGCGGCGTCGGGCGCCACGGGCGCCAGACCCTGCCCCGCCCGCACCACCGCCGGAATGAACACCGCCGGCGCGGCCAGCAGCTTCAGGGCGGTGGGCAGGTCGTCGCCATCGGGCAGCCGCGCGATCAGGGCCCGCATGGCCTCGACCGGGTCCAGCGCCAGCAGGCCGGCGTCCAGGGCGGCGACCTGCGCGAAGACCTGGGCCCGCGCCGCGCCGAGCGCCGGGCCGATGTCGGCGGGCAGGCCCTCGTAGAAGCCGTCGAACAGCAGCTGGACCACGTCCTCGAAGCTCGCGCGCCCCGCCAGGTCGTCCAGCGACCGGCCGCGGATCACCAGCCGCCCGGCCAGGCCGTCGACCTCCGACAGCACCGTGTGGGCGGCGACCACATCCTCCAGACCATCAGACATCCGGATCTCCCTTTCTCTCGTCTTTCGAGACGACAGATCAGCCCGGATCGTGATATCGTCAATCTTGATCAATATAATCAATGTGAAGCGATGCAGCGCGACTGGCTGACAGCGGAAGAGGCGATGGCGCAGCTGGGAATCCGGCCCCAGACCCTGTACGCCTACGTCAGCCGGGGGCGGATCGAGGCCCGGCCCGACCCAGACGACCCACGCCGCAGCCGCTATCGGCTTGCCGATGTCGGCCGGCTGGCCGAACGCAAGCAGCGGGGCCGAAAGGCCGCCCAGGTCGCGGCCGGAGCGATCGCCTGGGGCGAGCCGGTGCTGGATTCGGCGATCACCACCGTCGCCCATGGCCGGCTGTTCTATCGCGGCCGCGACACTGTTGAGCTGGCCGGGCACGCCTCGCTCGAGGCCGTGGCCCGGTTGCTGCGCGGCGGCGACGGCGCGGCGCTGAAGGGCGTGGCGCGGACGCCGCCGCCGGAGAGGGAGTCCATCCGGGCGCGACTGTTCACCGCGCTGTCCGAGCGGGCCGGGATCGACCCGCCGGCCCGGGGCCGCGCGCCGCTGGCCCTGGCGGTCGAGGCGGCGGGGCTGCTCGACCTGGTCGCCGACGCGGCGGCGGGGCGGATCGAGCATGGCCAGATCCACTTGCGGCTCGCCCAGGCCTGGGGGCGACCGGAGGCGGGCGACGCCCTGCGCCAGGCGCTGGTGCTGCTGGCCGACCACGAGCTGAACGCCTCGACCTTCGCCGCCAGGGTGACGGCCTCGACCGGCGCCTCGCTGGCGGCCTCGGCCCTGGCGGGACTGGCAGCTCTGTCGGGGCCCCTGCACGGCGGCATCGCCGGGCGGGTGCGCAATCTGGTGGAGGAGAGCGGCCGGATCGGGCCGATGGCCGCCGTGGCCGGACGTATCGCGCGGGCCGGGCCGATCCCGGGCTTTGGCCACCCTCTGTATCCGGAGGGCGACCCTCGCGCCGCGGCCTTGCTGGCGGCGTTCGACTTGCCGCCGACCTATGCGGCCCTGAAGCGCGCCGTCGAAGACGCCACCGGCGAGGCGGCCAACATCGACTTTCTGCTCACCGCGCTGGCCGAACGCTTCGGCCTGCCGGACGACGCGCCCTTCGCGCTGTTCGCCGTGGCCCGCACCGCCGGCTGGCTGGCCCACGCCGTCGAGCAGGTCCAGACCGGCGCGCTGATCCGGCCGCGGGCGCGGTACGTCGGCCCGCGCCCGGAGTAGGAAAACCGCTTCGGACATCGCCCTTCGCTGTCCCCGCGCGGTCGTGATGGAACGATCAGGCCGATCGCTCTTTCCATGAGCATGGAGGATGCCATGGAAAAGCCCGACGCCGCCGAGCGGCGCGACGATCTCGATCACATGAACCGGCCTCGCCTGACGCCGCGGCCTGACGGCGGCGGGGGCCTGGACGAGCCGATGGCGAACGCCCTGAAGCGCGGCGATGATGAACGGCCCGAGACGGCCGCCGAGAATCCGGAGCACCCCGTTCCGCTCACCGAAAGCGAGCGCGCGCCCCGGGAGAGCCTGGCTGACCTGATTCCAACGCCGTCCGCCGATCCGCCGGAGGGCGAGGGCCAGGTCACCCCGCCGATCGCTCCCTGAGGCTCACGCCCGTTCGAACGCCGCCTCTTCCGCCGCCAGCGGCTCGTCGATGCGGCCGACCATCTCCTTGGGGCAGATCTGCCAGAAATGGCCGCGCATGCGGTCCCAGTCGTTCAGCAGACTCCCGGCGAAGGCCGAACCGGTCTCGTGGACGTGTTCGCGGATCAGGCGCCTCAGCTGCTCCTCCCAGTGCGGAGAGGCCAGGCGCTGGATCACGACGCTGTCGGGATTGACCTGGGCCTCGAAGCGATCGGCGAGGTCCAGGACATAGGCCATGCCGCCGGTCATGCCGGCCGCGAAGTTGCCGCCCACCGGGCCGAGGATCACCGCGACGCCGCCAGTCATGTACTCCAGCCCGTTGGCGCCGCAGCCCTCGACCACGGTCACGGCGCCGGAGTTGCGCACCGCGAAGCGCTCGCCCGCCTGGCCGGCGGCGAACAGCTTGCCGTCCGTCGCCCCGTACAGACAGGTGTTGCCGATGATGGCGTTGCTCTCGGGCGCCAGCAGATGCGGCGAGGGTTTGACCACGATGGTCGCCCCCGAGAGGCCCTTGCCGACGTAGTCGTTGGCCTCGCCGGTCAGGACGATCCTCAGCCCGCGGACGGAAAAGGCGCCCAGGCTCTGGCCGGCCGAGCCCTTCAGCTCGACGGTCAGATGGCCGGACGGCAGCGCGCTCATGCCGAACTTACGCGTGATGTGGCTGGAGACCCGCGCCCCGATGGCCCGGGCGGTGTTCCGCACCGTGTAGGTCAGCTGCATCTTCTCGCCGCGCTGCAGGAAGGGCGCGGCGTCGCGGACGATCTGGGCGTCGAGGGTGTCGGGCACCTCGTTGCGGCCCTCGACGATGCAGTAGGGCTTGTTCTGGCCGGGGTCGGCGCGGACCAGCAGCGGGTTGAGGTCGAGGTCGTCGAGGTGCTCGCCGCCGCGAGAGACCTGGGTCAGCAGGTCGGTGCGGCCGACGATGTCCTGCAGCGAGCGGAAGCCGAGGGCGCTCAGAATCTCGCGCACTTCCTCCGCGATGAAGGTGAACAGGTTCACCACCTTGTCCGGCGTGCCGGTGAAGCGCGCGCGAAGGGCCTCGTCCTGGGTGCAGACCCCCACCGGACAGGTGTTGGAGTGGCACTGGCGCACCATGATGCAGCCCATGGCGATCAGGCTGGCGGTGCCGATGCCGAACTCCTCGGCGCCCAGCATCGCGGCGATGACCACGTCGCGGCCCGTGCGGATGCCGCCATCCGTCCGTAGCCGGACGGAGTGCCGCAGGTTGTTGAGCGTCAGGACCTGGTTGGCCTCCGACAGGCCCATTTCCCAGGGCGAGCCGGCGTACTTGATCGAGGTCTGCGGGCTGGCCCCGGTGCCGCCGACGTTGCCGGAGATCAGGATGGTGTCCGCCTTGGCCTTGGCCACGCCCGCCGCGATGGCGCCGATGCCGGTCATCGAGACCAGCTTCACCGTCACCCGGGCGTCGGGGTTGATCTGCTTGAGGTCGTAGATGAGCTGGGCCAGGTCCTCGATCGAATAGATGTCGTGGTGCGGCGGCGGGCTGATCAGCATCACGCCGGGCGTGGCGTGGCGCAGCCGGGCGATCATCTCGGTGACCTTGAAGCCGGGCAGCTGGCCGCCTTCGCCGGGCTTGGCGCCCTGGGCCACCTTGATCTCGATCTCGCGGCACTCGTTCAGGTACTCGGCGGTGACGCCGAACCGGCCCGAGGCGATCTGCTTGACGGCGCTGTTGGGATTGTCGCCGTTGGGTAGCGGCCGGTAGCGGGCGCGGTCCTCGCCGCCCTCGCCGCTGACGCTCTTGGCCCCGATGCGGTTCATGGCGATGTTCAGGGCGCCGTGGGCCTCGGGGCTGAGGGCGCCCAGGCTCATGCCGGGGGTGAGGAACCGCTTGCGGATCTCGTTGACGCTCTCGACCTCGTCGGCGCTGATCGGCGCGCGGTCGCTGCGCCACTCCAGCAGGTCGCGCAGCTGAATCTGCGGCAACTGGCCCATGCCCTCCGAGAAGCGCTTGTAGCTCTCGTAGTCGCCGGTGTCGCAGGCGTGCTGCAGCGTGTGCATCAGCCGCGCGTCGAAGGCGTGCGCCTCGCCCTTGCGGCGGGCCTTGTAGAAGCCGCCGACCGGCAGGGCGACGAAGGCGGGGTCCCAGGCGCGGCGGTGCAGGTCCACGGCGCGGCTTTCGAGGCCGGCGAGGCCGATGCCGGAGATGCGCGAGGGCATGCCCGGGAAGAACTCCGCCACCAGCGACCGGCTCAGACCGACGGCCTCGAAGTTGTAGCCGCCGCGGTAGGACGAGATCACCGCGATGCCCATCTTGGAGATGATCTTGAGCAGGCCCTGCTCGATCGAGGTCTTGTAGTTGACGCAGACCTCACGCAGCGAGACGTCGCCGAGCAGGCCGCGATCAAGGCGGTCCTGGAAGCTCTCCTGGGCCAGCCAGGCGTTCACCGCCGTCGCCCCGACCCCGACCAGCACCGCGAAGTAGTGGGTGTCCATGCACTCGGCCGAGCGCACGATGATCGAGACGTAGGAGCGCAGCCCCTTGCCGACCAGGTGGGCGTGGACGCCGCCGGTGGCGAGGATCATCGGCATGGCGACGCGGTCAGGCGCGATGGCCTCGTCGGTCAGGACGATGGTCGAGCAGCCGCGCAGGGCGGCGTCCTCGGCCTCGGCGCGGATGCGGTCGAGGTTGGCGCGCAGCGCGTCGCCGGGACGCGCCTCCGCCGCCGGGATCGGCATGGTGCAGTCGATGACGGAGAGGTTCCGGTCGCCGATGTAGGCGAGGAGGCGCTGGTACATGCCGGTGGTCATCACCGGGCTCTCGGCGACATAGACGTCGGTCTGCGCCTCGTCCTCGGCCAGGATGTTGCCGAGGTTCTTGAAGCGGGTCTTCAGGCTCATCACCCCGGTCTCCCGGAGCGGGTCGATGGGCGGGTTGGTCACCTGGCTGAAGTTCTGGCGGAAGAAGTGGCTGAGCGGCCGGTAGCCGTCGCTGAGCACGGCCAGCGGCGTGTCGTCGCCCATCGAGCCGATGGCTTCCTTGCCGTCCTCGACCATCGGCGCCAGGACCATCTCCAGGTCCTCCAGCGTCATGCCGGCGGCGGCCTGGCGGCGGACGAGGTCCTCGCCGGCCAGGCCGCGCGGCTCGGGGCCCGGGCCGATGGTGGCCTCAAGGTCGACCATGTTGCCCAGCCATTCGGTGTAGGGGTGCTGGGCGGCCAGGCGATCGACGATGGCCTCCTCGTCGTAGAGCCGTCCCTCGACCAGATCGATGGCGATCATCCGGCCGGGCGAGATATTCAGCTTGCGGACGATCCGGCTCTCGGCGACGCCGCACATGCCAGCCTCAGACCCCATGATCACCAGGCCGTCGTCGGTGTAGGCGACGCGCAGCGGGCGCAGGCCGTTGCGGTCCTTGCCGGCCACGACCCAGCGGCCGTCGGTGGCGCAGATGGCGGCCGGGCCGTCCCAGGGCTCCATGACGGCGTTGCAGTAGCTGTAGAGCGCCCGGTGCTCGGGCTTCATCTGGGCGTCGGACTTGGTGGCCCAGGCCTCCGGCACCAGCAGGGCCTTGGCCATCGGGGCGTCACGGCCGGCGCGGACGAGGATCTCGAAGGTGTTGTCCAGCGCCGCCGAGTCCGAGCCGCTGGGCTGGATGACCGGCTTCACATCGTCGCCGAAATCGCCGAACGCCTGGGCGGCCATGCGGATTTCATGGCTCTTCATCCAGTTGGCGTTGCCCTTGAAGGTGTTGATCTCGCCGTTGTGGGCCAGCATCCGGAACGGCTGGGCCAGCCGCCACTGGGGGAAGGTGTTGGTCGAGTAGCGCTGGTGGAAGATGGCCACCGCCGCCGCGAACCGCTCGTCCCGCAGATCGGGATAGAAGGCGTCGATGCTCTCGGCCAGGAACATGCCCTTGTAGATCAGCGACCGGGCCGACAGGGAGCAGATGTAGAACTCGTTGATCGCCGAGGCGGCGACGCGCTTCTCGATGCGCTTGCGGCACAGGTAGAGAGCGCGCTCCAGCGCCTCCCCCTCCATGCCCGGCGGCGGCGAGAGCATGATCTGCTCGATCTCGGGCCGGGTGGCGTTGGCCTTCTCGCCGATCACCGAGGTGTTCACCGGCACCTGCCGCCAGCCGTAGATGTAGAAGCCGAAGCGCAGGGCCTCGCTCTCGACGATGGTCCGCGCGGCCTCCTGGGCGCCCAGGTCCGTGCGCGGCAGGAAGACCTGCCCCACGGCGATCGGCCCCGGGCGCAGCTTGTGGCCGGTGTTCTTCACCTGGTGGATGAAGAAGTCCTGGGGCACCGACAGCAGGATGCCGGCGCCGTCGCCGGTCTTGCCGTCGGCGTCCACCGCGCCCCGGTGCCAGACGGCCTTCAGCGCCTTGATGGCCAGCTCGACCACCTCGCGGCGCGGCTGGCCGTCGATGGCGCAGACAAGGCCGACGCCGCAGTTGTCGCGCTCGCTCGACGGATCGTAGGCGTGGCCGTCGATCAGCAGCTTGCGGTTGGCGAGGTAGCGGTCGAGGTCGACGCTCATGGCGGTCACTCCGCCGCGACCAGGGCCGGGGTCTCGGCCTTGGTCAGCAGGTAGCGGTGGATGGAGTCGGCGGCGTCGCGGCCGTCGCGGATGGCCCAGACGACGAGCGAGGCGCCGCGGGCGATGTCGCCGGCGGCGAACACGCCGCCCAGGCTGGCGGCCTGGGTCTTGCGGTCGATCTTCACCGTGCCCCAGCGGCTGACGGCCAGGTCGGCGGCGCCCAGCGTGGACGGCAGGTCCTCGGGGTCGAAGCCCAGGGCGGTGATCACCAGCTGCGCCGGCAGGTCGAACTCGGAGCCGTCGACCGGCTCTGGCGCGCGGCGGCCGGAGCTGTCGGGCGGGCCCAGCCGCATGCGCACGGCGCGGACGCCGGTGACTTCGCTGGCGGCGCCCAAGAGGCCGCGCGGGGCGGCCAGCCATTCGAAGACCACGCCCTCTTCCTCGGCGTTGGAGACCTCGCGCATCGAGCCGGGCATGTTTTCCTTGTCCCGACGATAGAGGCAGGTGACCGAGCGGGCGCCCTGGCGGACGGCGGTGCGGACGCAGTCCATGGCGGTGTCGCCGCCGCCGATGACCACCACGTCCTTGTCCTGCGCGTTCAGAACGCCGGAGTCGTAGGCGGGAACCTCATCGCCCATGCCCTTGCGGTTCGAGGCGATCAGGTAGTCGAGCGCCGCGATCACGCCTTCCGACCCGGCGCCGGGCAGCTCCAGATCGCGGGCCGCGTAGACGCCGGTCGCCAGCAGCACCGCGTCATGGCGTTCGCGCAGTTGAGGCAGGGTCGCGTCGCGGCCGACCTCGAAGTTCAGCCGGAACAGGACGCCGCCCTCGGCGAGGCGCTGCGTGCGGCGCTCGACGACGTCCTTTTCCAGCTTGAAGCCGGGGATCCCGTAGATCAGCAGGCCGCCGGCCCGGTCATGACGGTCATAGACGGTGACGGCGTAGCCCTGCTCGCGCAGCATCTCGGCGGCGGCGAGGCCTGCGGGGCCGGCGCCGACGATGCCGACCGACTGGCCGCGTTCGGCCAGCGGCCGCAGCGGCTTCACCCAGCCCTCTTCCCAGGCCTTGTCGCTGAGGTAGCGCTCGACCGCGCCGATCGTCACCGTGCCGTGGCCCGACTGCTCGATGACGCAGTTTCCCTCGCACAGCCGGTCCTGCGGGCAGATGCGGCCGCAGATCTCGGGCATGTTGTTGGTCGCCTGCGACAGGCCGTAGGCTTCCTGCAGGCGGCCGGCGGCGGTCAGGCGCAGCCAGTCGGGGATGTTGTTGTGCAGGGGACAGTGGGTCTGGCAGAAGGGGACACCGCACTGCGAGCAGCGCGAGGCCTGTTCCGCGGCCTTGGCGTCGATGAAGTCGGCATAGATTTCGAGGAAGTCGTGGCTCCGCCCCCCGGCTTCCCGCTTCTCGGGAGTCCGGCGTTCGATGGTCGTGAACTTCAGCATCCGCTCGGCCATGCCGCGCACCCGCCTTGCTAGAGAGAAACCTTGCGTCAGGCCGCTCATACGGCCCGAGGGACCGTCGAAGAACGTGCTGGTCAGCAAGGTTGACCTAAAAGGCCCCTCCGCGCGGCCTCAAGCGCGGATGGCATCGAGCGGGCCGGCGAATATAGTACCAATAGTAGACCACTCATCTGATCGGGAATTTCTGTGAACAGTTTCCTCGCCGCCATTATCCTCGGGCTCGTCGAGGGCCTGACCGAATTCATCCCGGTGTCCTCGACCGGCCACCTGCTGCTGACCAAGATGGCGCTGGGGCTCACCGACCCGTCGTGGGACAGCTTCATCGTGCTGATCCAGCTGGGCGCGATCCTGGCTGTGGTGGCGCTGTACTTCACGCGCCTGTGGAAGGTGCTGATCGGCCTGCCGACCGACCCGGCGGCGCGGCGGTTCGCGCTGAGCGTGCTGATCGCCTTCCTGCCGGCGGTGTTCCTGGGCTTTCTGCTCTACGACTTCATCAAGACGGTGCTGTTCGGCAGTCCGGAGATCATCTGCTGGTCGTTGCTGATCGGGGGGTTCGCGCTGCTGGCGCTCGACCGCTGGAGCCCGGCGCCCCGGCACGACGACGCCATGCAGCTGCCGTTGAAGACCGCGCTGGGCGTGGGCCTGATGCAATGTCTGTCGATGATCCCCGGCGTGTCACGCTCCGGCGCGACGATCGTCGGCGGCGTGCTGCTGGGCGTCGACAAGCGGGCGGCGGCCGAGTTCAGCTTCTTCCTGGCCATCCCGACCATGATGGGCGCCTTCGCCAAGGACTTCTGGGAGAGCCGCGAGAGCCTGATGGTCGGCGACAACCTGCCGCTGCTGGCGGTGGGGTTCGTCGTGTCGTTCCTGTCTGGCCTGGTGGTGGTGAAGGTGCTGCTCGACTTCGTCAGCAAGCGCGGCCTGTCGCCGTTCGGCTGGTGGCGGATCGTGGTCGGCGGGCTGGGTCTGGGGTGGATCTATTTCGCGTAGACCCGTGTCGGGGACATGTACCGTCTTCGGTACGTGTCCCCCGCCGCTCCAAGCTGATGGGGACACGCACTGAAGTGCATGTCCCCGGCGGTCAGATCGCGCCTTCCGGCGTGGCGGCGTACTGGCCGCCCTTGCGGTAGCGGTAAAGGTAGGACGGGACGATGGCCTCGACCGCGCGGGGCTCGATGCCCAGCTCGGCCAGGCCGGCGGCGCCGTCGGACACCACATTGTCGGCCCGCAGGTTCTCGACCTGGTCGCTGGTGATCTGCGGCGGGATGATCGGAACCGCCGCCTGGAGATCGCCGATGACGCCCAGGATCTTCGCCGCGAACCACGGCACCGGGACCAGCAGGCGCGAGCGGCCGGTCTCGCGCAGGATGAAGGCCAGCAGGTCGCGGAAGCTGTAGACCGTCGGGCCGCCCAGTTCATAGGTGCGGCCGGCCGCGGCCGGATCGCCCAGCACCTTGGCCACCGCGGCGGCGACATCGCCGACAAAGACCGGCTGGAAACGGGTGTGGCCGCCGCCGATCAGCGGCAGGGCCGGCGAGAAGGTCGTCAGGCCGGCGAAACGGTTGAAGAAGGCGTCCTCGGCTCCGAAGATGATCGACGGCCGCAGGATGACCGCCGACGGAAGGGCGGCGCGAACGGCGGCCTCGCCGGCGGCCTTGGTGCGGGCGTACTTCGCGGGAGACCCCGCGTCGGCGCCGATGGCCGACATCTGCACGAAGCGGGTGATCCCGCGCGCCGCGGCGGCCCGGGCGATCGCGCCGGCGGCCTCCGCATGCAGGGTGTCGAAGCCCTGGCGACCGGTCTCGTAGAGCACCCCGACCAGGTTCACGCAGGCCTCGGCCCCGTCCAGCGCGCGATCCACCGAGGCGGCGTCGCGGATATTGGCCTGCACGACCTCGATCTGGCCCACGTCGCCCAGCATCCGCAGGCGGTAGCCGCGACCGACGTTGCGGGCGCCGACGCGGACGCGCCAGCCCTGTTTGGCCAGCGACCGGACGACCTGGCGCCCGACAAAGCCGGTGCCTCCAAAGACGGTGACGAGCCCACGCATGTTGCGGCCTTTGAAACCCAGTAAGAATGCGCCCGGATAGACGTTACAGCCCCGGTGCGCAATGCGCCGTTGACGGCCCCCGGCGGGCGCCCTATGAGGCACGCCTTCGCGCCGGTCGGGCTTCCCGACTGGTCAGCGAGCCCAGGTGGCGGAATTGGTAGACGCGCTGGCTTCAGGTGCCAGTGGCTTAACGGCCGTGGAGGTTCGAGTCCTCTCCTGGGCACCACCCTCCTCTTCTATATGATACGTAGAACGAGTGAGGGAGCGGTCCGACTTGGCCAACCATCTACATGAAGGCGATATCCCGGCGGGCCTGTTCAAGGGCGTCACGTCGGTCGCGGTCGATTCTGAGACCATGGGCCTGTCCCTGACGCGCGACATGCTGTGCGTCGTGCAGATCTCGGCCGGCGACGGCGACGCCCATATCGTGCGGCTCAACCGCCCCGCCTATGACTGCCCCAATCTCAAGGCCCTGCTGACCGATCCGGCGGTGCTGAAGATCTTCCACTTCGGCCGCTTTGATATCGCCATGTTCGAGCGCCACCTTGGCGTGGAGACCACTCCAGTCTGGTGCACCAAGATCGGCTCCAAGCTCGCCCGGACCTATACCGACCGCCATGGCCTGAAGGACGTGGTCAAGGAGCTCGTCGGCGTCGATCTTTCCAAGGCGCAGCAGAGCAGCGACTGGGGCGCGGCCGTCCTGTCGCCCGAACAGCTGGCCTACGCCGCCTCCGACGTGCTGCACCTGCACGGGGTGAAGGCGAAGCTGGAGACGATGATCGCCCGCGAAGGCCGCACCGCCCTGGCCCAGGCCTGTTTCGACTTCCTTCCCGTCCGCGCCCGGCTGGACCTGGCCGGCTGGGAAGAGACCGACATCTTCGCCCACAGCTGAGCCCCGTGACCGACGCCGCCCATCCCGCCCCCAGCATCGACCACCGCGAGGCCGCCTTCGCCCGCTGGCAGGCGCGGGAGCGGCTGATCGCGCGGATGCGGCTGGGCCTGCCGGCGGTGATGGCGGTGATCGTCATCGCCCTGGTCGGCTGGGTGGCCGCCAGCACGCTGCGGGCGCCCAAGGCGGTTCGGGCCGAAGACCCGATCATCCGCATGGTCGGCGCCCGCTTCCAGGGGCGCACCGAGGACGGTCGCAGCTTCCTGATCGGCGCCCAGCAGGCGGTGCGCGACGAGCGCGAGGCCAACAGCGTCGCCCTTATCGAGCCGATCATGGTGGTCGGGGCCGAGACCCCGACTCCCCGGCGAATCATGGCCCGCAAGGGAACCTATGACGAGAAGACCCGCCTGCTGCGGCTGACCGGCGACGTGCGCATCGACGACGGCGCCGGCAATCGGGTGGCGACCGACAACACGGTCATCGATACCCGGACCGGCGAGGCGGTCGGCCAGCAGGGCATCGAGAGCGACGGCCCGCTCGGGCAGGTTTCGGCCGACAGCTACACCGTCAAGGACAAGGGCGACCGCATCGAGTTTCAAGGCAGGGTTCGCACGCGCGTGAATCCGGAATAAGAACGGACCATGGTCATGTCGAAGTCGCGCCGCCTCGGCGTCAGCGGAAAATTCGGGTTGGCGGGCGTCGTGGGCTCCGCCGTGCTTCTGGTCGCCGGCGCCGCCGCCGCGCAGCTGGACCCGCGTGCGCCGATCGACATCACGGCCGACGCGTCCGAAACCATCCAGAGCCAGTGCGTGTCGAGCTGGTCGGGCGCAGTCGAGGCGTTGCAGGGCCGTACGCGGCTGCGGGCCGATACGGTCAGCCTCTATTCGGCGAAGAAGACCGACGGCTGCGGCGCCAGCGACCGGATGGAGGCCCGGGGCCAGGTCTATTTCGTGACCCCCGAACGCACCGTCCGCGCCGATCAGGCGCTGTACGTCTTCACCACCGAGACCATCACCCTGACCGGCGGCGTCATCGTCGTGCAGGGCAAGAGCGTGGTGCGCGGCGACCGGATGGTCATCAACACCCGCACCGGACAGGCCACCATGACCTCGACCACGACCGGCCGGAACAAGGCCGGCCGGGTTCGCGGCGTCTTCTATCCCGACGAAGCGGCGTCGCGCTGACGTGGCCGCCACGCCGGACCAGCCTTCCGACGCGGGCCTGGTCGTCGAGGGTCTGACCAAGACCTTCGGCGAACGTCAGGTCGTGCGCGGCGTCGGCCTGAGACTGGCGCGGGGCGAGGTCGTCGGCCTGCTGGGTCCCAACGGCGCCGGCAAGACCACCTGCTTCTACATGATCACCGGCCTGATCCCGGTCGACCAAGGCGCCATCTCGCTCGACGGCCGGGACATCACCGCCCTGCCGATGTACCAGCGCGCCCGCATGGGCCTGGGCTATCTGCCGCAGGAAGCCTCGATCTTCCGGGGCATGACGGTCGAGGAGAACGTGCTGGCCGTGGTCGAGATGCGCGAGCGCGACCCGGACAAGGCCCGGGCGGCGGCGACCGCCCTGCTCGAGGAACTGCACATCGGCCACCTGAAGGCCTCGCCTGCGGTGTCGCTGTCGGGTGGTGAGCGGCGGCGGGTGGAAATCGCCCGCGCCCTGGCCAGCGAACCCAGCTTCATGCTGCTGGACGAACCCTTCGCCGGCATCGACCCCCTGGCCATCGCCGACATCCGCGAGGTCATCGGCTACCTGAAAAGCCGGGGCATCGGCATCCTGATCACCGACCACAACGTCCGCGAGACGCTCGACATCATCGACCGCGCCTCGATCATCCACGCCGGCGAGGTGCTGTTCGAGGGCGCGCCGCAGGAGATCGTCGACAATCCCGACGTCCGCCGCGTGTACCTGGGCGACCGGTTCTAGGGGTTACCCAAAACGGGCTACTGCAAGAACCGCGCCGCTTAAGGGCGGCGTTAACCCTCCGCGTCCGATCCTGACCCCCTGTTCGACGAAACGAGGGGTGGAAGCGCGTGGCGCTCGGTCCAAGACTGGAGCTGAGACAAGGCCAGAGCCTTGTGATCACGCCGCAGCTGCAGCAGGCGATCAAGCTGCTGCAACTGACCAACCTTGAGCTGGAGGCCTATGTCGAGGCCGAGCTCGAGCGCAATCCGCTGTTGCAGCGTGACGAACGCGACTCCGATCCCGAGCCCGAACCGGTCAAGGCCGAGACCCCGACCGCCGACTATTCCGTCGACTCCGTGCCCGACAGCGCCGCCCACGCCGACATGGACGCCGGCCCCACCGACCTTTCCCCCGGCGAGCGCGACAGTGGCGATGGCGACGGCGGCTCCGATGCGGGCCAGGCCGGGGGCCAGGTCGACTGGTCGCGGGCCGGCAGCGGCGGCTCGTTCGAGGGCGACGACGACATGGAGGGGCGGCTCACCCGGGCCAAGACCCTCAGCGAACATCTGCATGACCAGCTGGCCGTGGCGCGGCTGAGCGAGGCCGAGCGGGTGGTCGCCGCGGTGCTGATCGACGCGGTCGACGACGGCGGCTACCTGCGCGCCGACCTGGAGGAAATCTCGCTGCGCCTCGGCTGCGACGACGCCCTGACCGGCAAGGTGCTGGTCGCCCTGCAGGGGTTCGAGCCGACCGGCGTCTTCGCCCGCGACGTGCGCGAGTGCCTGGCGCTGCAGCTGAAGGACCGCAACCGGCTGGACCCGGCCATGGAGGCGCTGCTCGACAATCTGGAGCTGCTGGCCCGCCGTGACCTGGGCGCCCTGCGCAAGGTCTGCGGCGTCGACGACGACGACATCCGCGAGATGATCGCCGAGCTGAAGGCCCTGACGCCCCGCCCCGGCGCGGCGTTCGGCGGCGAGCCGTCCCAGCCGGTGACGCCCGACGTCTTCGTGCGCGAGGGGGCTGGCGGCATGTGGCTGGTCGAGCTGAACACCGACACCCTGCCGCGCGTGCTGGTCGACAAGCGCTATCACGCCCGCGTTTCCGGCGGCGCCCGGTCGGACGCCGACAAGACCTTCGTCTCCGACTGCCTGGCCAGCGCCAACTGGCTGGTGAAGAGCCTCGACCAGCGGGCCCGCACCATCCTGAAGGTATCCAGCGAGATCGTCCGCCAGCAGGACGGCTTCCTGGCCTACGGCGTCGAGCACCTGCGGCCGCTGAACCTGAAGACCGTCGCCGACGCCATCGGCATGCACGAGAGCACCGTCAGCCGGGTGACCTCGAACAAATACATCGCCACGCCGCGCGGCATGTTCGAGCTGAAGTTCTTCTTCACCTCCTCGATCGCGTCCTCTTCCGGCGGCGAGGCCCACTCCGCCGAGAGCGTGCGCCACAAGATCCGCCAGCTGATCGACGCCGAAAAGGCCGACACCGACGTCCACTCCGACGACGCCATTGTCGACATCCTCAAGGAAGCCGGGGTCGACATCGCCCGCCGCACGGTCGCCAAGTATCGCGAGGCGATGCGTATTCCCTCGTCGGTCGAGCGGCGGCGGATGTTGCGGGCGGCGGTCTGATTCCCCACCTCGCGCGTTAGGGTCAGGACGCCCCCGGAGCCGTGAATGGACCCGACCGAGCGCCGACTGCCGCTGTCGGCGATCCTGCTCGATATCTGCGACGATCCGGACCCCGTGGTCACGGTCGGCGAGGTCGTGCATCGTTTCGGCCGCCGGGCGTTCGGGGCGCTGCTGTTCTTTTTCTCCGCTCCCAACTGGCTGCCGCTGCCGCCCGGGTCCTCGACCTTCCTGGCCCTGCCGCTGGTGCTGCTGGCGCCGCAGGTGGTCTGGGGTGTCCGCGGGCCGTGGCTGCCACGCTTCATCGACAACCGGGAGATAAAGCGCCCCAAACTCGCCAGGGGCTTCCGCAAGCTGGTTCCCACCCTGCGGCGGATCGAGACGGTTTCACGCCCGCGACTGCTGTGGATGTTCGGCCCGATCGGGGACCGGGTGATCGGCCTGACCTGCTTTCTGCTGTCGCTGGTGCTGCTGCTGCCCATCCCGCTGGGCAACATGGCGCCGGCCGCCGCCATCGCCGCCTTTGGTCTGGCCATGGTCCAGCGGGACGGCGTCCTGGCGCTGATCGGCTATGCGATCACGGTCCTCAGCGCCGGACTGCTGGTCATCGGCGGCGGCGCAGCGTTCCTCGCGCTGCGCGAGCTTCTCAAGTGGCTGGGGGCCAGCTGATCGACGCCGCTCACGAAACGGCGAGCGGGGGCCGGAACGCTTGACACCCATTGCCGCCGGGCGCGTTCATAGGGGCATGCAAGTGCAAGTCTCCGGCAAACATGTCGACGTCGGTGAAGCCCTGCGAGAGCGGGTTTCCGACGAACTGAACTCCACCATCGGCAAGTATTTTGATCGCGGCGGCGCCGCGGATGTCGTGGTGACGAAGGAAGGCTACGAGTTCCGGGTGGACTGCGCCGTCACCCTGGCCTCGGGGCAGTATCTGCAGAGCCACGGGCTCGGCGGCGACGCCCACGCGGCCTTCGACGCCGCCCTCGGCAAGATCGCCACCCGGGTTCGCCGCTACAAGAACCGGCTGCGCAGCCATACCCCCCAGGCCACGGCCCGGCAGGCGGAGACGGCGGCGGCCTTTGTCCTGAAGTCTCCCGACGAGGACGAGACCGACGACTGGCAGGCGGACGGCCACGCGCCCCCCGCCGCCATGGTCATCGCCGAGACCGAGGAGGTCCTCAAGACGATGACCGTTTCGATGGCGGTCATGGAGCTGGACTTGACCGAATCCCGCACAATCGTGTTTAGGAACGCCGCCCATGGCGGTTTGTCCGTGGTGTATCGCCGGCCTGACGGAAATATCGGCTGGATCGATCCGGAGCGGACCAAGTCACACAACGGCAATGGAAAGCGGGCAAACGCCTGAACGGCGACGTCCGCTTCCCGTGAGCCGTCCCAGAATTGCGAGCATCACGCGCGATGAATATCGGAGACCTGCTGGAGCCGCGCGCGATCGCACCGCGTGCGGGCGGCGGCAGCAAACGTCAGGTGCTGTCGGCGATCGCCGACGTGGCGGCGCGCAACTACGGGCTGGACGCCGACGTCGTGCTGGACGCCCTGCTCGAGCGTGAAGCGGCGGGATCCACGGGCGTGGGCCATGGCGTAGCCGTGCCGCACGCCCGGCTGGCGGGCCTGGACCGCATGCGCGGCGTCTTCCTGCGGCTGGAGCAGCCGACCGGCTTCGAATCGGTGGATGATCAGCCGGTCGACTTGGTCTTCGCGCTGTTCGCGCCGCTGGAGAGCAATACCGAGCATCTGCGCGCCCTGGCTCGCGTCTCGCGCCTGCTGCGGCAGGGCGACCTGCGTCAGCAGCTGCGGCAGGCGCGAACGCCCGACGCCATCCTGTCGCTGCTGACCCTCGAAGCCCGGCCGACGGCGGCCTGATCCCGACCTGGAGCATTTTCCGATCCAGGCGGATCGCCGAAATGCTCCAGTCCCTTGTTTTGACGGATTTCTGGCGGCGAACCGGTGTCCGCTTCGCCGGAAAATGCTTTAGTGGACGGACACCGGCGCCAGCTCGTGCGCCAGGGCGGCGGCGACGGCCGAGTCGCGGTCGGTCATTACGGCCAGCCGCTCGCCATCGGCGCGGTGGACCGCGTAGAGGGTCTGGGACGGATCGAGTTCAAAGCCCTCGATCCGGCCTGTCGGCGTCTCGGCCATCACCTGGGCGGCGCTCACCGGGCGCACATAGACCAGATCAGGCGCGCCGAGCGCCGCGAAAGCTTCCTTCGTCATCAAGAATTGGGGCGTCATAAGACCACCTCCTTCAGATACTCAACGCGGCCGCGCGCCGCCGGTTCAGCCGGCCGCGACCTTTCGGGGGACGGGTTTGTCAGTCAGCCGTCCGGATGGGGATACGCTGGACCAGGCGTTCCGGTTCGGGCCGGGCCAGGTCGATATGCAGCAGGCCGTGTTCCAGCAGGGCCGCCTGCACGACCATACCGTCGGCCAGCACGAAGGCGCGGACGAAGCCACGGGCCGCGATGCCCCTGTGGAGGAAGGCGCGATCACCGGTCTCGGCCGCCTCGCCGCGCCGTCCGGCGACGGTCAGCTGGTTGCCCTCGACGGTGATCTCGAGCTGGTCGGGCGCGAACCCGGCCACCGCCAGGGTGATGCGGACGCCGCCGTCCTCGCGCGCCTCGACATTGTAGGGCGGGTGGCTCTCGCCGGCGGCCTTGGCCGCCCGCTCGATCAGGGCCCGCGTATGGTCGAAGCCCAGCAGGAAGGGGCTGTCGAAAAGCAGGGGTCGTGTCGTCATCTTGACTGTCGGAGTCCTCGTCCAAGCGACTCACCGCATCCGCCGGCCCCCGAAAGGCGCCGGCCGCGGCCTGTATCCAAGGTGGAGATTGGCCGCTCCCGCCGCAAGACCGGGCATCGCGCGGCGGCCGCGCTTTCACGCTTGTCGAAGTGATCTTGTCGCGGCTAGGTAGAGTCAGTTTCGGGGATCGGGGGACTTCCCACTATGACGCGTCTTGCTGCGCTGGTTGCGGCCTGCCTGATGATGGCCGCCTGTACGACGACCAATGTGAAATCAGCCGCCGGCCTGCCGGCCGCGCCGCCGCGGGAAAGCCGGGTGCTGCTGGTCGAGCCGGATGTGAAGCTGAGCGTCATCCTGGCGTCCGGGCTGCAGGAGCCTCGGGCGGACTGGTCGGCGGCGGCCAGGGCCAACCTGCAGACCGCGGTCGAGGTGACCCTGCAGGGACGGTCGCATTCATACACGCCGTTCAAGCCGGACGAGAACATGGACGGCCGGGCGGGACAGCTGCTGCGCCTGAACGCCGTCGTGGGCCAGGCGATCATGTTGCACAGCTACGGGCCGTTCCCGCTCCCGACCAAGGGCAAGGCGTTCGACTGGACCCTGGGCGACGGCGCGACGACGCTGGGCGGCTCGGGCGAGGCCGACTACGCCCTGTTCATCCACGGCGCCGGATCCTACTCGAGTGGCGGCAGGGTTGCGGTAGTGGTCGGCGCGGCCCTTCTCGGCGTCAGCCTGCCGACGGGCGGACAGCAGGTCTATGCCTCGCTGGTGGACCTCAAGACCGGCAAGGTCGTCTGGTTCAATCTCGCCGTGGCCGCGCCCGGCGCCGACATGCGCGACCCTGAAGGCGCGAGGTTGCTGGTTGAATCCATGCTGAAGGATGTGCCGCTTTGAGGGCGCGGACCTTCCTGGCCGTCCTTTTGGCGACCTCGGTCGCCGCCGGATCGGCCTTCTCCGAGCCCCGCACGGTCGGACTCAAGCCGTCGCTCGCCACCGACGAGGCCGGGCTGTGGGACGAATCGGCCAAGGCGGAGCGTGGCGCGCGACAGTCGGCCGACTTCAACAGCGATCCCGAACTGACCGCCTATGTCCGGGGCGTGACCTGCAAGGTCGCGACGCCCTACTGCGACGATATCCGGGTCTATGTGATGGACAGGCCGGTCTCCAACGCCCTGATGGCCCCCAATGGCTATTCCGAGGTCTGGTCTGGCCTGATGCTGCGATCGACCAGCGAGGCGGAGCTGGCTTTCGTGCTGGGGCACGAGACGGCTCACTTCGTCGAAAACCACTCGATCGAGGCCTGGCGGGCCCAGAAGAAGCGCGCCAACGTGATGCTGGCGGTGTCGGCGGGCATCGCGATCGCCGGGGTCGCCGCGACCGCGAACGCGCCGACCATTGATGCGGCACGGTCGATACAGGACCTGACCAACGCGGTGATCGACGGCGTCTACCTGGCCTATGTCGCCTCGCTCTTCGCCTTTTCGAGGGGCAATGAGGCCGAGGCCGACAGGCTGGGGTTCGAGCGGCTCGTCGCGGCGGGCTATGCACCGGGCGCGGCGGCCACGATGTGGCGAAACCAGATCGCAGAGGCGGCGGCGTCGGATTTCCCGCGCGTGCGGTCGCGCGGCGCCCGGGCGAACATCTTCAACACCCATCCGATCGAGCTGGAACGGGCTGCTGTGCTGGAGGACCTGGCGGCGAAGGCCGCGAAGACCGGCGAGCTGGGGCGCGAACGCTATCGCGCGGCGATCCGCCCGCACCTGGCCGACTGGCTCAAGGACGACCTGACCCGCCGGGACTTCGGGCAGACGCTGCACATCATCGATCGCCTTGCCGCCACCGGCGACGATCTCGGCGTCCTCGAGTTCTATCGCGGGGAAACCTATCGTCGCCGGCGCAAGGACGGCGATCAGGAGAAGGCTCTGGCCGCCTATATGGCCGCCTCAAGGACGTCGGACGCTCCTGTCGCGGTCTGGCGCGAACTGGGCGACATGCAGGTCAAGACCGGCGCCCCCGACGCGGCCCGCGTCGCCTACGAGACATACCTGGCCAACGCGCCCGACGCCCAGGACCGCTGGATCGTCGAGGCCTCTCTGAAGAAACTCACGGGAAACCCTGGATCATGATCACCCGCATCCTGCGCGGCGCAGCGCTCGCCGCCGCCCTGTCGGTCCTGTCGGTCCTGTCGGGCTGCATATCGATCTCCGCAGCCCCCGCGGGGCCCTACGCCTCCGGCTCGCACGCGGTCACGCTGGGCCGGACCTGGGGCGACGCGTCGGCGTTCGCCGGAGCCCCCAAGGCCGTCAAGATGCTGACCATCGACGGCTGGCAGCTCAACCGGCTCTACGTCATCGACGGCCTGAAATCCGGCGACTACATCGTTCGGCCGGCCAGCAAGGAGAAGCCGACGCCGACGTTCAAGACCGGGATGACGCCGATCGAACAGGTCGAGCTCGTCGCCGAGAGCGTGGCGGCCATGGGCTATCAGCGCGTCGAGACCGACGGCATTCGTCCTGTCAGGGTCGGCGACGCGGACGGGCTTCGTGCCGACATCTCCGCCAAGTCCCCTGAAGGCCTCAACATTTCCGGTGTCACCCAGATCGTGGAGATCCAGGGGCGGCTGTATGTGATCCTCTACCTCGCCCCCGCCGAGCACTATTTCGAGGCCACCCGGGCCGAGGTCGAGGCGATCATGGCGTCGGCGAGGGTGACGGGCTGAGCGCAACCCCCAGGGGTTGAATTTTTCTCCATCCGGCGTTAACCCTAAGGCATTCGGGAAGAAAATTCCTTCGGTACCCGGAGGAGTGCATCTTTCTGCCAATCGGCCGCAACGTCGGCCCTCGTCGCGCAAGCCGTGGCGAGACCCGAGTCCCCGCCTCGAGACGGGGTCCGGACCAATGTCGATAAGGAAACGCACCATGGCCATGGCCATCAATGACTTCGAGTCCCCCGAAGGCGGCACACGTGACCGCCTTTCCCGCACGCTGGCCGTCGCCGGCGCGATCTATGGCCTGATGGCCGCCATCACCGGCGCGGTGGCGGTGGCCGGCGTGTTCGGGCTGGCCGGCCTGACGGTCGACCCCGCCTCGGTGGCCCCCGCGCAGATGCTGGGCCTGCCCTGGAGCCTGGCGGCCGGCGCGGCCGGAAGCGGGCCCGCGGCCAGCCTTGTGGTCACGCTCGGGGCGCTGGCGCTGAACCTGGCGGTGCTTCTGGTGGGATCGCGGCTGGTCCGCGGACGGACGGGTCGCGCCTGAGGCCTGATCGTCAGACCACTGAAATGGCAAAGGCCGCCCGGTTTACCGGACGGCCTTTGTTGGTGGAGCTAAGCGGAGTCGAACCGCTGACCTCTTGAATGCCATTCAAGCGCTCTACCAGCTGAGCTATAGCCCCGGAAAGTCCAGGTTCCCGCGACCGGTTGCCCGGCGGCGAGGGCGCGACTTCTATGCCGTGATCCCTCGCCGATCAAGGCCCCGCGCCGGTATTTTTTGCGGGGCCTCTCCGGAGCGGAAGTCTAGCGGTCGTCGGTGTCTTCTTCGCCCGGCAGACCGTCGATTTCGTCTTCGGGGAAGTCGTCCTCGTCCTCGTCCTCGAGGAAGGGCACATCCTCGTCGGCGTCGTCGGCGAGATCCTCGTCGGCGGCGAAGTCGACGCCCAGGTCGTCGGCGGCGGGCGCGGGCGTGGCGCCTTCTGCGTCCGCGTCATCGTCGGTCTCGATCGGCTCGACCGCGGCCTCGTCGTCGATTTCCGGCGTCTGATCGGGCTCTTCCTCGAAGCCGTCCGCGTCGGGGTCGGGCGTCTTGACCTCCTTCTCGGGCTCGTCCTCGTAGTCAGGCGTCGACGACCGGGCGCGAACGCGGCGATTGCGCAGCGCTTCTTCCGGGTCGAAGGTCTCGCCACACTTGGGGCAGGCGGCCGGGCGACGGCCAAGATCGTAGAATTTGGACGAACAGGTGGGGCAGATCTGTTTTGCGCCCAGTTCGGGATTTGCCAAGGGGCGATATCCTCTGAAGGGTCTTGCGAAAGCGGCGGCTCCCTTGCCACGCGGCGGGGGCGCTGTCAAAAGCAAAACCCCTTGTTTCCCCCGACCTTTCCCGGAGTTTCGCCCGGCATGACCACCGCCGTGCTTACGGCCCGCCCCGGCGCGGCGCTGCGGGGACGCCTTCGCGTCCCCGGCGACAAGTCGATTTCCCACCGCGCCCTGATCCTCGGGGCCCTCGCGACCGGGCGCACCACGGTGACCGGCCTGCTGGAGGGCGATGACGTCCTGGCGACCGCCCGGGCCATGCGGGCCTTCGGCGCGGAGGTCACCCGCACCGGAGACGGCGCCTGGACCATCGACGGCAGGGGCGGCTTTTCCGAACCCGCCGACGTCATCGACTGCGGCAACGCCGGCACCGGCGTGCGGCTGATCATGGGCGCCGCCGCGGGCTTTCCGATCAGCGTCACCTTCACCGGCGACAGTTCGCTGCGCAAGCGGCCCATGGGCCGGGTGCTGGAGCCCCTCGGCCGGATGGGCGCGACCTGGATCGCCCGGGAGGGCGACCGCCTGCCGCTGACGCTGAAAGGCGGGGGACTGGGCGCGCTGACCTACACCCTGCCCATGGCCTCGGCGCAGGTGAAGTCGGCGGTGCTGCTGGCCGGCCTGGGCGCGGAGGGTCCAGTCGAGGTCACCGAGCCCGAGCCGACCCGCGATCACACCGAGCGCATGCTCCGGGCGTTCGGCGCCCGGCTGACCGTCGCCGACCACAATGACCGGCGGGTCGTCACGCTGCAGCCCGGCTCCCGGCTGACGGGCAGCCATGTCGCCGTGCCGGCCGATCCGTCCAGCGCCGCCTTCCCGATCGTGGCGGCGCTGATCACCCCGGGTTCGGAGGTGACGGTCGAGGGCGTCATGCTCAATCCGCTGCGCACCGGCCTGTTCGACACCCTGCGCGAGATGGGCGCGGACCTGACCATCACCAATCGCCAGGACGCCAGCGGCGAGGAGGTCGGGGACATCACCGCCCGTCACTCGGCGCTGAAGGGCGTCGTCGTGCCGCCCGGCCGCGCGCCCAGCATGATCGACGAGTATCCCATACTCGCCGTCGCCGCCGCCTTCGCCACCGGCGACACGGTGATGCGCGGCGTCGGCGAGATGCGGGTCAAGGAAAGCGACCGGATCGCCCTGACCGCCGCAGGTCTTCTCGCCTGCGGGGTGAGCGTCGAGGAAGAACCCGAGGGCCTGATCGTGGCCGGAACCGTGCGGGCCAATCATCCCGTGGCGGGCGGCGCCCGGGTGACCACCCATGGGGATCACCGGATCGCCATGTCGCACCTGGTCCTGGGCCTTGCCGCCGAGGCGCCGGTGACCGTGGATGAGCCGGGCATGATCGCCACCAG
>JAUSPV010000159.1 GCA_030652755.1 Caulobacter sp. | reverse complement strand
GTCCCAAGGGACATCTTAAACTGTCCCCCATCTTCGCTTCGGCCGGGATGACAGGTATGGGCAAGGCCATGTCCGTCCGCATCGATCCGTTCCACGCCATCGCCATCAGCCGCCTCGCCCATGAGCTCAAGGCCCAGGGGCGTTCGGTCATCCACATGGAGTTCGGCCAGCCCTCGACCGGGGCCCCGAAGGCGGCCATCGAACGGGCCCATCACGTGCTGGACACCGACGGCATGGGCTACTGGGAAAGCCCGGCCCTGCGCCAGCGGCTGGCGCGGCACTACGCCGAAACCTACGGCGTGGAGGTCGAGGACGAGCGGTTCGTCATCACCTGCGGCGCCTCGCCCGCCCTGGTGCTGGCCCTGCTGTCGGCGTTCGAGCCGGGTGACCGGGTGGCGCTGGCCCGGCCCGGCTACGTCGCCTACCGCAACACCCTCAAGAGCCTGCACCTGGAGCCGGTAGAGATCGCCTGCGGGCCCGCCGACCGCTACCAGCTCACCGCCGCCCATCTGGAGGCGCTCGATCCGCCGCCCAAGGGCGTGATCATCGCCAGCCCGGCCAATCCCACCGGCACCATCATCGAGGCCGCCGAGCTGGCGCGCATCGCCGCGGTCTGCCGCGAGCGGAACATCCGCATCGTCTCCGACGAGATCTACCACGGGCTCAGCTACGTCGGGCCCTGCCGCTCGATGCTGGAGTTCGAGCCCTCGGCCCTGATCGTCAGCAGCTTCTCGAAATACTTCAGCATGGTCGCCTGGCGGCTGGGCTGGCTGCTGGCCCCGCGCGATCTGCTGGGCGCCGCGCGGGCCTATGTCGGCAACCTGTTCCTGACCGCGCCGTCTCTGAGCCAGCACGCGGGCCTGGTGGCCATGGACTGCCGCGAGGAGCTGGAGGGCCATGTCGAGGTCTATCGCCGCAACCGCGCCCTGCTGCTGGACGCCCTGCCGGGGCTGGGCCTGCGCGAGATCGCTCCGCCGGACGGCGCCTTCTACATCTACGCCAGCGTGGCCCACCTGACCGACGACAGCCTGGCCTTCTGCAAGGACCTGTTGCGCGACACCGGCGTGGCCACGGCCAGCGGCGTCGACTTCGACCCGGTCGAGGGCCGCCGCTTCATCCGCATCAGCTTCGCGGTCTCCACCCCCGAGGTCGAGGAGGCCCTGCGCCGCCTGACGCCCTGGTTCGCGGCCCGGCGCTAGCTCCGGTACTCGGCCGGGGCCATGCCGAACCAGCCCTGGCAGGCGCGCCGGAAGCTGCGGCTGTCGGAGAAGCCGAGCCGGGCGGCGATGTCGTCCAGCGAATGCTCGGTCGCCAGCAGGCTCTGCGCCGCCGCCCGTCGCATGTCCGAGGCCACGGCCCGGAACGAAGCGCCCTCATCGGACAGTCGGCGCCGCAGGGTGGCGGCGCTCATGCCCAGCGCCCGGGCGGCCGCCGGCTCGCCCCATGCGTCGGGGCCGATCACCGCCCGGACCTGGGCGACGATGTCCGGCGGCGGCGCCGGGGGAGAGCGTTCGACGGCCAGGGCCGCCTCGTCGAGGAGAGCGGTGAACGCCTCCAGTTCGTGCGCCGCCCAGCGCTGATACTTGACCGGCCGCAGCGGAACCGCGCCGTCGGACAGGGCGTAGCCGATGGTCACGCCCTCGCCTCGACGCAGGGCGGTCGGCGATACGACCGGGCGCAGCAGCGTCGGGCCCATGGGCGGGGTGGCCGGCTGCACCCGGAGGAACACGGGAACCATCCGCTTGCCGGTCAGCCAGCGGAAGCCGCAGTGGGCGGTCAGGGCGAAGATCTCGACCAGCAGGTCCCGGCGCGGGTCGCGCGCGCCGCGATGGCCGAACGATATTTCCAGGCCCCGGCGGGTGCGGCTGAAGCCGACGATCATGTCAGGGCGCAGCATCGGGGCGGCCTCGGCGAACCGCTGCAGCGCCTGGCCGAAGGTGTCGCCCTGGGCCGCGGCGGCCAGCAGCAGGCCGAAGGTCCCCTGGGGGACGCGGGTCGGAGCCACGCCGCAGGATTCGTCGCCGGTCGCGCGCATGTGCTCCAGGCACAGATTCAGAAAGCGCATCGAGGGCATCGGCTCGCCCGACAGATCTTCCCCGGCGAGCGCCCTGGCGGCCTCCGGCCCGACCAGCAGCGGCAGGTAGCCGCCGGGGACGCGGAAATCGGCGGCCGTGAATCGCGATCCACGACCGGACGCTACGCCTGACTGCACACGCTCGACCATGGCGGGTGCATAGCCGACTTTACGCTGGGTCAGAAAAGAAGAAGGGCGCGCCAGCTCCCCGCTGGCGCGCCCAAGGCCTGGGATCCCTACGGGAGGAAGGGGATCCGATGGCTGAGGTCGTTGATCAGTACTTGAAGGTCAGAGACACCCCGACGGTGCGGGTCTGGCCCGGGAAGCGCACCACCGTGTTGGCGTTGCTGGCGACGGCGGTCCAGTAGTACTCGTTCGTCAGGTTGCGGGCCCAGGCGGACAGATCCCAGCGACCGTCGAGCGATTCCACGCCGATGCTGCCGTTCCACACGCCGTAAGCCGGGATCTCGTACAGCGGGTTGCCTTCGAGATCGGCCTGCGACTTCTTCTGGTAACGGCCGTTGAGCATCGCCTTGAAGCCCAGGTTGTCGGTCAGATCGCGGTTGTACAGAGCCGTAATGCTGCCCAGGAACTCGGGGCTGTAGAGGAACGCCGCGCCGTCATAGTTCTGCGGCTGGCCGGCGCCGTTGGTGCCCACGAAGCCGTCGATCTCGGTGTGCAGGAAGGTCACCGCGGAGATCAGGGTGAAGTTGTCCGACGGACGCATGGTGATTTCGGCGTCGAGGCCGTAGGCGAACGAGTCCGGGATGTTCTGCAGACGGGCCAGGGCCGTGTAGAGCGCGTCCGGGTTGAAGGTGCTCATCTGCTTGTCGGTGTAGTCGTAGTAGAAGGCCGAGACGTTGGCCTGCAGACGGCGCTCGAACAGGCCGGCCTTCACGCCGACTTCGTAGGCGAGCAGCTGCTCCTGCTTGGCGGGCAGGTTCTGTTCGTAGAGGCTGGCGGTGTTGACCGGCGCACCGCCCGACTTGGCGCCCTGCGACACCGAGCCGAACAGCAGCACGTTGTCGCTGACGTTCCAGTTCAGGGCCAGGCGCCAGGCGATGTTGTCCTCGTCCAGGCTGGTGATGACCTCGCCGCGCGTGGCGGTCATGGCCGTCCAGTCGATACGGGTGGTCGAGCAGCCGTTGGCGACGACATTGTCGGTGATGGCGACGCCGTAGCGCAGCAGATACAGATACTTGTTGGTCAGGTTCAGGTTGGTCAGCATCGACCCATCGACGTCACGCGAGCAGATGTTCGCGTCCTGCTTGTCCTGGGTGTAGCGCAGGCCGGTGGTCAGGCTGAGCGTGTCGGTCAGCTTCCAGTCGGCGCTGGCGAAGAGGCTGGCCGTCGTCGTTTCGATATTGCCGTCGTCGCGGTAGGTCTGGAACGTGTTCGCGGCCTGGGCGGCCGTGTAGACGCCGCCCGGACCGGCGCCGCCGGGCAGCGGACCGGTGTTGAACGGCGTGGCGAGCAGCTGGCCGCTCAGGAACTGGAACAGGCGGACGTTGGCGTTGTCGCGGAAGAGCGTCTGGTTGGTGTCGACGATCTCGTCCTTGCCGTAGTAGGCGCCGACCAGCCAGGTGACGCGGTCGTTGCCGCCCTGGATGCGCAGTTCCTGGGCGAACGATTCGATCTCGCCCTGGGCGTCCTGGATCAGGACGTTGTACGGCGCGCCGGCCCAGTCCATCACGCCATTGCGCTCGATCTTGTTGAAGCTGGTCAGCGAGACCAGGGTCAGGTCGTCGTTGATGTCCCAGGCGACGTTCAGCTTGGCGCCGAGGAAGGTCGAGTCTTCCTCGAGCGGCTTGTCGATGCCCGGCGTGGTCCCGACGGTCGAGGTGCGGCGCGCGGCGGGCGCCCAGTCGGCCTGCTCGGCGCTGCTCGGGAAGCTGGTCGCGATGAAGTTGGCCAGGCCCGGGGCGTTATGGAAGCCGGCGCCCAGCGGGTTGACGCCCTGGGGCGTCGTGCCCGGCGTGAAGCCGATGGCCTGGGCGGCGAGGGTGTCGCTCGTGTTGGCCCAGTAGTTGACCGACGCGTCGATCGACAGATTGTCGGTCGGCTGGAACGCCAACGCGCCGCGCACGCCGTAGCGGCTGACCTCGCCGAGGCGCTCGCCGCGGCTCTGCGAAACCTGCCAGCCGCGGCCGCTGTTCTCGCTGCGGAACGACAGGCGACCCTGCAGATTGTCGGTGATCGGGCCGCTGACCATGCCCTCGAAGTTGGTGGTCTCGTAGTTGCCGACTTCGGCCACGGCCCGCGCCTCGAAGGTGGTCGAGGGCTTCTGGGTGACGAAGTTGATCAGGCCGGCGGTGGTGTTGCGGCCGTACAGGGTGCCTTGCGGCCCCTTCAGCACTTCAACGCGCTCCAGGTCGAACACCGGGCCGCTGAGCATCATCGGATAGGCGTAGGCGACTTCATCGACATAGGTGCCGACCGTCGAGGTGGCCGACATGTTGATGGTGTTGAAGCCGATGCCGCGCAGGGTGAAGGTCGGCACGCCCTGGTAGGAGCGCGAGACGGTGAAGCTGGGCACCGCGGTCGACAGATCCTGCACGTTGGTGACGCGCATTTCTTCGAGCTGCTCGGAGCCGAAGGCCTGGATGGACATGCCGACGTCGTTCAGCGACTGCTCGCGACGCTGGGCGGTGACGACGATCTCGTCGACCATGGCGCCGTCGCCGGCGGACTGGGCGAGAGCGGGGCTGGCCAGGGCCGTGGAGGCCAGCAGGGCGGCGGTGAGCAGGTGGGTGCGGGCCGGACGGCCACGCGAAAGAGCGCGCGTGCGCATTGTGTATCTCTCCCTCATGAAACTTGTTCTTGTGGGAGCCGCGCGCATGCCGAACCCCGCCCGGCCAAGGGCCGGCCGGGCGCGCCAGTCGGCAGCCCCCTGATTTGGGGAGTGTTGTGAACGCCGATCACCCAGCCGGCGAGGACGCCGCCGCGCAATCTTCACCGGACATTTTCGCTCACGCCCGCGTATCGGCGATCTTTGACGCCCGTGCAGCCCGCGCCAGCCGCCTTGACCGCCTAGCTCTTGAGCTTCAGCGCGCCCAGGAAGTAGCGCTTGCCCAGCGGCACGCCGTTGGCCCGCAGCACGTCGTAGGCGGTCGAGGCGTGGAAGTAGAAGTTGGGCAGCGAGAACGACAGCAGGAAGCCCTCGGCGGTGAAGGGCATCTTCATGGCGCCGAACTCGAACGTCACGTCCTTGCCGGCCAGGGCGTCGACCTCTTCGGCGGTCAGGGCGCGCAGCGCGGCCTGGGTGTCGGCGATGGTCTTCTGCAACTCGGCGTAGGTTTCGGCCATCGACGGCCCGCCCGTGGCGGAAAACACCCCGGCCTTGACGCCCTCGATGGCGCCGATCGAGTGATGGTGGATCGAGGCGATCTGGAACGACAGCGGCAGCATGTCGCCGGCCAGCCGCTTGCCGACCAGGTCATCGGCGTTGGCCCCCTCGTCCGTGCAGTGCTTCAGCCCGCGCTCGAGAAACCCGGCGGCGGCGTCGACGATCTGCAGGTACTGCCCGACGGTGACGTCATAGAGTGAAATGGCCATTGGTCGCGCTCCCAAGCGTTCGTTGCTTTTTGCAACCTAATCACTCGACGGGGAGCGAGGCAATGGCTCGGTTCGCCTCACGCCTCAAAACCCCCGTCATCCTCGCGCTCGTCGCGAGGACCCATGAACACGGTGCTGGGAGGGGAGGCGCTCTCAGCGCGATCCTCCCGTCGCCCGTGTTCATGGGTGGTCGGAACAAGTCCGACCATGACGAAGGGGAGTGTCCGTTCCCCCTCCCGCATTCAGCGGAGGGGCATCCCTTTGTCTCATGCAGGCCAGCGTGCCGGACGGGGCAGGATGGTCAAGGGTGGGCCCTGCGGGCCCATCGCTGCGCGACGCGAAGCGCCCTTGAGCAACCTGACCCGTCCGGCGATGATCTCGCCATGAGATGAAGGGCGGGGTGGGGCGTTGGTGTCGTTTCTGGACTTGGTTACAAGGGAAGCGGCGGATTTGATGGCCGCACACAATCTAGAGCCGGTCGGACGAACGCCCGCTGATGCGCTACTCGTCGGCCCAAGCTACTCGCTCTGGTTCCAGTCAGACCGGGACGGTGTGTCCCTGACATACGTCGAGGTCCACACGGGCGAGCCGCGTGGCTTCGACCTGTTCAGCTATCTCTGGCGAAGGCGTCATGATCAGTTGGCTTTTGCTTCAGAAAGGCCAGATCAGGAGAACGAAGTGGAGGCCGCTGTTCAGTCTTTAGTGCGTCATCTCCGCTCGGCGGGCAGGGACATCCTCTCCGGAGAGAAGGCTTGGCAGATGGACTACGGCCTGCCTCCGTCGAATCTGCCCGAGTTGAAGGCGTCCATCACTTCCGGAAAGTCGATGTAGCTCCTCAGAGCCCCCTACCCCGCCCGCTCGCTCCAGTCGTCCAGGTCGGCTTCCGCGCCCATGAGGGCCAGGCCCGTGGCGATGGAGACCAGTTCGGCGCCGCTCTCCATCTTGGCCACGCCGAAGCGGCGCTCGAAGATCTCGCGCACCGCCGGGACGAAGGACGAGCCGCCGGTCAGGAACACACGGTCGACGCCGGCCTCGGTCAGGTTCGCGCGGCGCAGGGCCTCGTCGACGGCGCCCTCGATGGCGGTCAGCTCCGGCTGGATCCAGCGGTTGAAGGACTCGCGCTTCACCTCGCCGGCGATGTGGACCGAGCCGCCCCGGAAGTCGAAGTCGGCCGCCTCGGCGCCCGACAGCGCCTCCTTCAGCCGCGAGACCGCCTGGTAGAGGCGGTAGCCGTGGTTGTCGTCGAGCACCTCGACCAGCCGGGCGATCTTCTCCGGCTCGGTGGCCGTGCGGACCAGCTTGCGGATGTCCTTCATGTCGCGCGAGGCCCGCAGCAGGGCCAGCTGCTCCCAGCGGGCGAAGGCGGTGAAGTAGCGGTTGGGGATCGGCAGGACGTTGTCGAAGGCGCGGTAGCTGCTGCCCTTGCCCAGCCGCGGCGAGACCAGATGGTCGATCAGCCGGTAGTCGAAGGCGTCGCCCGCCACCCCGACACCGGCGTTGGCCAGGGCGCGGGAGCGGATGTGGCCGCCTTCGTGCGTGAAGCGGACCAGTGAAAAGTCGCTGGTGCCGCCGCCGAAGTCGGCGACCAGCACGGTGGCGTCGCCCTCCAGCCGCCGGGCGAAGAAGAAGGCCGCCGCCACCGGCTCGGGCACATAGCGGATGTCGGTGAACCCCAGCCGCCGGAAGGCGGTGTCGTAGCGGCGCAGGGCCAGCGCGGTGTCGGGCCGGCTGCCGACGAAGGTCACCGGCCGGCCGACGATCACCCGCCTCGGCAGGTCGGCCAGCGTCTCGCCGCCGTGCTCCTTCACCTTCAGCAGGAAGGCGCTGAGCAGGTCCTCGAAGGTGAACCGCCGGCGCAGGATCTCGGTGTCGGTGAACAGGGCGCTGGCGGCGTAGCTCTTGAATGACTGGATGAACCGCGTCTCCAGCGGCTCCTCGACATAGGCGTCGATGGCCCAGGGCCCGGCCTCGACCACGCGGGCGGTCGGGTCATGGTCGGGCGCGTGGAAGCTGAGCGCCGAGCGGAAGGCGTTGAACGGCGCGCCGTCGTGGCTGAAGCCGGCGAGGCGCGCCTGCCCCTGTCGCTCCAGCGCGACGACGGTGTTGGTGGTGCCGAAATCGAAACCGATCGCGGCCTCGGGGGAGGCGGTCATGAGGAAGGTCCTGCGGAAAAGACGGAGGCGCGCGCCTCCGGTCTCCGCCGGGGCGCGTCGCTAGTCGAGACGGGGGAAAGCGAACAACAAGCCGATCCTCATGAGGCCATGACCCTACTCCGCCGCCGGCTCGAGCGGCTGGTCGTACGCCGCCATCAGAGCCATGTTGAGGATCCTGGACACCGAGGCCGAGAGCGGCGCGATCTGCACCGCCTTGGTCAGGCCCAGCAGGATGGGACCCAGCACCGTCGCCCCGCCCAGCGACTGCACCAGCTTGGTGGAGATCGAGGCGGAGTGGATGGCCGGCATGATCAGCACATTGGCCGGGCCGGTCAGGCGCATGAACGGGTAGTTGGCGCGGCGCTCCGGCTCCAGGGCCAGCTCGGGCGGCATCTCGCCCTCGTACTCGAAGTCGACGTCCATCTCGTCGAGCATGGCCACGGCCTCGCGGACCTTCTCCGAGCGCATGCCCATCGGGTTGCCGAAGGTCGAGTAGCTCATGAAGGCGACGCGCGGGGTGAAGCCCAGCGCGCGGACGGCGCGGGCCGCCTCGCAGGCGATCTCGACCAGCTCGTCGGCGTCCGGCATCTCGGTGACGTTGGTGTCGGCGATGAACAGGGTGTGGCCCTTGGCCAGCACGATGGACATGCCCATCACCCGGCCGCCCGGGGCCTGGTCGATGACGCGCAGGATCTCTTCCAGCGCCTGGTCGTAGGCGCGCGTCACGCCGGTGACCATGCCGTCGGCGTCGCCCAGCGCCACCATCGAGGCGGCGAAGCTGTTGCGGTCCTGGTTGATCAGCCGCTGCACGTCGCGCTTGAGATAGCCCTCGCGCTGCAGGCGGCCGTAGAGGTGCTCGACGTAGTCCGGGCTGCGGTCGGACAGGCGGGCGTTGACGATCTCGATCTTGACCTCGTCCGGATCCAGGCCGGCCAGCTTCATGTTGTCCTTCACCAGCTCCTCGCGGCCGCAGAGGATGGCCTGGCCCAGACCCTGGGCCTGGAAGGCGTAGGCGGCGCGGATCACGCTGGGCTCCTCGCCCTCGGCGAAGACGATGCGCTTGGTCGGACCGCTGAGCACGGCGCCCGACAGCCGCTGCAGGAAGGCGGCGCTGGGGTCGAGCCGGCGCGCCAGGCTGGCGCGGTAGGCGTCCATGTCCTCGATCGGCTTGCGGGCCACGCCGGTGTCCATCGCCGCCTGGGCGACGAAGGGCGGGATGTACCAGATCAGCCGGGGATCGAAGGCCGAGGGGATGATGTACTGCGGGCCGAACTTCAGCTGGCGGCCGTGATAGGCGGCGGCCACTTCGTCCGGCACGTCCTCGCGCGCCAGCATGGCGAGCGCGTTGGCGCAGGCGATCTTCATCTCGTGATTGACCCGCCGGGCCCGCACGTCGAGCGCCCCGCGGAAGATGTAGGGGAAGCCCAGGACGTTGTTGACCTGGTTGGGATAGTCGCTGCGGCCGGTGCCCATGATGGCGTCGCCGCGCACCGAATGGACCTCTTCCGGCGTGATCTCCGGATCGGGGTTGGCCATGGCGAAGATCACCGGATTGGGCGCCATGCTGGCGATCATCTCCTTGGTGAAGGCGCCGGCGGCCGACAGGCCCAGCAGCACGTCCGCGCCCTCGACCGCCTCGGCCAGGGTGCGCTTGTCGGTGTCGACCGCGTGGGCGCTCTTCCACTGGTTCATGCCGTCGGCGCGGCCCCGGTAGAGGACGCCCTTGGAGTCGCAGGCGATGACGTTCTCGGGCCGCACGCCCATCGCCTTGATCAGCTCCATCGAGGCGATGCCGGCCGCGCCCGGGCCGTTCAGCACGACCTTCACGTCCTCCAGCTTCTTGCCGGTGATGTAGCAGGCGTTGATCAGGCCGGCGGCGCAGATGATCGCCGTGCCGTGCTGGTCGTCGTGGAACACAGGGATCTTCATGCGCTTGCGCAGCTCGCG
>JAUSPV010000115.1 GCA_030652755.1 Caulobacter sp. | reverse complement strand
CTATTCCAAGGACATGCAGGAGGACAAGGTCCCGACGTTCGAGGCCTTCGACGCGCTGGAGCTGGCGCTGCTGGCCATGACCGGCATGGTCCGGGACCTGGAACCGAACACCGCGCGCATGGCGGCGGCCGCCGGCGCGGGCTTTTCCACCGCCACGGACCTCGCCGACTGGCTGGTCCGCGAGCTCGACCTGCCGTTCCGCGACGCCCACCACGTCACCGGCGCGGCGGTGAAGCGGGCCGAGCAGCTGGGCGTCGATCTGGCCGACCTGCCGCTGGCCGAGCTGCAGGCGCTCAACCAGGGAATCGGCGAGGACGTTTTCAAGGTTCTGACCCCTGCCGCTTCGGCCGCAAGCCGCGTAAGCTGGGGCGGAACGGCGCCCGATCAGGTTCGGGCCCAGGTCGCGCGTTGGAAGGACTCCCTGCGATGAAGGCTTCCCGTCTCATTCCGCTGTCGCTGGTGCTGGCGGGCGTCGCCCTGGCCGGCTGCGGCTCGCTCGGCGAACTGCAGGCTCCCGAAGACCCCGCAAAGCGCGCCGCCCTTGAGGCCGAGCGCCGCGCCATGGTCGGCCGCGCCAATCGTCCCTCGGACCCACGCTCCGACGAGGAACTGGCCGATCCGGCCACCAGTCGCGGCAACACCCGCGAGTCGCAGATCGGCGGCGCTCCGAACGACCCCTTCGCCGGCCCCGGCGGCGACCCCCGCTAGACCAGACTTGAGAGCAGCGTGAACCACTTCGAGGTCCGGGGCGGCGAGCTCCATTGCGAGAACGTCCCCCTGTCCCGGATCGCGGACGAGGTCGGCACGCCGGTCTATGTCTACTCCCGCGCCACGCTGGAGCGGCACTACACCGTCTTCCGCGACGCGCTGGTCCAGGCCGGGGTCGTCGACCCGCTGGTCGCCTATGCCGTCAAGGCCAACAGCAACGTCTCGGTGCTGAAGGTCCTGGGCGACCTGGGGGCCGGGGCCGACACGGTGTCGGAGGGCGAGATCCGCCGGGCGCTGGCCGCCGGCATCCCCGGCGAGCGCATCGTCTTCTCCGGCGTCGGCAAGACGCGGAGCGAAATCGCCTTCGCGCTGAAGGCCGGCGTGTCGGAGATCAACGTCGAGTCCGAGCCGGAACTGAAGCTGATCGCCGCGGTCGCCGCGGAGCTCCGGCTCCGCGCGCCGATCGTGTTCCGCGTCAACCCCGACGTCGCCGCCGGCGGCCACGCCAAGATCGCCACCGGCAAGGCCGAGAACAAGTTCGGCGTCTCCTTCGCCGAGGCGGCGCGGCTCTACGCCAACGCCTCCAACCACCCGCACCTGAACCCGCTGGGCGTCGCCTGCCACATCGGCAGCCAGATCACCGACCTCGCCCCGTTCGAGGCGGCCTTCCGCAAGATGCGCGGCCTGGTCCAGAGCCTGCGGGCCGAGGGGCTGACCGTCGAGCGGCTGGACCTCGGCGGCGGGCTTGGCGTGCCCTACTTCAACCAGCCCGACCCGCCGGCGCCGGCGGCGTACGCCGCGATGGTGGCGCGGGTGATGGAGGGCCTGCCCGACATCCGCCTGGCCTTCGAGCCGGGCCGCGTCATCGCCGCCAACGCCGGGGTGCTGGTCGCCTCGGTGATCCATCTGCACGAGCGGCCGGAGGGGCGGAAGTTCCTGGTCCTCGACGCGGCGATGAACGACCTGATCCGGCCGGCGATGTACGACTCCTTCCACGACATCCGCCCGGTGCGCGCGACGGACGCCGCGCCCGTGCCGCTCGATGTGGTCGGGCCGGTCTGCGAGACGGGCGACACCTTCACCCGAGAGCGGCTGCTGCCGCCGATGGGCGCGGGCGACCTCGTCGCCTTCATGAGCGCCGGCGCCTACGGCGCGGCCATGGCCAGCGAGTACAACAGCCGCCCGCTGGTCCCCGAGGTGCTGGTCGACGGCGACCGGTTCGCGGTCATCCGCAAGCGTCCGTCGTATGAAGAGATGCTGGCGGACGAGGTCCCGGGGGAGTGGAAATAGGCTGTCCTCTCCCTCCCCGCATGGGGAGGGTGGATCCTGCGAAGCCGAAGGCGAAGCAGGAGACGGGTGGGGAACCGCCTGGCCGCCGGTCGGCGCCGACCTTCAATCACCTTTGCCCCACCCGGTCGCTTCGCGACCACCCTCCCCATGCGGGGAGGGAGACTGGCTAATTCTCCCACCACGGGTAGACGCCCGGCATATCCGTCGAGACCTTGCCCGGGAAGGTCGGCTTCCGCTTCTCCAGGAAGGCCGCCACGCCCTCCTTCACGTCCGCCGTGCCGCCCATGGCCATGGCCAGTGGGCCGTCGACGCCCAGCACCTTCAGCGGGTCCGCCTCCTCCGAGAAGCGCCACAGCAGGGCGCGGGTGACGGCGATGGAAATGGCGGAGGTCTCGTCGGCGATCTCGCGGGCGATCGCCATGGCGCGGGGCAGCAGGTCCTCGGGCTCGACCACCTCGCTGACCAGCCCGCCGGCCAGCGCCTCGTCGGGCCCGAACACACGGCCCGAGTAGCACCAGCGCAGAGCCTGCGGCAGGCCGACGATGCGCGGCAGGAACGACGCCGCCCCGGCCTCCGGCGCCAGGCCCCGGCGGGCGAAGACGAAGCCGATCTTGGCTTTGGTCGAGGCGATGCGGATATCCATCGGCAGGGTCATGGTGATCCCGACCCCCACGGCGCCGCCGTTGATGGCGGCGATCGAGGGCTTGCGGCAGGTGTAGATGGCCTCCGTGAAGCCGCCCTTCGGCGCGCCGGTCTTCGGCCGCCCCTCGCCGAACAGCTTGGCGCCCTCACCGCCGAAGGCGTCGGCGCCGGCCGACATGTCCGCCCCGGCGCAGAAGCCGCGCCCGGCCCCGGTGACGATGATCACCCGCACGGCGTCGTCGGCGTCAGCCTGGACAAAGGCGTCGGCCAGTTCGGCACCCATGGTGGCGGTATAGGCGTTCAACGCCTCGGGCCGGTTGAGGGTCAGGGTCAGGACGCCGTCGTCCAGCGAGGTGAGGATGGTTTCGTAGGCCATGGCCGCGTGCTCCCTGCCGGTCTGCGCCGGTCCGAAGGGCAGCCTGTCAGCCCGCGCGGCCGGGGGACAAGTATGACGTAGCGTCATGGGCTGAGCGGGCGCGACCGGTTGTCGGTGGGCTGGTCAGTGTCCGCCATGGGTGGTTAGCTGTCATTGGCTTCACCACTCGCCCCAGATAGGCTGGCCCAATGTTGGCGGCTTTGCAGAGCGCTGAGATGCCAAGTCTTGATCGTAGCTTGGCCGCCGAGTTCGATGACGACGACGTTGTGGCGGCATATGTCCACCGTCCGGACTATCCCGAAGCCCTGATCGCGCATCTTCTGGAGTTGATGCCAGTGCGAGGACGCGTCCTGGATTTGGGCTGCGGGCCAGGGAAGCTGAGCCGGGCGCTAGCGCCTCATACAGATGAGGTGATCGGTGTCGATCCCTCCGCCGCCATGCTCGACCTCGCGGGAAAGTTGGATGCGGGGAAACATCAGAACGTCCGCTGGGTCCATGGGCGGGCTGAAGACTTGCAGCTTGAAGCGCCGATCCACCTCGTCGTCGCCGGCGCTTCCATCCACTGGATCGATCCCGCCGCGCTGTTTCCGAAGCTTGCCCGGTGGCTCGCACCCAAAGCGTCCGTCGCGATTGTCGGTGGCGACGAACCCGCCTCCGCTCCATGGATCGAACCCTATCGCGCGACTATTCGCGGCTGGGTCGAGCGAATGGGTGGCCGTTGGGATGATGATGGATACCGTGCACGCATAAGCGCTCACGAACCCTGGCTTGATATTCAGGGGCGCGATGTCCTGCTCCATGAGGTCCGCCAGCGGATCGACGATCTAATTGAAACCGAACACTCGCGTGCGACCTGGGCGCGTCGGCGAATGGGCGCACTTGCCGAGCCGTTTGATGCTGATCTCCGTGCCGCGTTGGCGCCCTGGGCGGAGGACGGCATGGTCACCTACAGTGTGGAGACGCGGCTGATGTGGGGTAGCCCAAGAGCGGAAGTTCGAGCCGTCGCCTAAGGGTGGGGAGTGGACTGGGGCATCCTCCACTTCCGTTTCCCCGGCGAAGGCCGGGGTCCATGCGGGGGAAGGGCTGGAGCGGCTTCATGGATCCCGGCCTTCGCCGGGAAGACGGGGGGATGGGGTCAACTCAGGGTCGTTTGCGGGCATTCAATGATGCCCCCAGAGAGAGAGCGAGACCGCCTCGCTGACCCTCAGTCCATCGCCCCCACGTACGGGATGCCGCGCATGCCGCCGGCCACGTCCATGCCGTAGCCGACGAGGAACCTCGGCGGCGCTTCCCAGGCGACGAAGTCGGGCTGGATGGCGCGCTGCGTGGGCCAGGGCTTGCTGGCGAAGACGGCGGTGAGCACCTCGCTGGCCCCGGCGTCGCGGACGAGGCGGGCGGCCTCGCTGAGCGACAGGCCGGTGTCGAAGACGTCGTCGACGATCAGCGCCTTGCGGCCCAGCACCGGGCGCTGCAGGTCGGCGCGGACCTCGCAGCGGCCGTAGCTGTGGCGCTCGTCGCGGTAGGAGGACAGCCACAGGGCGTCGAAGCGGGTCAGGCGGCCGAGCCGGGCCAGGGCCCGGGTCAGGTCGGCGGCAAACCAGATGCCGCCGGTCAGCAGGCAGACCATCACCGTCTCGTCGTCGATGCGGGGGGCGATCTGTTCGGCCACGACGGCGACGCGGGCGGCGACCTCCTGCTCCGACAGCAGGACCGTCGGCGCCGGCTCGCTCATCAGTGGTTCTCCGCCGGCCCGTGGGCGGCGTTCTCGACGACGGGCGTGGCCTCCAGCACCATCTCGCCGGCGGGCGGGGCGGGCGCATGGTCCGCTCCCCCCGTCCCGACCTCGCCGCGCAGGGTCACCCGCTGGGTCTCGCCCTTCGGCGCCGGGTGCTTCGAGGTCTCGCCCTTCGCGCCCTTTTTCAGCTCGAAGCTGACCTCCAGCGTCGCGGCCGTGGTCGGCGGATCGAGCATGGCCAGCGCGAAGTGTCGGGTCTCGCCGGGCGGGATCAGCGGGTCGGCCGGGCTGGCCAGCTTCACGGCCACCACCTTGCCGGCCTTGTTGAGCAGGCTGATGCGCAGCGGCGGGGCCGTCACCGGATGGTCGGCGACATTGCGCATGACGCCCGACACCGCCAGGGCGGCGTGGCCGTCCTGCAGCGCGGCCTCGGCGGCGACGTCCTCGATCTCCAGCCCGACGCGATTGACGTCCAGGCCGACGGCGGCGAAGGCGCTGGCGGTGCGGGGCCACATCTCGACGACCGAGCCGCGGAAGACGATGCCGCCCAGCACCAGACCCATGAGCGCGACCGCCATGCCGGCCCAGACCACGCCGACCGTCGCGGCCTCGCGCACGCGGCGCTCGTTGGTGGCTTTCTGGCGGAAGACCTTGGGCAGTTCATCGCCGGGCAGGTCGCTGACCGGGGTTTCCTCGACCTTGTCGGCGTCCTTGGCCAGGGCGCCGGCCTCGGGATCGACGAACAGCTCGAGGTCGACCTGGCCTTCGGCGGTCCAGCGGTTGCCGCAGGCGGAGCAGCGCACAGTGCGGCCGCCCGCGCCGACCTTGTCGTCAGGTACGAAATACCGGGTGGCGCACTCGGGACAGGTCAGTATCATGCCAGCGAATCGGACGCTCCCCGCTCCTCCTCCCGAGGTCGCCGATTTCGGCTCCCATGTCCAGAAACCAGAACGCCGTATTCGAGGGCGACGCGGTCGCCGGACCCGTGTTGCGCTTCGACGGCGTAGGCATGCGCTACGGGCGTGCGCCGGAGGTCCTGAAGGACGTCTCGTTCGAGCTGGCCGCTGGCAGTTTTCATTTCCTCACCGGCGCTTCGGGCGCGGGCAAGAGCAGCCTGTTGAAGCTGATCTATCTCGCCGAGCGTCCCTCGAGGGGGACCATTGAACTGTTCGGTCGGGATGTCGACGCCGTGCATGCGTCGGACCGGCCGTTCCTGCGTCGCCGCATCGGGGTGGTGTTCCAGGAGTTCCGGCTGCTGGAGCACCTGTCGGCCTTCGACAACGTCGCCCTGCCGCTGCGCATCGCCGGCGGCAAGCCGGAGTCATACCGCGCCGATGTCGCCGAACTGCTGGCCTGGGTGGGCCTCAAGGACCGCATGCACGCCCTGCCCCCGACCCTGTCGGGCGGCGAGAAGCAGCGGCTGGCCATCGCCCGGGCCGTGGTCAACCGGCCGGACATCCTGCTGGCCGACGAACCGACCGGCAACGTCGACGACGCCCACGCCATCCGCATCCTGAAGCTGTTCGTCGAGCTCAACCGCCTGGGCACCACGGTGCTGATCGCCAGCCACGACGAGGACCTGGTCGCCCGCTCCGGCCAGCCGGTGCTGCACCTCGATCGCGGCCGGCTGCGCATGTTCGGGCGCGGCGTCGGGGAGCGGGCCGGATGAGCGACATCTTCGATCCGCGCCGCTGGAAGCCCGCGCCGCTGCTGCCGCGCAAGGATCCGCGCGACGGAGCCCTGGTCTTCGTGGTGGCGGTGCTCTGCTTCCTCGCCTGCCTCACGGCCATCGGCGGCCTGGCGGCCGACCGCGCGGCCCGCGGCTGGAGCAGCCAGCTGACCGGCTCGGCGACCGTCGTGGTGCGCGCCAACGGCGGCGAGTCGCCCGACACCGCCGCCGGAAGGGCCGCCGAGGCCCTGTCAGGGGTCAAGGGCGTCACCGAGGCCCGGGCGCTCGAGAAGGCGCGGGCCGAGGCGCTGCTGGAGCCCTGGCTTGGCCGCGAGGCGCTGCTGGACGACCTGCCGATCCCGAGGCTGGTCACCGTCGACCTCGATCCAAAGGCCCCGGCCACGGCCATCGCGCTGGACAGGGCGCTGAAGGCGGCCGGCGTCGACGCCACGGTCGATGACCACAGCCTGTGGATCGGCGACATCGAGCGCGGGGCCGCCATCGCGCGCTGGGCGTCGCTGGGCGTCTTCCTGCTGATCGCCTCGGCGGCGGCGGCGGCGATCGGATTCGCCACCCGCGCCGCCATGGCCGCCCACCGCGAGACCATCGAGGTGCTGCACCTGTCCGGCGCGCAGGCGAATTTCGTCGTCAAGCTGTTCCAGAGCCGGTTCGCTCGCGTGGCGGCGGTCGCGGGCTTGTTCGGCGCCGTCGGCGCGGCCAGTATCGGCGCGCTGGCCAGACTCGCCGGAGGAGGACAGGGGCTGACCCCGGTCCTGCCGGTCGCCTGGCTGGATCTGTTGGCCGTGGCGCCGACGCCGTTTCTCGCGGCGCTGGTCGCCGCGGTCGCCGCCCGCGTCGCCGCACGGGGGCTGATCGGAGAGATGGCGTGAGGACGCTGGCGGCCCTGCTCGTCGTTCTGCTGATCTGGGTGGTCGGCCTGGTGGCCTTCGCCCAGCGCATCGAGCGTTCGACCCCGCCGGTCGAGCCGCCGGTCGCCGACGCCGTGGTCGCCCTGACCGGCGCCTCCGACCTTCGTCTGGAAGCCGCCGCCCGATTGCTGGAGCGCGGAAAGGGCAAGCGCCTGCTGATCTCCGGCGTCAACCGCGAGGCCAGCCGCGACGATATTCTGGCGGTCAGCCGGGCGGTGAAGCCGATCTATGACTGCTGCGTCGATCTGGGCTACGCGGCCGCCAACACAATCGGCAACGCCGAGGAGATCGCCGACTGGGCCCGGGGCAAGCGCTTCACCCGACTGATCGTCGTGACCTCGGACTACCACATGCCCCGCTCGATCCTGGAGATCCGGGCGGCGATGCCGGAAGCGACCCTGATCGAGTACCCGGTGGTCACCGGCCTGGTCGACGTCGACCGCTGGTGGCGCAATCAGGGCGATGCGCGGCGGCTGATCGTCGAGTACTCCAAGTACCTGGCGATTCTGGCCCGGGAGAGCTTCCTGGCGCTGGGCCCCCGTGATGACGCCTCGCCGGCGCAACCCAAGGAAAAGTCCTCTTGATCTGGCTCCGATCACTGCTCTTCACGGTCGCCTTCTATCTCTACTCCACCGTAGTCGCCCTGTTGATGGCGCCGCTGCTGCTCGGCCCGAGCGCCGGAGTGTCCCGCGCCCTGACGCTGTACGGCAAGGGCGTGGCGGTGCTGCTGAGGGTGATCGCCGGCATCCGCTTCGAGGTCCGCGGCCTGGAGAACCTGCCCAAGGGCGCCGCCCTGGTGGCCGGCAAGCACCACGCCTTCTTCGACATCTTCGGCTGCTTCACGGTCATGCCGTCGGCCTGCTTCGTGCTCAAGAAGGAGCTCAGCTGGGTCCCCTTCGTCGGCTGGTACGCGGGCAAGGCCAACATGATCGTCGTCGATCGCAGCGCCCATGCGAACGCGCTGCGCAAGCTGGTGCGGGACGCCAAGGACCGTTTCACCGAGGCTCGGCAGGTGGTGATCTTCCCGGAAGGCACCCGCAAGTCGCCGGGCGACGCACCCGACTACAAGCCGGGGATCGCCGCCCTCTATCGCGAGCTGGAGATGCCGGTGGTGCCTCTGGCCCTGAACACCGGCCGCCACTGGCCGGCCCACGGGTTCAAGCGCTATCCGGGCACGATCATCTTCGAGTTCCTGCCGGCCATCCCGGCGGGCCTGAAGCGTGGCGAGTTCATGCGCGAACTGGAAAGCCGGCTTGAAACCGCCTCCAACGCCCTGATCGCCGAAAGCGCGCGGTAGGCCTCAGGCCGCCCGGCGCGAGGTCTCGGCCATCGGCATCAGGCGGTCGACGACCAGCCGGCTCATCATGCGGCCGTCGAGTGGAATGATGGCGTCCACGAAGCGGCGGTCGGGGTCATCGCCGAGGTCGGGCGGCGCCTGGGGCAGCGAGGCGTCGATGGTGAAGGTCTCCTGCACCCCGTCGACCAGCAGCCCGGCGGAACGTTCGCTCTCCTGCACCACCACGATGACGTGGCGCGAGGACGGTTCGGTGATCCCCAGCCCCAGCCGCGCCCGAAGGTCGATCACCGGCATGATCGAACCACGCAGATTGATGACGCCGCGGATGTAGTCCGGCGCCTGGGGCAGCGGCGTCGCCGGCGTCCAGCCCCGGATTTCCCGCACGGTGCGGATGTCGATGCAGAACTCCTGGTCGCCGATCTCGAAGGAGATCAGCTCCAGGGTTTCCGAGGCGTGGTCGAAATGCGTGCTCATGACCGATCCAGTTTTGCGGCTGTCCGCGACCGCCCGGGTCGCGCGCCGGCGCGAACCTCGTCGGGCAGACTGTGCGGCGTCATGGTTAACGCGATCCAAACACCGGGGCCGGCGGGCCCTAGAACTCTTCCCAGTCGCCCGTCGGGGCCGGCGCCGGGCGGGCGCCGCCGCCACTGCGGGCGAAGGCCTGCAGGCGGCTGCGCGCGGCGTGCACCGGGTTCTCTTCCAGCACGGGCGGCGGACGCCGGGGCGGCGGCGCCTCGAACCGGGCCGGCTCGCTACGGGATGGCTCCTGCCGCGGCGCGGCGGGAGCGGGGGGCGGACGCGGGCCTTCCCGGCGGGCCGGCGGCGGGGCCTGATCCTGCCAGCGGGCGGTCCCGCCGGCGTGGCGGTCGACCTCGAAGCGGTTGACCAGGGTGGTCAGCTGGCCGGCCTCGCCGCGCAGCGAGCGGGCGGCGGCGGTGGTCTGCTCGACCATGGCCGCGTTCTGCTGGGTCATCTGGTCCATCTGGTTGACGGCCGAGTTCACGTCGCCGAGCGCCGTGGCCTGCTCCTGGGCGGAGGCGCTGATCTCGCCGACCAGATCGTGGATCTCGCCGACCTTGCCGACGATGGCCGACAGCGCCTGTCCGGTCTGACCGACCAGCTGGACGCCCTTGCCGACCTGTCCGGAGGACGCCGAGATCAGGGTCTTGATCTCCTTGGCCGCCTGGGCCGAACGCTGGGCCAGGGCCCGGACCTCGGACGCGACCACGGCGAAGCCGCGCCCCGCGTCGCCGGCCCGCGCGGCTTCGACGCCGGCGTTCAGGGCCAGCAGGTTGGTCTGGAAAGCGATCTCGTCGATGACCCCGATGATCTGGCCGATCTCGTTGGACGAGCTTTCGATCTCGCCCATGGCCGAGATGGCCTGACGGACGACCTCGCCGGAGTGCTCGGCGTCCTGGCGGGCGCCGGTCACGACCGTGGCGGCCTGGCGGGCGCCCTCCGCGGAGCGCTTCACCGTGGCGGTGATCTGGTCGAGGGCGGCGGCGGTCTCTTCAAGACGCGCGGCCTGCTGCTCGGTGCGCTTGGACAGGTCGTCGGCGGCGTTGGCGATCTCGCTGGAGCCGGCGTTGATCGCCGTCGTCGAGTCGCTGATCGAGGCCATCGCCGACTTCAGGCTGGTGACGGCGGCGTTGAAGTCATCTTTCAGCTTCTGGTAGGCGCCCGGGAAGCTGGCGTCGATGCGGGCGGTCAGATCGCCGCGCGCCAGACGGCCGAGGCTGTCGGCCAGAGTGGTGACCACCGCCGTCTGCTCGGCGTCGTTGCGGCGGGCGGCTTCCTCGCTCTGCTGCCGCTCGATCTGGTCCTCGGTGACGTCCTGGGCGAACTTGATGACCTTGCAGGGCCGGCCGGTCGCGTCGGAGATCGGCATGTAGGAGGCGCGCAGCCAGATGGGCCGGCCGCCCTTGCCGACGCGGGCGAATTTTCCAACCTGGCACTCGCCGTTGTTCAGACCCCGCCAGAGGTCGCGATACTCCTGGCTCGCGACATGCTCCGCTGTGCAGAGCAGACTGTGATTCCGACCTTCGATCTCGCCGGCCGAATAGCCGACGGTGGCGAGGAAGTTGCTGTTGGCGCGGATCACCGTGCCGTCGAGATTGAATTCGATGATCGCCTGGGCGCGATCCATCGCCGTCGCCTGGGCGTCCAGCTCGCGGAGCCGCTCCGCATCCCTGGCGGCCTTTTGTCGATCGCTTCCCAGAAAGCCGAACGCCATGGAAACCCATCCCCGGAATCACGCGGCGCCGTGACGTCACGGCGCGACACTTCCGACTCGCATTGTCTGGTTAACAACCTCGAAAAGCCGGCCTGAACGAACGGCGTTTCCCGCGGCGTCACCCCCCGGCCGCGGCCCCTGTCTCCCGCGCCTCCACCATGGCCAGCAGCCGCTCCATGCCGGCGTCGCGCACCCGCTCCTCATGCAGATGACCGACCAGGTCGCTCAGGTAGTCGATGTTGCGGCCCGACAGCCCGCTGGCGCCGGCGATCAGGTCCGCCTGCTGATCCAGCGTCAGGGCGCCGGCCCACTGTGGATGGTCGACGTCCGACAGGAAGACCAGGCAGTCGACCGGCCCGTTCCCGTCGATCTTCACCCGCCGCCAGGCCTCGAAATAGGTCTCCGTCGGCTGCTCGCGTTCGCGCAGGTAGGCGTAGACCTCGCCCCAGGCGTCGGCGGCGACGCGATAGGCGACGCCCCGTGTGGCGCCGCCCGGCGCCAGGCCCAGCACCAGCCCCGGCCGCTCCGGGGCGCCGCGATGGTGCACCGAATAGATGCAGAATGCGCGCCGGCGACCGTGGAGAACCCCGCGCCGGCGTTCTACAAACGGGAACCCGGGCCGCCACATCAGCGATCCGTATCCGAACACCCAGCGGTCCTGCGCCGCGTCGCCGCCGTCCATTCGTTCCGCCAGTTCCAGGAGCCGCCCTTCCATGACCCTGCCCGAAGCCGAGCGGCCCCGCAAACCCCGTCGGCGCGGACTTTTCCTGCCATGGCTTCTAGCCCTGCTGTTGGTTGTCGGCCTGAGCGGCGGCTGGTTCTGGCTGAGGGGCGAGTCGGTGCGGCGCATGGACGCCTCGGTCGAGCAGCTCCGCGAGCAGGGCTATGACGTCGTCTGGCGCAAAAGGACGATCACCGGCTTTCCTTTCCGCCTGAACGTCACCCTCGACGGGGCCCGGATCGCCGAACCCTCCGGCTGGGCCATCGCCGCGCCGTTGCTGAAGTCGGAGGCCTACGTCTATCGCCTCGACCACTGGGTCATGGTCGCGCCCGAGGGCGTCACCCTGACGCGGCCTGACGGCGGGCCGGTGACGGTGCGAGCCCGGGCGCTGCGCGCCAGCCTGAGCAGCTTCGACGAGCATCCGCCACGCCTGTCGGTCGAGGGCGTCGACCTGACCTTCGAGACCGCGCCCGGCGGAAAGCCCTATCCGGTGGAGTCGGCGTCCGGGCTGGAGCTGCACCTGCGGGCCGGGCCGCAGGACCAGGGCGGGGTGCTGTTCAAGGTCGACGGGGCCCGCCTGCGCCTCGAGGGCCTGCCCGCCCGTGTGGTGCAGGGCAAGCCGGCCTCGATGATGTGGGACCTGACCCTGTCGAGGATGAGCGCCTTCCGGGGCCGCGACTGGCCGGGCGCCGTGCGGAACTGGCGTGACGCCGGCGGGTTCATCACGGTTCGCGCCGCCGAGGTGCGGGGCGGCGAGGCGGTGCTGTCGGGCAAGGGCGGGCCGCTGACCGTCGGTCCGGGCGGACGCCTGCAAGGCGACCTGGAGGCCACGCTCAGCGGCGCCGACGACGGAACCCCGGCCTTCTCGGGCGACGTGGAGCTGTCGGGCGGCGAGGCGCGCATCGGGCCGCTGCCGCTGGGGCCGTCGCCGCGGCTGTACTGATTCTCGGCAATCCTCCCCGGCCCCGCCGGGGAGGGGGACCGCGCGAAGCGTGGTGGAGGGGAGTCGGTGCACAGACTTCATTCCACGGTGTTTCAAGGAGTCACCACGCGGCATCTCCCCACCACCGCCGTCCCGGCGGTCCCCCTCCCCAGCCAGCTGGGGAGGATTGGTCGCGGGGGAATTTTCTTCCCTCGCTTGCCGACTATTGCCCCCGTCGTCGGGATGAAATAACTCCCCCGTCTCGTCTGAAGGGATGAAAATGGGCAAGGACGCCCCGGCCGCTCCGCTGACTCTCGACGCCGTCCGCGCGCGCATTGACGCCGTGGACGCCGAGCTTCTGCGGCTGGTCGGCGAGCGGGCCTCCCTCGCCAAGGCGGTGGCCGTGGCCAAGGCCGCGGCGGGCGACGGCGGCAAGTTCGGGCTGCGCCCGGCCCGCGAGGCCCAGATCGTCCGCAAGATTCTCGCCGCCAAGGACCCGGCCGCCTCCAACGCCCTGGTCGTGCGCATCTGGCGCGAGATCATGGCCGACAGCCTGAGCCAGCAGGGTCCGTTCCACCTGTCGGTCTGGGGCGGCAAGCTGGAAAGCCGCGCCGTCGAACTGACGCGCCTGCGTTTTGGCGCCGCGCCGAAGCTGACCGTTGTCGCCAAGCCCGAAGACGCCCTGGCCGCCGCCCGCACGCCCGGCGGCGTCGCGGTGCTGGCCCTGACGCCGGACTCGTCCTGGTGGGGCCGGCTGCTGGCCGAGCCGACGCTGAAGGTGTTCGCCACCCTGCCCTGCCTGACCGCCTGGGGCCCGACCGGCGCCGTCGCCGTGGCCCAGGTCGAGATCGCGCCCACCGGCGCCGACCAGACCCTATGGGTCACCGACGCCGCCGACATCGGCAAGACCGTCGAGGCCCTCAGCCGCGACGGCGTCGCCGCCGCCCCGCTGGTCCAGCACGGCGGCCTGACCCTCTACGCCCTCGCCGGCTATTATCAGCACCACGACGCCAGGCTGCTCCGCGCGCCCGGGCAGCTGAATGGCGTCATTGGCGCGGCCCCCGAACCCTTCGACCTTTAGACCGGCGCCGTGTAGGAAGCCGGTTCCAGCATCCGGACTTCCGCACATGACCGACCAGAGCATCGACCGCTTCAGGGCCGACCGGCCCGTTCCCAAGCCCGGCATCGTCGAGATCGAGCCCTACAAGCCCGGCAAGGCCAAGGCCGAGGGCGTCGAAAACCCGATCAAGCTGTCCGCCAACGAGAACATCCTGGGCAGCTCCCCCAAGGCGCAGGAGGCCTTCGCCGCCGCCGCCGGCAAGCTGGCCCTCTACCCCGACCCCCGCACCACCATGGTGCGCGAGGCCATCGCCGCGAAGTACGACCTGGAGCCGGAGCGGCTGCTGTTCGGCTGCGGCTCGGACGAGGTGTTCCAGCTGCTGTGCCAGACCTTCCTCGAGCCCGGCGACAACATGGTGCAGCCGGCCCACGGCTTCGCCGCCTGGGCCATCGGGGCCCGCGCCTGCGGGGCGGAAATTCGCAACGCCCCCGAGAAGGACCTGCACGTCGACGTCGACGCCATCCTGGAGCAGGTCGACGAGCGCACGCGGCTGGTCTTCGTCGCCAACCCCGCCAACCCGACCGGCACCTGGATCCCGTTCAGCGAGATTCGCCGCCTGCACGAGGCCCTGCCGCCGTCGGTGGTGCTGGTCCTGGACGGCGCCTACGCCGAGTTCCAGACCGGCGCCGCCACGACCGAGGACTTCGACCTGGCCCGCCACGAGCGCAACGTCGTGGTCACACGCACCTTCTCGAAGATTTACGGCCTGGCCGCCCTGCGCGTCGGCTGGGGCTATCTGCCGCTGGAGATGACCCAGGCCGTCGACCGCATCCGGCTGCCGTTCAACGTCAACATCCCGGCCCAGCTGGCCGCCGTCGCCGCGCTCGGCGACGACGAGTTCAGGCAGCGCTCCATCGATCTGGTCGAGATCTGGCGCCCGTGGCTGACCCAGCAGCTGGCAGGCCTGGGCCTGGACGTCGCGCCCTCGGCGGCCAACTTCGTGCTGGTCGGTTTCCCGAAGACGCCCGGCAAGACGGCGGTAGAGGCCGAAGCCTTCCTCGCCTCCAGGGGCTATCTGGTGCGCGGGGTCGGCAACTATGGCCTGCCCGATCATGTGCGGATCACCATCGGCCTGGAAGAGCACAACCGCGCCGTCGTCGACCTGCTCGCCGACTTCATGGGCCGCTGATCATGCCCGGACAGGTCTACAACCGCATGGCCGTGGTCGGCTTTGGCCTGATCGGCTCCTCCCTCGCCCGGATCGCCCGCGAAAAGGGCGTGGTCGGCGAGATCGTCGCCGTCGACGCCTCCGAAGCGCATCGCGCGCGGATCGCCGAACTGGGCCTGGCCGACCGGGTGACCGGCGACATCGCCGACGGCGTGGCCGGCTGCGACCTGGTGGTCTTCGCCACGCCGGTGCTGGCCATCGGCGAAGCCATGGCCGCCGCCGCCCCGGCCCTGAGTCCCGGCGCCACCGTCACCGACGTCGGCTCGGTCAAGGGCACGGTGGCCGACGCCATGGCCGCCACGGCCCCGGACAATGTCTTCGTCATTCCCGGCCACCCGATCGCCGGCACCGAGCATTCCGGCCCCGACGCCGGCTTCGCCGAGCTGTTCGACGGCCGCTGGGTGATCCTGACGCCGGACGCAGGCCGCGAGGACGCCGCCTACGCCGAGGCGGTGGCCAGGCTGTCGACCTTCTGGCGGGCCTGCGGGGCGCAGGTCGAGCTGATGGACGTCCAGCACCACGACCTGGTGCTGGCCATCACCAGCCACCTGCCCCACCTGATCGCCTACAACATCGTCGGCACGGCCTCGGACCTGGAAGGCGTCACCGAGGGCGAGGTGATGAAGTACAGCGCCGGCGGCTTCCGCGACTTCACCCGCATCGCCGCCAGCGACCCGACCATGTGGCGCGACATCTTCGTGGCCAACAAGGACGCGGTGCTGGAGGTGCTGGGCCGCTTCACCGAGGACCTGCAGGCGCTGAGCCGCGCCATCCGCTGGGGCGAGGCCGACAAGCTGCAGGACCTGTTCACCCGCACCCGCGCCATCCGCCGGGGCGTCATCGCGCTCGGCCAGGAAAGCGCCGAGCCGAACTTCGGCCGGGATCGCGGGAAGCACTAGAAACGGGGTAGAAAAGGGGGACAGTCACTCATTTCGCGTGCGAAATGAGTGACTGTCCCCCTTTTCTACTCCCCCGCCGCGACGTCGCGCAGGTTGACCAAGGACGGGACCGCTACTGCCCGGCCTTCGCCACCTCGCGCAGGTTGACCAGCACCTTGGGGGTGTCCTTGCGCAGCCCGGCCCGCACGGCCATGGGCGGGGCGAGGATCTTCGCCGACAGGCGGTTCTCGTAGGTCACGCGGGTCCAGCGGCCTTCGTTGAAGGCGGCCAGGCCCCACTGCCCTTCCATGACCTTGAGATCGCCGTCGACGCGCCGGAACCGGATGCGCCGATAGGGCTCGTAGTCGGAGCGGAAGACGTTGCGCAGCGTCGGCAGGAACAGGTTGCCCCTGGTGACATGCTCGCGGATGTCCCAGCCGGCGCCCTGCTCCAGCACCCGGCAGCGGGTGACGCTGGTCACCAGCCGCGCCGCAAAGCGGCAGTCGGTCATCGCCTTCCAGATGCGTTCGGCCGGGGCGGGAATGTCGATGGCGGCGTGGATGCGGGCCGACTCACCATCCGGATCGAGGGTGACGGAAATCCACGGCAGCCCTGCCTTCAGCGACCGGTCGACCCCCTCGGGCAGCGCCGACGCGGCCGTCGGGCCGGCGAGGAACAACAGCAGCAGCAACGTCGACAGCGCGGCAGCCCGGACCATGGATCCGCCCTCCAGAAGTCTGCTTCTTCGTCAGCGAAAAACCTAGGCCGTTAAGGCCCGGCGTCCAGCGGACTCGGCGCACACGGGAGCGAGCGCCGACGTGCTGTGGCTAGCGGGAGAGTGCGACAGCGGCGCAACAGCCGCGCGACGGGCTGACGACAGCCGCCTCGCTCAGGCGCCGGCGGCGGCGCCATCGCGGGCGATGGTCCGCAGGCGGGCCTTCAACATCGCGTCGGGCCGCACCCGGCCGGCCTCGACATCGCGCAGGGCGTCCGGGTCAATGGCGAAGGTCCGCGCGAAGGCGGTTTGCGACAGCCCGGTCAGCCAGCGCACGCGCTGCACCTCGGCCCGGGCGCAGACGGCCTGGGCGGGAGACGCGTTGTCGTCGGCGGGAAGGTCCGGTCGGGCATGGGGCAGGCTCATGGGTCGACTCCGTCGCTGCAGGCGCCCCCGCCACCCGCAGCGGCATACGCCCCGGACATTGCGAACATGCGACGGGAAGGAGTCGGTTTGGGGGCGATCTAGGGACAGACACCCTTGCTGTCTGTCCCGCTGAGGAACGCCGCCGTCGCCTCGATCGCCTCGACCAGGCCCACGCGCTGCAGCTCCACCCCCTCCGGCAGGCCGCTGAACAGGCGCGTCGGCGCCGCCGCGTCGAGCATCACGAAGACGCCCTTGTCGTCGGCCCGGCGGATCAGGCGGCCGAAGGCCTGGGCCAGCCGCGCGCGGGCGATGGCGTCGTCGTAGCCCTTGCCGCCGAAGCGCTGGCGGCGGGCCTTGTGCAGGATGTCGGGTCTCGGCCAAGGCATGCGGTCGAAGACCAGCAGGCGCAGGCTGCGGCCCGGCACATCGACGCCGTCGCGCACCGCGTCGGTGCCCAGCAGGCAGCTGTCCTCCTCGGCGCGGAAGATGTCGACCAGGGCGCCGACCTCCAGCGGGTCGACGTGCTGGGCGTAGAGGGCCAGGCCCTTGTCGGCCAGCGGGGCGGCGATGCGCTCGTGCACAGCCTTGAGCCGGCGGATGGCGGTGAACAGGCCAAGGCCCCCGCCCCCGGCGGCGAGGAACAGCTCGCGCATGGCGGCGGCGACCTGGCGCGGGTCGTCCTTGCCCACGTCGGTGACGACGAAAGCTCGGGTGTTGGCGGCGTAGTCGAAGGGCGACTGCAGCCGTAGCGTCTGCGGCCGCTCGGGCAGCCGCGCGGCGCCGGTGCGCATCTCGGCCAGGGCGAAGGGGTCGTCCAGGGTGCTGTCGGCCAGGGTGGCGCTGGTCACCAGGATGCCGTGGGCCGGGGCGATGACGGCGGCGGTCAGCGGCTCGGTCGGGTCGACCCAGTGGCGGCGGCAGGCGGCGTCGACCACCCGGCCGTACAGGAAGGTGGCGTCGAACCAGTCGACGAAGTCGGGGTCGTCCTCGGCGTCCTCCTCGATGGCCTTCAGCATTGAGCGCCAGCCGGGCAGGGTCATGCGGGCCCTTCGGTCCAGGCCGCGCAATGCCCCTTCGATCCGGGCGCGATCCGACGTGGGGAGCTCGTCGGTCTCCTCGTCGAGCAGGTCCTCCAGGTGCCGGGCCAGGGCCAGCAGCGGCGCCTCGACCCGGGCCAGGGCGGCGGCGGCCAGGGCGGCGGTGTCGCGCACCAGGTCCGTGGCCGGCCGGGCGGCGGCCTCCATGCCCTGGTCGCCCTGGCTGGCGCGGGCGCGGAGCTGCTCGATGACGGCGACGAGGAAGGCCTCGATCGGCCCCAGCGGATTGACCTGGCCGTCGGGCGGGGCGATGCGGCCCGACCAGCCCTCGCCCGGCAGGGCGGCGGCGGCGTGGATGGCGTCCTGCAACGCGTCGCGGGCCGCCTCGCGGTCGCCGACGATCTCCATCAGCCGCGCTTCCAGGCCCCTGCCCCGGCGGCCGCGGCCCTCGGGTCCCCGGATCCAGCGGCGCAGCTCCGCCGACTCCGCGCCCGACAGCGCCGCCGAGAAGGCGCTGTCGGCGGCGTCGAACAGATGGTGGCCCTCGTCGAAGACGATGCGGCGCAGGCTGGTCGTCTCGTTGTCGCCCTTCAGCCCCCGCGCGGTGCGGGCGCCGTCGAAGGCGGCCTGGCTCATCACCAGCGCATGGTTGGCGATGACGATGTCGGCGCGCTTGGAGCCCCGCACGGCCTTTTCGATGAAGCACGCGCGATAATGGACGCAGCCGGCGTGGACGCATTCGCCGCGCCGGTCGACCAGGTTGCCGGCGCTGGCCTGGAGGGCGGGCGGCACCGCGAACAGGCTGGGCAGCCAGGCCGGGAAGTCGCCGCCGGTCATGTCGCCGTCGCGGCTGGCCCGCACCCAGCGGGCCGTCAGGCCCAGGCCGACCAGGTCGCCATTGCCCAGCTGGGCGGCGTTAACGGACTCCTGAAAGTTCAGCAAACACAGATAGTTCTCGCGGCCTTTTCGCACCACGACCTTGCGGGCCCGCACGGCGGGGTCCGGGAAGATGCCGGCGCTCTCGCGCTCGATCTGGCGCTGCAGCGCCCGGGTGTAGGTCGAGACCCAGACCGCCGGCCCGTTGGCCTCGGCCCACAGGGAGGCCGGCGCCAGGTAGCCCATGGTCTTGCCCACGCCCGTGCCCGCCTCGGCCAGCATCATGCGCGGCTCGCCCTCGCGCTCGCGCGGCTGGAAGGCCCAGGCGGTCTCGGCGGCGAACACCTTCTGCGACGCGCGGGCCTCGTCCAGGCCGGCCCTCTGCAGCAGTTCGTCCAGCCGCCGGCCGGCGGCTTCGGGGTCAATCGGCTTGCTGCCCGGCTCGCCCGGCGGGGCCTGGTCTTCCCACTCGGGGATGCGGCTCCAGACCTCCAGGCCCGAGCCGCGCGGGCTGTGTTTGATCGGCTGGCTGCGCAGGGCGCCGATGACGGCCGAACCCCAGGACCAGCCGCCGCGATCCAGCGTCTCGGCCAGCACCAGCGCCTCCTCGCGGGAGGGCCAAGGCGTCGCCGCCAGCTCGGCCAGCAGGATGCGGCAGGCCTCGCGCAGGGCATGGGCCTGGGCCGCCACGCCGCGCGGCTCGGGCAGGCCCAGCGCCAGCGCCAGCCCGACCGCCGAGGGGGCGGTGAACTTCGCCGGCCGTACGAAGGCGTAGAGCTCCAGCGCATCGAGGATCCGTCGCGACCGGCCCGGCGCGTTCAGTCCCAGCCGCCGGGCGGTCATGGAGGCGTGGGCCACCAGCACCGGCGCTTCCTGGATCAGCTCGCGCGCATAGGGCGGCCGCAGCTCCCGCGCGGCGGCCGCGTCGGCCGCGCCGGACTTGCCGCCCGGCAGGACGACGAGGGCGGTCGGGAGATCAAGCGTGGCGGGCGCGGGAAGGTCGGTCACACAGTTTCCCTAGCCGGACTCGCGTGGAAACGGAACGGGAACATGCTATATCGGCCCTCATCTGACTTCGTCATCCTGAGGAGCCGGCGCGAAGCGGCGGCGTCTCGAAGGACGCACGACGGTCCTGCGTGGTTCGCGACGCGTCCTGACGGACGCTCCTCACCATGACGAAGGGTGGTGATGGCCGACTCCGCGGTTTCTGATGCAGTGCTCCTCCCGCCCCGCTTCGCCGACTGGTTCGCGACGCGCGGCTGGGCGGCGCGGGAGCATCAGCTGGCGATGGTCGGCAAGGCGCGCGGGGGTCGGCACGCGCTGCTGATCGCCCCGACCGGCGGGGGCAAGACCCTGGCCGGCTTCCTGCCCAGCCTGATCGAACTCAGCCAGCGGCCGCCGGCCAACGGGCCGCGCGGCATCCACACCCTCTACATCTCGCCGCTCAAGGCGCTGGCCGTCGATGTCGAGCGCAACCTGATGACGCCGATCCGCGAGATGGGCCTGGATATCGTCGCCGAGAGCCGCACCGGCGACACCGGCGTCTCGCGCAAGCAGCGGCAGAAGGTGCGGCCGCCGGACATCCTGCTGACCACGCCCGAGCAGCTGGCCCTGCTCTGCGCCTGGGAGGGCGCGCGGGGACTGTTCGAGGACCTGCGCTGCGTGGTGCTGGACGAGATCCACACCCTGTGGCCGACCAAGCGCGGCGATCTGCTGGCGCTGGACCTGGCGCGGCTGCAGACCCTGGCGCCGAACCTGAGGCGGGTCGGGCTGTCGGCGACGGTGGATGATCCGGACCTGATCCGGGCGTGGATGTCGCCCCAAGCTGTCATCCCGGACGCCGCAGGCGATCC
>JAUSPV010000103.1 GCA_030652755.1 Caulobacter sp. | reverse complement strand
GACCTCGGCGGCGGCACCTTCGACGTCTCGATCCTCGAGATCGGCGACGGCGTCTTCGAGGTGAAGGCCACCAACGGCGACACCTTCCTGGGCGGCGAGGACTTCGACCTGCGGATCGTCGACTACCTGGCCGACGAGTTCAAAAAGGAAACCAGCACCGACCTGCGCAAGGACAAGCTGGCCCTTCAGCGCCTGAAGGAAGAGGCCGAGAAGGCCAAGAAGGAACTCAGCTCGACCGCGCAGTACGAGGTCAACCTGCCGTTCATCAGCATGAACGCCAACGGCCCGCTGCACCTGAACATCAAGCTGTCGCGCGCCAAGCTGGAAGCCCTGGTCGAGGACCTGATCGCCCGCACGATCGCGCCCTGCGAACAGGCGCTGAAGGACGCCGGCCTCAAGAAGTCCGACATCGACGAAGTGATCCTGGTCGGCGGCATGACCCGCATGCCCAAGGTCGTGGACGCGGTGAAGGCCTTCTTCGGCCGTGACCCGCACAAGGGCGTCAACCCCGACGAGGTCGTGGCGCTGGGCGCCGCGGTTCAGGCCGGGGTTCTGCAGGGCGACGTCAAGGACGTGCTGCTGCTGGACGTCACGCCGCTGACCCTGGGCATCGAGACCCTGGGCGGGGTGTTCACGCCCCTGATCGAGCGCAACACGACGATCCCGACCAAGAAGAGCCAGACCTTCTCGACCGCCGACGACAACCAGTCGGCCGTGACGATCCGGGTCTTCCAGGGCGAGCGCCCGATGGCGACGGACAACAAGATGCTGGGCCAGTTCGATCTGGTCGGCATCCCGCCCGCGCCGCGCGGCGTGCCGCAGGTCGAGGTCATCTTCGACATCGACGCCAACGGCATCGTGCACGTCACGGCCAAGGACAAGGCGACCAACAAGGAACAGTCGATCCGCATCCAGGCGAGCGGTGGCCTTTCGGACGCCGACATCGAGAAGATGGTCCGTGAGGCCGAGGCCAACAGGGCCGAGGACGAGAAGCGCAAGGCCAGCGTGGAAGCCCGCAATCAGGCCGACGCGGTCATCCATTCGACCGAGAAGGCCATGGCCGAGCACGGCGACAAGGTCGGCCCTGACGAGAAGGCCGCCATCGAGACGGCGCTGACCGACCTGAAGGCGGTGCTCGAGAGCGGCGACGGCGAGGACATCGCCGCCAAGACCCAGACCCTGATCCAGGCGTCGATGAAGCTCGGCGAGGCCATGTACAAGGCCCAGCAGGGCGAAGCCGGCGACGGCGAGGCCTCTCAGCCCGCGGACGACGGCGTCGTGGACGCCGAGTTCGAGGAAGTCAGCGACGACGACAAGAAGTCGGCGTGACACCGCGCCTGACGGCGGCGAGGGCCCCGGATATGATCAAGACCTGTCCGGGGACCGTCGCCGCCGCCTTCGCGAAGCCAGACGTCCCGTCCCTTTCCTGCCTGTCGGCCAGCCGGTCGGCGATGGACTTGCAGAGGGACGGGCGCTCCACCACTTCTGAAGACAAGCTTTTCCGAATGTCCGTCCATGCGTGACTACTATGACATTCTCGGCGTCCAGCGCGGATGCGACGAGGCCGCTCTGAAGAGCGCCTTCCGCAAGAAGGCGATGGAGCACCACCCTGACCGCAACGGCGGCTGTGGTGACGCCGAAACCCGTTTCAAGGAAGTCAACGAGGCCTACTCGGTCCTGTCGGACGCCCAGAAGCGCGCGGCCTACGACCGCTACGGCCACGCCGGCGTCAACGGCGCGAACGGCGGCGGCCAGGGCTTCAACGACGTCCACGACATCTTCAACGAGGTGTTCGGCGACGCGTTCGGCGAGATGTTCGGCGGCGGCCGCCGGCGTCAGAACAACGGCCCGGCCCGCGGGGCGGACCTGCGCTACGATCTCGAGATCACCCTGGAGCAGGCCTATGCCGGCGCCGACGTCGAGATCACGGTCCCGTCCTCGATCACCTGCGAGCCGTGCGACGGCTCCGGGGCCAAGCCGGGCACCAGCCCGACCGTCTGCAACAGCTGCGGCGGCGCCGGACGGGTGCGGGCTACCCAGGGCTTCTTCGCCATCGAGCGCACCTGCCCCCGCTGCGGCGGCTCCGGCAAGCTGGTGCTGGACCCCTGCAAGGCCTGCCACGGCCACGGCCAGGTGCGCCGCGACCGCACCCTGTCGGTGCGCATCCCCCCCGGCGTCGACGACGGCGCCCGTATCCGGCTGGCCGGCGAGGGCGACGCGGGCCAGCGCGGCGGCCCGCGCGGCGACCTCTACATCTTCCTGTCGGTGACCCCGCACGACCTGTTCGAGCGCGACGGCCTGGACCTGCTGTGCACGGTGCCGGTGGCCATGTGCACCGCGGCCCTGGGCGGCGAGATCGAGGCGCCCTGCCTGACGGGCGGCGAGGACTGCGACGGCGAGTGCCGGATTCCGGTGAAGATTCCGGAGGGCGTGCAGACTGGCAAGACCATCCGGCTGAAGGGCCGGGGCATGCCCTCGCTGCGCACCCGCGAGCGTGGCGACCTGATCGTCGAGCTGTTCGTCGAGACGCCGACCCACCTGAGCGCCCGCCAGAAGGAGCTGCTGCGCGAGCTGGCCGATCTCTGCGGCGACGCCCAGCATCCCCAGGCGTCCGGCTTCATGGGCAAGGCGAAGAAGTTCTGGGACGGGGTGACCGGTCAGGCCTGATCGTCACCCGAACCGGGTAGAAATGGGCCCCGCGCGGCGCGCCGGGGCCTTTTTTGCGTCCGGCATCGTGACACGGGCGTCATTTTCTGGCCTCATGTTAACAATGACAAGATAAGGGAGACGGCCATGGCCGACGGTGGTTTTGATCTGGGCCAGTCCCGGCGTGAAAAGGCTGAGCGGGACGCGGCTGCGCGAGCGCACGCCTTCTCGATTCCGATCGAGCAGATCGACGTGGCCAACCCCGAGCTGTGGAGCACCGACACCCACTGGCCCTACTTCGAGCGCCTGCGCAAAGAGGCGCCGGTCCACCTCTGCGAGGTCAACGAGGAGGTCGGGCCCTACTGGTCGGTGACCCGCTTCGAAGACATCATGGCGATCGACACCAATCATCAGGTGTTCAGCTCCGACGCGCACCTGGGCGGCATCACCCTGCGCGACATGGATGACGACTTCATCCTGCCGATGTTCATCGCCATGGACCCGCCCAAGCATGACGTGCAGCGCAAGACGGTCAGCCCGGTGGTCAGCCCGGCCAGCCTGATGCAGCTGGAGCCGATCATCCGCGAACGGGCCGCCGGCCTGCTGGACAGCCTGCCGATCGGCGAGACCTTCGACTGGGTCGATCGCATCTCGATCGAACTGACCACCCAGATGCTGGCCACCCTGTTCGACTTCCCCTTCCACGACCGCCGCAAGCTGACCCGCTGGTCGGATGTCGCCACGGCGGCGCCGGGCATGGGCATCATCGAGACCGAGGACCAGCGCCGCGCCGAGCTGCTGGAGTGCCTGGAGTACTTCACCGGCCTGTGGAACGAGCGGGTCAACGCCCCGCCGGCCAACAACCTGATCTCGCTGCTCGCCCACGGCGAGTCGACGAAGAACATGGCTCCGATGGAGTATCTGGGGAACCTGATCCTGCTGATCGTGGGCGGCAACGACACCACCCGCAACACCATCTCGGGCTCT
>JAUSPV010000096.1 GCA_030652755.1 Caulobacter sp. | reverse complement strand
GGCTGCTCGCAACGGCAGAGCAGGATGTCCGGCTGGATGCCGATCGAGCGCAGCTCCTTGACCGAGTGCTGGGTCGGCTTGGTCTTCATTTCGCCGGCCGTCTTGATGAACGGCAGCAGCGTCAGGTGCACGAAGCAGCTTTCGCCGCGCGGCAGCTCCTGGCCCAGCTGGCGGATGGCCTCGAAGAACGGCAGACCCTCGATGTCGCCCACGGTGCCGCCGATCTCGACCAGCACGAAGTCGGCTTCATCGCCATTTTCGTCGACGGCGGGCGACAGGACGAAGGTCTTGATCTCGTTGGTGACGTGCGGAATCACCTGGACCGTGGCGCCGAGGTAGTCGCCGCGGCGTTCCTTCTCGATGATGGTCTTGTAGATCTGACCGGTGGTGATGTTGTCGGCCCGCGAGGCGTTCACCCCGGTGAAGCGCTCGTAGTGGCCCAGGTCGAGGTCCGTCTCCGCCCCGTCGTCGGTCACGAAGACCTCGCCGTGCTGGTAGGGGCTCATCGTCCCTGGATCGACGTTCAGATAGGGGTCGAGCTTCCTCAGGCGGACCTTGTAGCCGCGGGCCTGCAGCAGCGCGCCAAGGGCGGCGGACGCGAGACCTTTTCCCAATGAGGAAACCACGCCGCCGGTGATGAAGATGTACCGGGCCATGGGAATCCAGATTAGCGCCGATTCGAGCCCGGCGCCGCCTTACTTCTAGCGAACGATGAACTTGTTACTGCGGCTGGCCGGCCGGAGCGGCCGGGGCCGGGGCGACCGGCAGGCCCGACTGCGGCAGCGGAGCGGTCGGCAGGGCCGGCAGCGCCTCAGGCGCCGGCGTGGTCTCCAGCGGCCGCGTCAGGCTGTTGGGATCGACTCGCTCGATGCCGCCCGTCAGGGAGTTCGAATTACGTTGCGCCGCCGCCATCAGGGTCAGGCCGATGCTCAGCAGCAGGAACAGCGTGAACAGGATCCAGGTGATGCGGGTCAGCAGGTTGCCCGCGCCCCGCGCCGTCATGAAGCCCGAACCGCCGCCGCCGCCCATGCCCAGGGCGCCGCCCTCGGACTGCTGCAGCAGTACGGTGATGATAAGCGCCACACAGATGATGATGTGGAAGACGAGCAGAATGGTCAGGAGCATCGATCAGGGTCCGTTGGGCGCCGCCTGCGGCGTCCGGTCGAAACGAAGGCGCCCCTCTAGCACTCGATAAGGGGTCACGCCATAGCTGGGGAACCGCAGGGGTTTCGCAAGGCCATGATTCTCGAGACTGAACGCCTCGCCCTGTCTCCGGTGACTCCGGAAGATTCCGCGCTGATCTATCCGGTGATGGCCGATCCGGAGGTCATGGCCCACATGGACGTCGCGGCCATGGACGATCCCGACATGACCCTGGCCTTCATCGAGGGACGGGTCGGGGAGATGGAGCGCGGCGAGGCCTTCTACTGGTCGGTGCGGCTGTCGGCCGACGGGACCTTCCTGGGCAGCGTCGACCTGTCGGACATCGACCGCCGCCACCATCGCGCCGAGATCGGCTTTGTCCTGGCCCGGCCGGTCTGGGGCCAGGGTTATGGCTATGAAGCGGTGCAGGCGGTGCTGAGCCACGCCGCCACCCTCGGCTTCCGCCGGCTGTGGGCGCGCACGCAGGTCGGCGACAACGCTTCGGAAAAGTTGCTGACCAAGCTCGGTTTCGAGATCGAGGGCTACATGAAGGGCCACGTCGATCACGACGGCGAACGCCGCGACTGCCGGCTGTGGGGGTTGCTGCTGTGACAATCTCCCTCCCCGCATGGGGAGGGTGGACGGTCGCGGGCCGGACGGGTGGGAAACCACAGTCGCTGGTCAGCGCCGGCCTTTGATCACCTTTGCCCCACCCGCTCCCTTCGGGAGCCCCCTCCCCATGCGGGGAGGGAGACCGGGCCTCACGCCCCGGCGATGATCCCCAGGAAGTCCTCGGCCTTCAGCGAGGCGCCGCCGACCAGGGCGCCGCCGACGTCCTTCACGGCGAGGATCTCGGCGGCGTTCGACGGCTTCACCGAGCCGCCGTACAGAATCGGCACGCCGGCGCCCTCGGCCCCGAAGCGCTCGACGAGCACCGCGCGGATCGCGACATGGACCTCCTCGATCTGCGCCAGGGTCGGCGTCAGGCCGGTGCCGATGGCCCAGACCGGCTCATAGGCGACAGCGAACGCCTTGCCTGCCAGTTCCGGCGGCAGGGAGCCCCTCACCTGCCCGGTGACGATCTCCAGCGTGCGGGCCGCTTCCCGCTCGGCCAGGGTTTCCCCAACGCAGACAATGGGCTCCAGACCGGCCCGCAGCGCCGCCAGGGTCTTGGCCGCCACCAGCGCGTCTGACTCGCCGTAAGCCGCGCGGCGCTCGGAATGGCCGAGAATCACCAGGGTCGCGCCGCAATCGGCCAGCATCTCGGCCGACACGTCGCCGGTGAAGGCGCCGGACGCCTCGGCCCGGCAATCCTGTCCGCCGACGTCCACCATGGCGCCGGCCAGCGCCTGGGCCATGCGATGCACCAGCGTCGCCGGCGGGCACAGCGCCACCCGCGCGGCCGGCGGCTGGGCGTCGACCGCTGCGGCCACCGCGCGCGCCTCGTCGAGCGCGACCTCCAGGCCGTTCATCTTCCAGTTTCCGGCGATCAGCGGGCGGGGCGTGGTCATGCGGGGCATCCGTCGAAGTCGTTTCCTGAACGCTCGCGCCTACGCGATGCGCGGGCGGCTGTCACGCCACAGCTGCGTCGCCGCATCCGCGCCACGCTTGCCGGGCCTCATGAGCGTCCACTATACCGCCGGGGCGGCGTTCTTCGCCCCGCGCTCTCACAGGGTACGTCTCCAGCAATGCTCGCCGCCTTCCGCAGTTTCGCCAAATCCCCGTGGTCCTTCGGCCTGCTCGGCCTGATCATCGCGGCCTTCGTACTGGTCGGCACGACCGACATCTTCGGCTCGCGCGCCGGGATCAACGTCATCACGGCCGGATCCCGGACCGTGACGCAGCCGGAGTTCCAGGCCGCCTTCAGGCGTTCCCTGCAGCAACTCGGCCAGCAATACGGCCAGCCGGTGTCGCAGGAGATGGCGCTCGAACAGGGGCTGGACCAGCGCATTCTGAGCGAGATGACCCGCAGCGAGGCGCTGGCCGAGCTGCTTCGCCGGCTGGGCGTCCGGGCGCCCCAGGACGCGATGCGCGAGCAGCTTCGCGAAATCCCCGCCTTCTTCGACCCGCTGACCGGCGAGTTCAGCGAGAGCAACTATCTGGAAGCCCTGCGGCGCGAGGGCCTGACCCGCGACATGTTCGAGAAGGACATGCGCGACGGCCTGATGCGCGCCCAGTTCGTGCCGGCCGCCGCCGACGGCCTGCGGGCTCCGCTCGCCTACTCGGCCCTCGGCGGCGTCATCGCCCTAGAGCAGCGGGACCTGGCCTACTTCGTGGTCACGCCGCAGAGCGTGGGCAAGATCGCCGAACCGACCGAGGCCGAGATCCAGGCTTTCATGAAGGAAAACGCCGCCCAGCTCACCCTGCCCGAGTTTCGCGGCATGACCGTCGTGCGGCTGTCCCGCAAGGCGATGGAAACCAGCGTCACAGTCGACCCGGCCGAGGTTCAGAAGCGCTTCGACTTCGAGAAGGACTCTCTGTCACGGGCCGAACTGCGGACCGTCGTGCAGATCCCGGTCAAGGACAACGGCCAGGCGACCACGGTGCTGGCGCGGATCAACAAGGGCGAGGACGCCCGTGTCGTCGCCGGCGAGCTGGGCATCAAGCCGATCTTCTTCACCGACAAGCCGCGATCGGCCTTCTTCGACGCCGGCATCCGCGACGAGGCGTTCAGGCTGCCGCTGGGCGGAGCCAATATCGTCAAGGGCGGCTTCGGCCTGGCGGTGATCAAGATCGAGAAGGTTGTTCCGGGCAGCGCCGCCACGCTGGAGGGCAATCGGACCGCCATCGAAGCCAAGGTTCGCGCCGACGCGGCCGACCGCAAGGTCTCCGAGGCGTCCAAGGTCTATGAGGACGCCCGCGCCGCCGGTGTCGACCTGACCGCCGCCGCCGCGAAGGCCGGCCTGCCGCTGACCACCATCGCCCCGGTCTCCGCCGAGGGCGCCGGTCAGGATGGCAAGCCTGTCGCCGGCCTGAGCCCCGCCGTGGTCAAGGCCGCCTTTGAAGGCGCCCAGGGCCAGGACAGCGAGATCCTCGAGGAAGCCCCCGGCGAGTACTTCATCGTCCGCGTCGATCGGGTCGTCGCCCCGGCCATGCCGCCGATGGCGGAGATTCGCCCCTACCTGGCGCGCAATCTGATGATGCGGAAGGTGGCCGAGGCGCTCCGCGCCCGCGCCGAAGCGCTGCAGGCCCGCGTCCAGAAGGGCGAATCGATCGACGCCGTCGCTGCGTCCACCGGCGCCCAGGTCGTCCGCGCCCAGGGGATCAGCCGCGCCACGGCCCAGTCCCAGGAGGCCCTCGGCCGCGAACTGCTCGGTACGGCGTTCGGGTCGAAAAAGGGCGACGTGTTCACGGCGGCCACCAGCACCGGCGTCGCCGTCGCGACGATCACCGACCTTCGGCCGGGCGACGTCCGGCAGATCGCCATGGCGGCGCGTCAACAGCAGCAGCAGTTCACCCAGCAGATCTTCACCGACATCGGCGCCTCCGTGCAGACCTACGCGGTCGGCAAGGTGAAGGCTGAAGGCAGCATCGTGAACGCTCGGGCCGCTCTGGGCGTCGCGCCGTCGGCGACGCCGGAGAAGACCGACGCCGCGCCGAAGGGCAAGTAGTGGCCGCCCAGCCGTCATTCGACGCCTTCGCGCAAGCTTGGGATGCCGGACGGCCGCAGGTCGTCTGGACCCGGCTGATCGACGATCTGGAGACGCCGGTCTCGGCCTATCTGAAGATCGCGCGCGGCCGGCCCTACGCCTTCCTCTTCGAGTCCGTGGAGGGCGGCGCCTGGCGCGGCCGCTATTCCATCGTGGCCATGAAGCCGGACCTGGTCTGGCGCTGTCGCGGCGACGCGGCCGAGGTCGCCGAGGGCGAGGCCATCGCCGCCGGGGCTTTCACGCCGCAGGCCGGCGGGGCGCTCGACAGCCTGCGCGACCTGGTCGCCGCCTCTCGGATCGAGCTGCCGGCTGGCCTGCCGCCACCCGCGGCGGGCGTCTACGGCACGCTGGGTTACGACATGATCCGGCTGGCCGAGGCGCTGCCGAACGTGAACCCCGATCCGCTGGGCCTGCCCGATGCGGTGATGATCCGCCCCTCGATCGTGGCCGTCTTCGACGCCATCGCCCAGGAGATCGTGCTGGTCACCCCGGCGCGGCCCCAAAGGGGCGTATCGGCGAAAGACGCCTGGGACGCCGCCAACGTCCGGCTGGACGCGGTGCTGGCCGACCTGCGCGCGCCGATGACTCCGCCTGTTCCCGGCGAGCCGGAAGAGGTCACCTTCTCCACCCCGGTCAGCCGCGCCGACTACGCCGACGTGGTCGAAAAGACCAAAAGCTACATCGAGGCCGGCGACGTCTTCCAGGCCGTGGTTGCGCACCGCTTCCGGGCGGCGTTCAAGCGGGATCCCTTCGCCCTCTACCGGTCCCTGCGCCGCACCAACCCCTCGCCCTTCCTGTTCTATCTCGAGTTCGGGGACTTCCAGCTGGTCGGGTCGAGCCCGGAGATTCTGGTTCGTCTGCGCGACGGCAAGGTCACCATCCGGCCGATCGCCGGCACCCGTCCCCGCGGCGCCACGCCCGAGGAGGACCTGGCGCTCGAACAGGAGCTGCTGGCCGATCCCAAGGAACGGGCCGAGCACCTGATGCTGCTGGATCTGGGCCGCAACGATGTCGGCCGGGTCTCCCGGCTGCGCGAGCCCGGCCGCAACGCGCCGGCGGCGGTCCGCAAGGGACCTTCGGTGCGGGTGACCGAGAGCTTCGTGATCGAGCGCTACAGCCACGTCATGCACATCGTCTCCAACGTCGAGGGCGATGCGCCAGACGGTCTGGACCCGGTGGACGTGCTGATGGCCGCCCTGCCCGCCGGCACCGTGTCCGGCGCGCCCAAGGTGCGGGCCATGGAGATCATCGACGAGCTGGAGATCGAAAAGCGCGGCGTCGGCTATGCCGGCGCGGTCGGCTACTTCGGCGCCGACGGCTCGGTCGACACCTGCATCGTGCTGCGCACCGGTCTGGTCAAGGACGGCATGCTCTACGTCCAGGCCGGCGGCGGCATCGTCGCCGACAGCACGCCGGACGCCGAGTACGACGAGACCATCCACAAGTCGAACGCCCTGCGGCGCGCGGCCTCGGAAGCCTGGCGGTTCGGCTAAGATCCTGAACCGCGAACGACAGACGACGTCAGGAACTGTCGATGCTGGAATACAGGGTTGAGGCCCGTCGAACCGACGCCCACGGCAGCGTGGCGACGACGAAGGGCGCCTCCGTGACGCTCGACACCGCCGTGAAGGGCCGTGCCGACGCCTTCAATCCGGCCGAGTTGCTGCTGGCCTCGGTCGCCGCCTGCATGATCAAGGGCATCGAGCGGGTCTCGCCGCTGCTGGACTTCGCGTTCGACGGCGTTGAGGTGAGACTGCACGGCGTGCGGCAGGACAGTCCGCCGAAGATAGTCGCCATCACCTATGAGCTGATCGTCGACACCGCCGAGAGCGACCAGCGGCTGGCGCTGCTGCACACCAACGTGCGCAAGTACGGGACGATCTCCAACACCGTCGCCGCGGCGACGGAGCTGACCGGAATCATCCGGCGGCGCGGTCCGGAAGCCTAGTTCGGCTCGCTGCCCGCCGGCGCGATCTCGGCGGGCTCTTCCATCACCAGGCTGCTGGTGGTGACCGGCGGGGCCAGGATCATGGCGGTGGCGAAGGCCAGGGCCGACAGCGCCGCGAAGGCGGCTGCGGCCATCACGGCCCACAGGTTCTCGCGCACGATCGGCGGCTTGAGCAGCCCCCGCGCATAGGCGAGGGCTTCGGGATCGAGGGCGGAATCGGCTGCGGCCATGGGGTGAGGATGGCGTGCGTCGGGCCTTGGCGCAAACGCGCTCAAGCCCTATGAGCAAGGGACCATGATCCTCGTCATCGATAACTACGACAGCTTTACCTACAACCTCGTTCACTACCTGAACGAGCTGGGGGCGGAGACCGTCGTGCATCGCAATGATGCGCTGTCGGTGCAGGAGGCCCTCGGCCTGCATCCGGAGGCGGTGCTGCTGTCGCCCGGCCCCTGCGCGCCGGACCAAGCGGGGATCTGCCTGCCGCTGCTGCGCGGCGCGCCGGAGGACCTGGCCATCCTGGGCGTCTGCCTGGGCCATCAGGCCATCGGTCAGGCCTATGGCGGCGATGTCGTGCGGGCCAAGTCGATCATGCACGGCAAGACCAGCCAGATCCATCACGCCGACAAGGGCCTGTTCAAGGGCCTGCCCAACCCGTTCACCGCCACGCGCTATCACAGCCTGGCCGTCGACCGCGCCACCCTGCCGGACGACCTGGAGGTCACCGCCTGGACCGAGGACGGCGAGATCATGGGCTTCCAGCACCGCACCCGGCCGGTATTCGGGGTGCAGTTCCACCCCGAGTCCATCGCCACCGAGGGCGGCCATCAGCTGCTCGACAACTTCCTCGACCTGGCGGGCGTCAGGCGCCTGACGGCCGCCTGACCCCATGAGCGACGCCTTCAAGCCGCTGCTGGGCCGTCTCGCCGACGGCGCCACCCTCTCGGAGGAGGACGCCGAGGCCTTCTTCAGCGCCTGCCTGCGCGGCGAGCCGACCCCGGCCCAGGTCGCGGCGGCAGTCACCGCCATCCGCCTGCGCGGCGAGACGGTGGGCGAGATCACCGCCTGCGCCCGGGCCATGCGCCGCGCCGCCGTCCATCTGGACCTGCCCTATGACACCATCGACGTCTGCGGCACCGGCGGCGACGGCCTGCACACGCTCAACATCTCCACCGCCACGGCCTTCGTCGTCGCCGGCGGGGGGCTGAAGGTCGCCAAGCACGGCAACCGGGCCATCACCAGCAAGTCGGGCACCGCCGATGTGCTGGCCGCCCTGGGCGTCAACATCGACCCGGGGCTCGCGAAACAGCGCCAGGCGCTGGACGAGGCGAACATCTGCTTCCTGTTCGCCCAGGCGCACCACGGCGCCATGCGCCATGTCTCGCCTATCCGTCAGGAGCTTGGCTTTCGAACCATCTTCAACCTGCTGGGGCCATTGACCAATCCGGCCGGCGCGCGTCGTCAGGTGATGGGCGTTCCCGCCCCGCGCTACGTCGAGCCGATCTGCCAGGCCTTGGGCGCCCTGGGCGCCGTCCGCGCCTGGTCGGTGCACGGCCAGGGCATGGACGAGCTGACCACCACCGGCGAGACCGAGGTGGCCGAATGGCGCGAGGGCATCGGCATGCGCCGCTTCACCATCACGCCGGAAGCCGTTGGATTGCCTCGCGCTTCCCTGGCTGACCTCACCGGCGGCGATCCCGCCTTCAACGCGGCCGCGCTGCGGCGGATGCTGGAGGGCGAGGCCGGCGCCTATCGCGACATCGTGCTGCTCAACGCCGCCGCCGCCCTCCTGGTCGGCGACGCGGTCGAGACCCTGCGCGAGGGCGTCGAGCTGGCCGCCGCGGTCGTCGACGACGGCCGGGCGCTGACGGCGCTGGACCAGCTGATCGCCATCACGAACGCCGCATGACCGACATTCTCGCCAAAATCGCCGCCTACAAGCGCGAGGAAGTCGCCGCGCGGAAGGCCGTGCGGCCACAGTCCAAGGTCGACGCCGACGCCTCGGTGGCTGAGGCCCCGCGTGGCTTCCGCGCCGCGCTGGAGCGCCATCACGCCCCCGGCAAACTGGCCCTGATCGCCGAGATCAAGAAGGCCTCTCCGTCCAAGGGGATTATCCGCGAGAACTTCGACCCGCCGGCCCTGGCCCGGGCCTACGAGCGCGGCGGCGCGGCCTGTCTGTCGGTTCTGACCGATGGCCCCAGCTTCATGGGGGCCGACAGCTATCTGGAGGCCGCCCGCGACGCGACCGCCCTGCCCTGCATCCGCAAGGACTTCCTGGTCGATCCCTGGCAGGTGGCCGAGAGCCGCGCCCTGGGCGCCGACGCCATCCTGGTCATCCTGGCGATGATCGACGACGTTCTGGCCGCCGCGCTGATGGCCGAGGCTGCCCGCCTGGGCATGGACGCCCTGGTCGAGGTGCATGACGAGGCCGAGATGGACCGCGCCGGCGCGCTGGGCGCGACGCTGGTCGGGGTCAACAACCGCGACCTGAAGACCTTCACCGTCGACCTGGCAATCACCGAACGCCTCGCCGCCCGCGCGCCGCGGGATGCGTTGCTCGTCACCGAAAGCGGCCTCTTCACCGCCGCCGACGCCGCTCGGCTGGAGGCCAGCGGCGCCCGGGCCATGCTGGTCGGCGAGAGCCTGATGCGTCAGGCGGATGTCGAGGCTGCCACGCGGGCGTTGCTGGCGATCTAGGAAGCCCTTCCGGTCGCCAGGCGGGTGACCAACTCTCGGACGGCGCTCTCGTACTGAGGCCGGTCAAACTGGAACGGACCCATGGCAAGGGGCGTATCCCAGCCCGTCAGCTGACTCCAGAGGACAGTCTCGTCCAGCATGGTCACAACCGCCGTGACTGGATTGCAGCCGACTTCCCCGCATTCGCAGCCCAGAACATAGATATGTCCTGGCACATCTCCCAGCGTATGCCCTCGGCCCGCAAAGTAGGCATCCAGGGGGCCGTAGTTGAAGTATTCCGGCACGAGCCCGCCGAATGTCCCCGCGATCCCATCCTCGTCCAGAGCTTTGACAAGCTCGGTGAGCAGCCGGCCGTCAATGCACGGTGCAACGGCGAGCGCGCCACCGGGTATCGTGGCGTAGGTGAAAGACAACGTGTTGATCGACGCGTTCATTCGAGAAGCTATTCGTCCTTCGCACCCGACACCACGAGCCATGGATGCCGCGTCTCACCGTAGACCTGCTTGCTCGGCGGCGGGAAGGTCGGGTCCGCGAAGGCGCCTACCGCCACGGCGAGGAAGCCGGGCCTGAACAGCGGCTCCCAGAACACCGTCGAGCCGCAGGTCGGGCAGTGATGAAACACCGCGCCCGGGCCGTCCTCGCCCCGCCGCGCCCAGGTCCGAGACTCGCCGCTGACGGTCACCGCCTCCCTCCTGAAGAAGGCCGCCGATCCGAAGGCGCTGCCGGTTCGCCGCTGACAGGCCAGACAGTGGCAGACGGACACTCGCTCCGGCTCGCCCTCGCAGGCCGCCGACAGGCTTCCACAGGAACATCGGGCTTTGCGGGTCATATGCGTCTCCCTGACGATCGGCCCGGATCGTACACCGGCCGCCCCGCCGCGTTAACTTGACAGAAACTAAGAACACCTAGAGAACATCACGTGAAGTTGGCGGTTTGTTCCGCGACAGATTCGACAACGAGGCCCCGGGATGCTCACCCGCAAGCAGCACGAACTCCTGATGTTCATCCACGAGCGGATCAAGGAGTCCGGCGTGTCTCCCTCGTTCGACGAGATGAAGGAGGCGCTGGACCTGGCGTCCAAGTCGGGCATCCACCGGCTGATCACGGCGCTGGAGGAGCGCGGGTTCCTGCGCCGCCTGCCGCACCGGGCCCGGGCGCTGGAGGTCACCAAGCTGCCGCAGCAGGCCACCACGGCCGCGCCGGCCGGCGGACGGCAGTCCTTCAAGCCGCAGGTCATCAAGGGCGACGGCCGCGGCCCCGCCGCCGCGCCCCAGATCGCCAACGACGTCCGCGAGATCCCGCTGCTGGGCCGCATCGCCGCCGGCTCGCCGATCGAGGCGCTGCAGGTGGAGCGCGACAAGATGCTGGTCTCCGAGAGCATGCTCGGGGCCGGCGAACACTATGTGCTGGAGGTGCAGGGCGACTCGATGATCGACGCCGGCATCCTGGACGGCGACTTCGTGCTGATCCGCAAGACCGACACCGCCCATAGCGGCGAGATCGTCGTCGCCCTGGTCGAGGGCGAGGAAGCCACCCTCAAGCGCCTGCGCAAGAAGGGCGTCAGCATCGCGCTGGAAGCCGCCAACCCGAAGTATCCGACCCGCGTCTACGGCCCCGACCAGATCGAGGTCCAGGGCAAGCTGGTCGGGCTGATCCGCAAGTATCACTAGCTGTCATCCCGGACGGTCCGAAGGGCCGATCCGGGACCCAGCGGATGACGTGCGCCCTCTTGCCACGTCCCGAATCTTCGCGCTTCGCACGGCGGCCGGGACTGCAACTTGAACTCAAAAGGGGCGTGCTTAGGCCGCGCTCTTTCGCGTTGCGAGGCCATGCGTCCTTCGACACGGCGCTTCGCGCCTGCTCAGGATGACGTGATTTTTCGACGTCATGGTGAGCAGCGGTCGCAGACCGCGTGTCGAACCGCGCACAAAGCCGCCCCCCCTCACCGCGTCCACGGCCGGTCCCCGCGCAGGTCATTGGCCCAGACCACCGCCCACCCCTCTCCCCGCCGCCAGAGCTCGGCCGAACCGCCGCGCGCGAAGTCGTCGGCGCTGAGCAGGAAGCTGTCCTCGCAACCCTGACCGGCGTACCCGGACCGTAGCACCACCAGCCGGCCCGGCGCGCACAGCTCGGCCAGCTCGGCGGGTTGCGGCGGCTTGCGGCCGGCCCAGACGGCGATGTCGTCGTCGCCGGTCGGCAGACAGGCGAAGCGGTCGCAGGCGAAGCGGGCGTCGCGGACGGCCTCGGCGTCCTCATCGACGGAAAGGCCGCGCCGGCGGGCCCAGAGGTCGGCGGCGAAGCGGCGGGCGTCAGGGCGCAGCAGGATGGCCTCCCCGGCGTCGCGGACCGCCACGGCGGCCCCATCGGCGGCGATCCAGACGTCAGGCGGCGCCGGGCGCGGCCAGAGCAGCACGGCGGCCGCCAGCGGCGCGCCCAGCCAGCGCAGCGAGCCTTTCCACAGGCAGAGCAGCATCACGCCCAGAAAGGCGATGGGCAGGGCCGCCGCCGAGCCGCTGGCGACGGTGGCGACCGCGCCCGGCCGGCTGGCCGTGGCCTCGCCGACCGTCAGCATGGCCTCGATCCCCCAGCCGGCCACGGCCAGGAAGGGCCCGCCCAATCCCAGCGGCTCCAGCACCGCGCCCATGGCCAGGAAGGGCATGATCACGAAACTCGACAGCGGCGCGACCAGGAGGTTGGCGATCAGGCCGTAGCTGGCCACACGGTTGAAGTGGTGCATGGCGAAGGGGCCGGTCGCCATGCCGGCCACGAAGCTGGCGGCGATGGCGGCGCCCAGCCAGACCGCGGTCGCCTGGGGCGCGCGGATCCACCAGGGGATGTCGATCTCCTTCACCGCCCGGGGCCAGGCCTCGGCCAGCGCCACCAGCGCCGCCGTGGCCGCGAACGACATCTGGAAGCCCGGGGCGCAGGCCGCCTCCGGCTGCACGGCCAGAATCACCAGGGCGGCGATGGCCAGGGTGCGCAGGCTGATCGCCTGTCGATCGACCAGGATGGCCAGGAAGGCGGCCGCCGCCGTCACCGCCGCCCGCTCGGCCGGCGGCGGCGCGCCGGAGATGACCAGATAGCCGCCGACCGCGACCAGGCCGGCGAGGGCCGCGATCTTCTTGCCCGGGACCCGCAGCGCAAGCCACGGCCAAGCGGCGACCAGCACGCGAACCGCGGCGAACACGAAGCCGCCGACGATCGCCATGTGCAGACCGCTGATCGAGATGATGTGGGCCAGGCCCGAACCGCGCATCGTCTCGGTCTGCGCCTGCGTGATCCAGGCCTCGTGACCGGTGACCATCGCCGCGCCCAGACCGCCGCTCTCGGGGCCCATGCGCCGATACAGCCGCTCGGCCAGGCGCCACCGGGTCGCGTTGATGGCCATCGTCAGCCGCAGCCGCCAGGGCGGGCGATCAAGGTTCGTCGCTTCCGGCCGGCCGAGGGTGAAGCCGACGCCGCCGACGCGATTGAACCAGGCGTCGCGCGCGAAGTCGTAGGCGCCCGGGCTGGCCGGCGCCGGCGGCGGCCCGATCATGGCGCGCAGCCGGATCGCCGTCCCCGGGGGTGGCGGCGCCTGGTCGCGCAGCGTCACCCGCACCCTGACCGGGGTGTCCCCGGGAGCCAGACCCTGGATCGCGACCGGCGCGATCAGCAGCCGCATGTCCGAGGCGCCGGGGCGGGCCACATCGACGACCCAGCCCTCGATCAACCGCGCCCGCTGCTCGGCCGGAGCGATCGGCGCGGCCACCTGCAGAGTCCGGATGCGGCCGGACAGGAAGCCGGCGGCCGCGAAGGCCAGCAGCACCGTCACAATCACCGCGCCGGTCGATCCCAGCCGCCGGGCCGCCAGAACAAGGGCGGCGGCGGCGGCCATCAGGCCGAGCGCCAGCGCCGTCGACGGCTCGACCTTCAGCGTCATGTAGCCGGCGCAGCCCAGGCCAAAGGCCACCGGGGTCCACAGAGTCCAGCGATGCTCCTGACCGGCGATCTCGGCCCGCAGGGCGGCGAGGCGGTGCGCGGCCCGCCGACCCATGCTAAGAGCCGCCGCCTCAGTCCCCGGCCCCATCGAGATGTCCGACTCAAAGCCCGTCGTCACCCGTATCGCCCCCTCGCCCACCGGTTCGATGCATATCGGCACCGCGCGCACGGCGCTGTTCAACTACCTTTACGCGAAACACTGCGGTGGACAATTCCTGCTGCGCATCGAGGACACCGATCGGGAGCGTTCCACCGAGGCCTCCGTTCAGGTGATCTTCGACGGCCTGGCCTGGCTGGGCCTGCCCTATGACGGTGAGCCGGTGTTCCCGTTCGCCCGGGCCGAGCGGCACCGCGAGGTGGTGCTGGCGCTGCTGGAGGCCGGCAAGGCCTACCGCTGCTGGCTGTCAGGCGACGCGCTGACCGACGCCCGCGACAAGGCCAAGGCGGCCGGCCACGCGCTGCGCTCGCCCTGGCGCGACCGCGAGCCGCGTCCCGAGGATCTGTCAAAGCCCCACGCCATCCGCTTCCGGGGGCCGCTGAACGGCGACACCGTCGTCAGGGACCTGGTCCAGGGCGAGGTCACCTTCCGCAACCGCGACCTGGACGACCTCATCCTCCTGCGCAGCGACGGCGCCCCGACCTACAACCTGGCCGTGGTGGTCGATGACCACGACATGGGCGTCACCCACATCATCCGGGGCGACGATCACCTCAACAACGCCGCACGCCAGAGCCTGATCTACGGGGCGATGGACTGGGACATGCCGGCCTTCGCCCATATCCCGCTGATTCACGGCGAGGACGGCGCCAAGCTGAGCAAACGCCACGGCGCCACGGCGGTGACCGACTTCGCCACCCTCGGCTATCTGCCCGAGGCGATGCGCAACTATCTGGCCCGCCTGGGCTGGAGCCACGGCGACGACGA
>JAUSPV010000088.1 GCA_030652755.1 Caulobacter sp. | reverse complement strand
AACAGGGTATGGAACATGGCGAGGGTAGCGGCGGCGTCACCTGAGGGGGCGGCGCCCGCGATCAGCCAGCGGCTCAACCCCAGCAGCGGCGATAGCAGGATCAGCGCGGCGGCGGCGGCCATGGCGTTGAACAAGACATGTGCGCTCGCCACCCGCCGCGCCGCAGGCGTCGCACTCACGGCGGCGAGAACCGCCGTCGAGGTGGTTCCGATGTTTGTGCCCACGACCGCCATGGCGGCGATCTCGATAGGGATACCGCCACCCGCGGCGGCGGTTAGGGTGAGAGCGATCGCAGCGCTGGAAGACTGGGTAAGGATGGTCACGGCGATCCCCAGGCCAAGGGCGGCCAGCAGGCTCGGCCCTGTGGCCGCCGTGGGCACCAGATGGCCGATCTCGCCCAGAAGATCACCAAACCCGTCCTGCAAAACACCGATGCCGAGGAAGAATGCGCCGAACCCGGCAATAGCCTGGCCGGCGCCGAACAGGCGTGAGCGGCCGCGAAACGCCAGGCGTCCCAACATGCCCAGGCCGATCAGGGGAAGCGCCAGGGCCCCGACGTCGATCTTGACGCCGACCATGGCGACCAACCAGCCGGTCATGGTGGTGCCGACATTGGCTCCGATGATCAGCCAGACCGCCTGGGCCAGATTGAGCAGCCCGGCGTTCACAAAGCCCAGGGTGGCGACCGTCACGGCGCTGGACGACTGCAGCAGCGCGGTGATCAGGACCCCGGCCAGGAAGCCTCGAGGGGCTGACCGGGTCCAGGATTCCAGAACCGCCTGCAGGGCCCCGCCGGCCGCCAGCTTCAACCCTTCGGTCATCAGCCACATGCCGAGCAGGAACAGGCCGATCCCGCCCAGGAGAGCGGCGAAGACACCAGGAGTCATTGCTTCTCACCCAAAGCCCGCGAACGCCTTCACGCGTAGCATCCGCCAAGGGCGCTGGGTATGCGGATCCCCCGCTCCCGCTGCATCGCAGCAAAGACCTTGGCGGCCTGCCGGACTCTCGTGCTAGAACCCCTGCCACAAAGTTTGACGGCGCGGACCTCCCCGGGATCAACCGCGCCGACGTCAAGGGCGAGACTTCATGGCGGATATCAAGACGGTCGGCGTCATCGGCGCGGGCCAGATGGGGTCGGGCATCGCGCATGTCTGTGCGCTGGCCGGATACGATGTGTTCCTGCACGACCTCGGCCAGGACCGGATCGACGCCGGGATCGCGACCATCGAGCACAACCTGGCGCGCCAGGTCGGCCGCGGCCTGATCGATGACGCGACCATGAAGACCACGCTGGGCCGCATCCGCCCGGCCGCCGACCTGGCCCTGATCGGCCAGACCGATCTGGCCATCGAGGCTGCGACCGAGGACGAGGAGATCAAGAAATCGATCTTCCGCGCGTTGCAGCCGCACCTGAAGGCCGAGACGCTGCTGGCCTCCAACACCTCCTCGATCTCGATCACCCGCCTGGCCTCGACGACCGACCGGCCCGAGCGGTTCATCGGCCTGCACTTCATGAACCCCGTGCCGCTGATGAAGCTGGTCGAGGTCATTCGCGGCATCGCCACCGACGGCGCCACCTACGAGCAGGCGGTGACCTTCGCCCGCTCGCTGGGCAAGACCACCACCAACGCCGAGGACTTCCCGGCCTTCATCGTCAACCGCGTGCTGGTGCCGATGATCAATGAGGCCATCTACACCCTGTACGAGGGCGTCGGTACGGTGGAGTCGATCGACACCGCCATGAAGCTGGGCGCCAACCATCCGATGGGCCCGCTCGAGCTGGGCGACTTCATCGGCCTGGACACCGTGCTGTCGATCATGAACGTCCTCTACGAGGGCCTGGCCGACAGCAAGTACCGCCCGTGTCCGCTGCTGGTGAAGTATGTCGAGGCCGGCTGGCTGGGCCGCAAGACCGAGCGCGGCTTCTACGACTATCGCGGCGAAGTGCCGGTCCCGACGCGATAGGCTGCTACCAGAGCGTTTCGGCGCCTAGAGCTTTCAGTCGATGGTCGACGCTGACTACGGGTATCGCGAGCGAGATCGCCTGCGCGGCTACAATCCTGTCCCAGGGATCCTTGTGAGATTTCGGCAGGCGTCCCGCCAGAGCCGCCTGCTCGGGATCCAGTGCGGCCCAACGAAAATCCAGGTCAGCCGCTGCCGACAGCAGGTCGTCTGGCAGCAGGGCAAGCGCCAGGTCCCGCTGGCGCTTGTATTCGATCTCATATGCAGCCGCGATGCTGACCACGATGTCGTTGCCAATATCTGCAAGGGCTTGGGCGGCTACGGATGATAATCGTGAGCTGTCACTCAACGCCCAAACGAACGTGTGCGTGTCCAGCAGTAGCTTCAAGGTTTGGGCCCGACTGGTTCGTCCATGGCAGCCTCGACCTCCGGATCCGGCTCGAAGAAGACCTCGTCCGGAATCTTCACGTTCAGATGGTCCCAAATGCCCAGCTTGCGTCGCTCGCTTGCTTTCGGCGCCGGCTTGATCCCCCGGAGGGTGGCCACAGGTTCACCGTCGCGGGTGAGGATGACTTCCTCGCCGGCCTGAACCTGGTCAACGACATCGGACAACGTCGTCTTGGCGATGTTGACGTGGACGGTCATGCGGCAAGGCTATCACAACCTGCCCGCTCCACAAATCCGGCCGTTGTCAGCCCCCGCCCATCGCCACCGAGACCCGGTAGGTGATGAAGGCCGCCAGATAGGCCAGCGAGAACATGTAGCTGAACATCACCGTCGGCCACAGCCAGCTGTTGGTCTCGCGCTTGACCACGCCGAGCGTGGGCAGGCACTGCGGCGCGAACACGTACCAGGCCAGCACGGCAAGGCCCGAGGCCAGCGACCACTGGCTGGCCAGGATGGCGCTCAGCGTCGCGCCGCCGGCGCCCTCGACGTCGCCCACCGCATAGACCGTGCCCAGCGCCGCCACCGCGACCTCCCGGGCGGCCATGCCCGGCACCAGGGCGACGGACATCTGCCAGTTGAAGCCGATCGGGGCCAGGAAGGGTTCGATGGCGTGGCCGATCATGCCGGCGAAGCTGTAGTCGATGGCCGGCCCCGGCGCGCCCGCCGGCGCGTAGGGGAAGGTCGACAGAACCCAGACCAGCACCATCAGCGGCAGGATGATCCGGCCAGCGCGATTGATGAAGATGCCCGCCCGCTGCATCAGGTTGCGCAGCACGTTGGCGGGGTCCGGCAGGCGGTAGGTCGGCAGTTCCATCATGAACGGCTCCGAGGCCGTCCTCCAGAACAGGTTGCGGATGACGAAGGCGACGATCAGGCCCGAGACGATGCCGCTGGCGTAGAGGCCAAACATCACCAGGCCCTGCAGGTTGACGAAGCCCCACACCGTCCGGTCGGGAATGAAGGCGCCGATGATCAGGGTGTAGACCGGGATCCGCGCCGAGCAGGTCATCAGCGGGGCGATCAGGATGGTGGTCAGGCGGTCGTGTTTCTGGTCGATGACCCGCGCCGCCATGACGCCGGGAATGGCGCAGGCGTGGCTGGACAGCAACGGGATGAACGCCCGGCCGTGCAGGCCGGCCGCACCCATCATCCGGTCCATCAGGAAGGCGGCCCGGGCCATGTAGCCGCTGTCTTCGAGCAGCAGGATGAAGAAGAAGACGATCAGGATCTGCGGCAGGAAGACCAGCACGCTGCCGACCCCGGCGATCAGGCCGTCGACGATCAGGCTGCGCAGCAGCCCGTCCGGCGTCACCATGGCGACCACCTCGCCCAGCCAGCCGAAGCCGGCCTCGATGCCGTCCATGGCCGGGGAGGCCCAGGCGAACACCGCCTGGAACATCACGAACAGGATGGTCGACAGGATCAGCAGGCCGCCGACCGGGTGCAGCAGCACGTCGTCGATGCGGCCGGTCCAGGTGTCGGGCCGCTCGGCCGGCCGGACGTGGGCCTTCATGATCCGCTGCGCCTCGGCGTGGGCGGCGCGGATCTCGGCCGCGGTCGGCTCGCGCCAGGTGCTGGTCGTCGGGGCGACCGTCAGGGCCAGGGCCTCGGCCTGGGCGACCAGGTCCTCGATGCCGCGCTTGCGGGTGGCCACGGTGGTGACGATCGGGGCGCCGATCTCGCGCGACAGCCCCTCCAGGTCGATGCGCAGGCCCTGGCGCTGGGCGATGTCGTACATGTTCAGCGCCAGCACGAACGGCCGGCCGACCTGCTTGAGCTCCAGCGCCAGTCGCAGCACCAGCCGCAGGTTGGTGGCGTCGGCCACGCAGACGATGACGTCAGGCGGCGTCTCGCCGGTCAGCCGGCCCAGCACCGCGTCGCGGGTGACCGCCTCGTCCGGGCTGCGGGCCCGCAGGCTGTAGGTGCCAGGCAGGTCGAGCACCTGGATGACCCGCCCCGACGGCGCGGTGACCAGGCCCTCCTTCCGCTCGACGGTGACGCCGGCGTAGTTGGCGACCTTCTGGCGGCTGCCGGTCAGGGCGTTGAACAGGGCGGTCTTGCCGCTGTTGGGGTTGCCCACCAGCGCCATGCGCGTGTGGCCGGAAACGACGGCGGCGTTCAAAGCCCGTCCTCCTCGAAGGCGACTTCCACGGCGGCCGCCTCGCGGCGTCGCAGCGCCACTCGCGCGTCATCCAGCCGCACCGCCATCGGATCGTGGCTGAACAGGCCCTCGTGCAGCACCTCGACCTGGGCGCCCTCGACGAAGCCCAGCTCCAGCAGCCGCCGCTCCAGCTCGTCGACGGTCAGGGCGCCGCGCGCGTCCTCGTGCGGATGCACCCGGACGATGACGCCGCGCGCGCCGGGCGCGCCCTCGCTCAGGAAGCGGGCGGAAGGGTCAGACTGGGTATGGGTCAAGGTATGGAGGTCCGGGCGCCCGACAAAACTTGCGACTGATTATCAGCAAGGCGGGCGGCTGTCGATGCATCGCCGACCGATCTCGAACATGCGGCGTTAATACAATCGACACCATGATCATCCGCGTCGGATACTCACCTCGACGATTCGCAAGGGCGGGTGCTCAATGCAGCGACTCACTCAGATCCTGATCGGCGCCGCGTTCCTCTGCCTGGCGCTCATCCTGTCGCTGACCATATGGCGCGCCGGGGGTGGCTGGGGTGCGGGCGTATCCGGCTTCGTCGCCGCCATGGGCGTGCTGGGCGTGGTCTACCTGCTCGTGGCGCGCGGTCTCGACCTGGCCAGCCTGCGTGGCGAGCTGGGCGCCATCCGCGAGGCGCACCTGATCCTGACCAGCCAGCTGGAAAAGGTCGACGCCCGCCTGACCGAGGTGGTCGAGACCGTCACCGTCGATGCGCTGCGTCGCTCCGAGGAGCTGTCCAGCGAAGTCCACATGCTGGAGGACACCGTCCAGCGCATGGCTGAGAAGATGGAGGCGCAGCTGTCCAGCCGCGTCGCCTCGGCCCCGATGCACGCCTTCGGCCATTCGGCCCAGTCCGAGGCCCTGCTCGACACGGTCAAGGCCGCCCTGGCCGAGAACCGCGTCGACCTCTACCTGCAGCCGATCGTCTCGCTGCCGCAGCGCCGGACGGTTTTCTACGAAAGCTTCTCGCGCCTGCGCGACGACAGCGGCCGGGTGATGATGCCGGCCGAGTACCTGTCGGTGGCCGAGCCCGAGGGCCTGGTCGCGGCCATCGACAACCTGCTGCTGTTCCGCTGCGTGCAGATCGTCCGCCGCCTGGCCAAGCAGGACCGCAAGGTCGGCATCTTCTGCAACATCTCGCTGGCCAGCCTGTCGGACGAACAGTTCTTCCCGCAGTTCCTCGACTTCCTGTCGGCCAACAAGGACATGGCCGGCGCGCTGATCTTCGAACTGGGCCAGTCGGCCTTCTCGCGCCGCGGCGCGGTCGAGGCCCGGCACATGGCCCGGCTGGCCGACCTCGGCTTCCGCTTCAGCCTCGACAAGGTCAACGACCTGGACCTCGACTATCAGGACCTGGCCCGGGCCGACGTGAAGTTCATCAAGGTCGGCGCCCAGATGCTGCTCGACCAGCTGGAAGAGACCGATGGCCGGCTGGTGATCAAGTCGCTGCCCGACCTGCACGCCTCCGACTTCTCGCGCCTGACCCGTCGCTACGGCGTGGAGATCATCGTCGAGAAGGTCGAGAGCGAGCGCCAGATCGTCGACATCCTCGACCTCGACCTCGCCTTCGGCCAGGGCCACCTGTTCGGCGAGCCCCGCGCCATCCGCGACGCCGTCCTCGCCGAAACCGACCCGCCCGCCGACTTCATGCGGGCCTCCATGCGCCGGGCGGTGGGGTACTAGCTCCATTGGGGACATGCACTTCAGTGCGTGTCCCCCGCAGCTTCAAGTCGATGGGGACATGCATTTCAGTGCGTGTCCCCGGCCTTGCCCCGTCCCGCCCCGCCGCCTAGCCTGCCGCCACATCATCTTCGGGGGACTTCCCACATGCGACTCTTCGCGGCGGCGGGCCTAGCGCTCGCGCTTCTGACCACGACGACGGCCGTCCACGCCCGGCCGTTCACCGCCAAGGACCTGGCCACCCAAGAGCGGCTGACCGATCCGCGGGTCTCGCCGGACGGCCGCTGGGTGGCCTGGAGCGTCCGCACCACCGACTGGGAGGGCAACAAGGGCGTCAACGCCCTGTGGCTGCTCGACCGCAAGACGGCCGGCGCCAAACCGGCAGCGATCAGCGAGGACGAGAAGGCGCCGGGCTCCCCGCGCTGGTCGGCCGACGGCAAGTGGCTCTACTTCGTGTCCGGCAAGTCCGGCTCGCAGCAGGTCTGGCGCATCGCGCCCGACGGGACCGGCCGGGCCCAGATCACCGCCCTTCCGCTGGACGTCGGCAGCTATCGCCTCGCCGCCGACGGCCGCTCGCTGCTTGTCGGGCTGGACGTCTTCCCCGACTGCCCGGACCTGACCTGCACGAAGACCCGCGTCGAGGCGAAGGCCAAGCTCAAGACCAGCGGCCAGAGCTATGTCGACGGCGTCCTGCCGCGCGCCTTTGACAAGTACGAGGACGACCAGTTCACCGCCCTGTTCAGCGTCCGGCTCGACGGCGCGGGCGCCCCGGCCGACGGCGTGGCGCTGACCAAGGGCATCAAGGCCGATGTCGCCGGCGACGTCGCGATCAGCCGCGACGGACGAACGATCTGGTACAGCGCCACGCCCGCCGGGGTCACGCCGGGCACCGGTCCGATCGCCAGCCTCTACGTCGTGTCCGCCGACGGCTCGGCGCCGCCCGCGCGCCTGATCCCCGATAGCAAGACCTCGGACAGCCGCCCCACCCTGTCGCCGGACGGCCGGACTCTGGCCTACCTGTCCGAGGTTGCGCCGGTGATGATCGCCCAGCGCTCGATGCTGATGGTCCGCGACCTGAAGACCGGCGCCACGCGGGAGGTCGCGCCCGACTTCGACATCGGCGCGGGCTCGCTGGCCTGGGCGCCCGACGGCAAGAGCCTGTATGTCACCGCCCCGCACCTGGGCCAGGTGAAGCTGTTCTCCGTCGCCATCGCCGACGGCAAGGTCACCGAGGTTGTCTCCGACGGTTCGGTCGGCGGCTTCGACCTGGCGTCCGGCGCCGCGGTCTATGTCCGCGACAGCCTGACCTCGCCGGGCCAGCTCTATGACCTGGCCGCCGGCGGCGCGCCGCGCCAGCTAAGCGAAGTCGCCAAGGCCGCCATGGCCGACACCCCGATGTCGGAGACCGAGCAGTTCAGCTTCACCGGCTGGAACGGCGAGACGGTCTACGGCTACGTGGTCAAGCCGCACGGCTGGGAGGCGGGCAAGCAATACCCCGTCGCCTTCCTGATCCACGGCGGCCCGCACGGCAGCTTCGGCAACGCCTGGTCCTACCGCTGGAACCCGCAGGTCTGGGCCGGCATGGGCTATGCGGTGGTGATGGTCGATTTCCACGGTTCGGTCGGCTACGGCACGGCCTTCGCCCAGTCGATCGTCGGCCACTGGGGCGACCGTCCGCTGGAAGATCTTCAGAAGGGCTGGACCGCCGCGCTGGCGAAATACAGCTACCTCGACGGCGACCGCGCCTGCGCCCTCGGCGGCTCCTACGGCGGCTACATGGTCGCCTGGATCGCCAGCCAGTGGCAGAGCCCGTGGAAGTGCCTGGTCAACCACGCCGGCCTGTTCGACACCCGCGGCTTCGCCTACGCCAGCGACATCCCCAACTTCGCCGAGGAACAGTTCGGCGGCGACACATGGTCCGACCCGGCCGCTGTGGAACGCTTCAACCCGGCCAACCACGTCAAGGACTGGAAGACCCCCATGCTGGTCATCCACGGCGCCCGCGACTATCGCGTGCCGCTCGACCAGGGCATCGGCGCCTACACCGCCAACCAGCGCGTCGGCGCCCCGACCCAGTACCTCCACTTCCCGGACGAGAACCACTGGATCCTCAAGCCGCAGAACTCGGTGCAGTGGTACGCCACCGTCGAGGCCTGGATGGCGAAGTGGACGGCGAAGTAGCGCGCTGACAGGCGTTGCGTCCTTCGACACGCCCGCTGCGCGGGCTGCTCAGGATGACAGGATCAAAAGGGCTCCCCCTTCCAGTCATCCTGAGCAGCGCCGAAGGCGCGTGTCGAAGGACGCAAGGCGTTGACGCACCGCACACCACCCGTTAGCCGCTCACCCCATGACCGCGCTGCCTTCCGGCCTTGCCGACCTCGCCGACCGCTATGACGTGCTGCTGAGCGACGTCTGGGGCGTCATCCACAATGGCCGGGAGAGTTTCCCGGGCGCCTGCGCCGCCCTGGCCCGGTTCCGGGCGGAGAAGGGGCCGGTGGTCCTGATCTCCAACTCGCCCCGCCCGGCCAGCGACGTGGTCGCCCAGCTCGACGCGCTGGGCGTGCCGCGCGAGGCCTGGACGGCCTTCATCACCTCCGGCGACGCCACCCGCGTGCTGCTGGGCCAGAAGGCGGCTCTGGGCGCCGCCTGGCGCATCGGCCCGGACCGCGACATGCCGCTGTACGAGGGCCTGGGCCTTTCCTTCGCCGAGCCCGGCGACGCGGCCTTCATCACCGTCACCGGCCCCTTCGACGACGAGGTCGAGACGCCGGAGGACTACCGCGACCGCTTCACCGGCCCCGCCGCGCGCGGCCTGCCGATGATCTGCGCCAACCCCGACCGGGTCGTGCAGCGCGGCGACAGGCTGATCTACTGCGGCGGCGCCCTTGCGGACCTCTATGAGGCGATGGGCGGCCAGGTGCTGATGGCCGGCAAGCCCTTCGCCCCGATCTACGACCTGTGCCTGGCCGAGGCCTCGCGCCTGCTGGGCCGGCCGGTCGATCCGCGCCGGGTGCTCTGCATCGGCGACGGCGTCCACACCGACGTCCAGGGCGCCGAGCAGCAGGGGCTGGACTGCCTGTTCATCGCCAAGGGCATCCACGGCGAGGCGGCCATGGGTCCGGACGGCCGGCTGTCGCCTGCCGCCGTCGACGCCCTGCTGGCCGCCGAGGGCGTCAAGGCCGGCTACGCCATGGCGGATTTGACGTGGTAGCCCCCTGACGTGTCATCCCGGACGCCGTAGGCGATCCGGGACCCGGCCG
>JAUSPV010000087.1 GCA_030652755.1 Caulobacter sp. | reverse complement strand
ATGTACTTCGAACACCTGATCCTGAAGGATGGCGGCAGATTGACGCGCGTCGCCGACAAGTCCGGACTGGAGCGCACCCACCTCTACCGCAAGCTCAAGCAGCTCAATATCAAGCATGGCCGTCGACTCGACGAAGACCTGTGACATGGGTGAGGCGTCAGGCGTGAGGGGTGAGCTGCCCCCGGCAAGAGGCAAGGCCCCGGGTTCCCACCTCACCTCTCACCCCTCATCCCTCGCCGCATCATGAAAATCATCATCCTCGGCGCAGGCCAGGTCGGCTCCAATCTGGCCGCCAGCCTGGTCGCCGAAAACAACGACATTACCGTGGTCGATCTGGATGCCGCGCGGCTGTCCGAGCTGCAGGACCGCTTCGACCTGCGCACGGTGCGCGGCCACGCCGCCCACCCCTCGACGCTGAAGGTGGCCGGCGCCGGCGACGCCGACATGCTGGTGGCGGTGACACAGAGCGACGAAACCAATCTGGTGGCCTGCCGGCTGGCCGCCACGCTGTTCAATATTCCCACCCGCATCGCGCGTATCCGCTCGAACGATTTTCTGGAGTCCGAGGGCGAATTCCTGTCCGAGCATTTCGGCGTCGATCACATCATCAGTCCCGAGCAGGAAGTCACCGACACCCTGCGCCGGCTGATCGAGCACCCCGAAGCCCTGCAGGTGCTGGACTTTGCCGGCGGCAAGGTGCGGTTGGTCGCGGTGCGCGCCTACCATGGCGGCCCGTTGATCGGCCACGAACTGCAGGACCTGCGTCGCCATATGCCGGACATCGACGCGCGGGTGGCGGCGATCTACCGGCGCGACCGCGGCATCGTGCCGAAGGGCATCACCGTCATCGAGCCGGGGGACGAAGTCTTCTTTCTCGCCCGCAAGCAGGACATCCCGGTCGTCATGCGCGAGCTGCGCCGGATGGAGCGGCCGGTCAAACGGGTCATGATCGCCGGCGGCGGCAATATCGGACGCCGCCTGGCGGCCGCGCTCGAGCGCAACTACGAAGTGAAGCTGATCGACCACAACAAGGCCACCTGTGCGCAGCTGGCCGAACAGCTGCACCGCACGCTGGTGCTGCAGGGCGACGCCACTGACGAAGACCTGTTCGAACAGGAAAACATCGAGGCCATCGACGTCTTCTGCGCGCTCACCAACGACGACGAGGACAACATCATGTCCGCGCTCCTGGCCAAGCGCATGGGCGCGCAGCGGGTGATCGCGCTGATCAACCGCTCGGCCTACGTTAACCTGGTGCAGGGCGGCGAGATCGACATCGCGATCTCGCCGGCGCAGGCCACGGTCGGCCCGCTGCTGTCCAAGATCCGCCGCGGCGATATGGCGGCGGTGCACAGCCTGCGCCGGGGCGCCGCCGAAGTGCTGGAAATCGTCGTCCACGGCGACACGAAGACCTCCAAGGTGGTGGGCAAGCGCATTGGCGACGTGGCGCTGCCGGATGGCGCTTCGATCGCCGCCATCATCCGCGGCGAGGAAGTGCTGATCGCCCACCACGACACCCTGATCCAGGCCGAGGACCACCTGATCGTGTTCGCGCTCAACAAGCGCATCATTCCCAAGGTTGAAAAGCTGTTCCAGGTCGGTTTCGGCTTTTTCTGATACCCGCCCGCAGACCCACGGACACCTTGTTGCCGGATCGTGCCCCACGACGCGCAAGCCAGTAAGCCGCCGCCCCGCCGCCGCGTGAGTTCAAGCCGGATGCGTCGCCCGATCTCCCGTTTTGCACCGGTCCTGCATGTGTTAGGGATGGTGATCCTGATTTTTTCCTTCACCATGCTGGTGCCGCTGGTGACGGCCCTGGTCGGGCACGATGCCGCACAGTTCGCGTTCGACGAATCCTTTGCCGTGACGCTGATCGCCGGCGTTGCGCTGTGGCTGGGGGCGCGGCGCTGGCGCCGCGAACTCAAGGTGCGTGACGGCTTCCTGCTGGTGATGCTGGTGTGGACCGGCCTGCCGGCCTTCGCCACCCTGCCCTTCCTGATCCATTCGCCGGAGATGAGTTTCACCGACGCCTATTTCGAGGCCATCTCGGCGATGACCACCACCGGCGCCACCGTGATGAGTGGGCTCGACACGCTGCCGCCTTCGCTCAATCTGTGGCGACATCTGCTGCAGTGGCTGGGCGGCATGGGCATCATCGTGCTGGCGGTGGCGATCCTGCCTCTGCTGGGCGTTGGCGGCATGCAGCTCTACAAGGCCGAAACGCCGGGGCCGATCAAGGACGACAAGCTCACCCCGCGCATCACCCAGACCGCCAAGTCGCTGTGGACGATCTACATCGCCATGACGGCGCTCTGTGCGTTGGCCTACCGCGCCGCCGGCATGAGCTGGTTCGATGCCATCTGCCACTCGTTCTCGACGCTCTCGCTCGGCGGCTTCTCCACCCACGACACCAGCTTCGGCTTTTTCAACTCGCCCACCATCGAGGCGATCTCGATCGCTTTCATGATGATGGCCACGCTCAATTTCTCCACCCACTTCCTGGTCTGGCGCCATGCCCGGCTGCGCTATTACTGGGAAGACGCCGAAGCGCGCGCGATCGTCGTGCTGTACGTCGCCACCATTGCCGTGCTGACGATCTACCTCTGGCTGTACGGCCAGTACACCGGCCTGCCGGAAACCTTCCGGCACGTGGCGTTCAACATGGTGTCGCTCGCCACCTCCAGCGGCTTTGCCAGCGTCGACTACAACGTCTGGCCGCCGTTCGTCTCCATCGCCATCCTGCTGATGTCCTCGGTCGGCGCCAGCTCCGGCTCGACCGGCGGCGGCATGAAAATGATCCGTGCCTTGATCCTGTTCCGCCAGAGCGGCAAGGAGATGGACACGCTGATGCACCCCAACAGCGTCAACGTGCTGAAGATCGGCGGCCGCGCCATCCCGCCCAAGGTGGTGATGGCGGTGATGGGCTACATCCATCTGTATGCGATGAGCATCATCGTGCTCACGTTTCTGCTGCTGGGCAGCGGGCTTGATTTCATGAGCGCGTTCAGCGCCATCGTCGCCAGCATCAACAACGCCGGGCCGGGCCTCAACCTCGTCGGACCAGCCAGCAACTATTCGGTGCTGACGGACTTCCAGACCTGGGTCTGCACCTTTGCCATGCTGCTGGGGCGGCTCGAAGTGTTCACGCTGTTCGTCGTGCTCACGCCCAGCTTCTGGCGCGATTGACCCGCCCGCAAAAGCGGGCTTGGCCGTTCACGACAGCACGTAGAACAAAGCCGCCAATAGCTCGAACAGCCATCCGACCGCGAGCAGCCAATCCAGCCCGGTCAACATCGAGGCGGCGTAACAGCCCAAACCGATGCAGAACAAGGCTTTTGCCAGCGTCCTCATCTTCTGTTTGATCGCTCGGCGCATTCGCTAGAAAAAGCTGAATCCCACCTGGAAGAGCTTCTCCACTTCACGGGTTTTCTTCTTGTCGACGATGAACAGGATCAGGTGATCCTCGGCCTGGATCACCGTGTTGTGGTGCACGATGATGACCTCCTCGCCGCGCACGATCGCGCCGATGGTGGTGCCGGTGGGCATCTTGATTTCGGAGATCGCGCGGCCCACCACCTTGCTGCTCTTGGCATCGCCGTGGGCGACGGCCTCGATGGCTTCGGCAGCCCCGCGCCGCAACGTGTGCACGCGCACCACGTCGCCGCGCCGCACATGGGCGAGCAAGGCGCTCACCGTCGACTGCTGCGGCGAGATGGCGATATCGATGGCGGAGTTCTCTTCCACCAGATCCACATAGGCCATGCGGTTGATGAGCGCCAGCGCCTTGCCCGCGCCGAGCCGCTTGGCCAGCATCGACGACAGCACGTTGGCCTCGTCGTCGTTGGTGACGGCGCAGAAGACGTCGATGTCGTCGATGTTCTCCTCGATCAGCAGCGCCTCGTTGGCGGCATCGCCCACCAGCACCACGGCATGGTTGAGCGCGGTGGCCAGCTCGCGCGCGCGCAGCTTGTCCTTCTCGATCAGCTTGACCTGCACCTTGTCTTCCAGCGCCTTGGCGAGACGCAGGCCGATGTTGCCGCCGCCCGCGATCATCACGCGTTTGACGGGTTTGTCGTGGCGGCGCAGCTCGGCAATGATTTTCGGGATGTGGGCGGCGGCGGCAACGAAGAACACCTCGTCCTCCGCCTCGATGATGGTGTCGCCCTCCGGCAATATCGCCTTGCCGCGCCGATAGATGGCGGCGACGCGGGCATCGACACCGGCCGGCAGATGCGCCGGCAGTTCCTTCAACTGTCGGCTCACCAGCGGCCCGCCGTAGTAGGCACGCACGCCCACCAGCCGCACGCGGCCGTCGGCGAAATCGACCACCTGCAAGGCGCCCGGATATTCGATGAGGCGCTGGATGTACTCGGTGACCAGCTGCTCGGGGCTGATGCACATGTCGACGGCGAGTGCCTCCTGCGCGAACAGCACGCCGGCGTCCATCAGGTAGTCGGCGCTGCGCACACGGGCGATCTTGGTCGGCGTGCGGAACAGCGTGTGCGCGATCTTGCAGGCCAGCAGGTTGATCTCGTCGACATCGGTGACGGCGATCAGCATGTCGGCATCGTTGCAGCCGGCGCGGCGCAGCACCTCGGGGTGCGAGGCGTAGCCCAGTACGGTGCGCAGATCGAGCCGCTCCTGCAGGGCGGCGAGCATGGCGGGGTCGGTATCGACGACGGTGATGTCGTTGGCTTCGCCCGCGAGATTTTCGGCCAGTGTGGAGCCGACTTGCCCGGCCCCGAGGATGACGATCTTCATGGGCGCGGATGTTGCGCCCGCGTGCTTGCGCGGCGCAAGGGCGTCACTGCGTTGGCGGCGTGTATTTCTTTGGCAGGGCGGAGAGCTTCACCAGATCCCGTTCGCGGCTCATGCCGTGTTCGGCCATGCGTGCCAGATAGCGCGCCCAGTTCTTCTCCTGCTCGCGGCCGAGGGTCCAGAACACTTCCCAGGAATACAGGCCGGTATCGTGGCCATCGTCGAACACCAACCGCACGGCATAGCGGCCGACCGGCTTGATCTCGCGGATGCCGACCTGCTGCTTGCCCGGCACCAGCACCGGCTCCTCAAGCCCATGCCCGCGCACTTCTGCGCTGGGCGAGAACACCCGCAGGTACTCGCAGGGCAGGCTCAGCAGTGTGCCGTCGGCATAGCGCACTTCCAGCAGCCGCGCTTCGCTGAGCAGCTTGATGCCGGTGGGCGTCGGTGCGGGTGTGGCCATCAGAGGATGTACCGGCTCAGGTCTTCGTCCGCCGCCAGCTTGCCGAGTTTGTTGTCGACATAGGCCGCGTCGATGGTCAACGTCGATCCCGAGCGGTCGGGGCCGTCGAAGGCCAGCTCTTCCATCAGCCGCTCCATCACCGTGTGCAGGCGGCGCGCGCCGATGTTCTCGGTGCTTTCGTTGACCTGGAAGGCGACCTCGGCCAGCCGCTTCACGCCGTCGGCGGCAAACACCACGGCCACGCCCTCGGTGGCCATCAGCGCCTTGTACTGCTCGGTGAGCGAGTAGTTGGGCTCGGTGAGGATGCGCACGAAATCCTCGACCTTGAGCGCCTCCAATTCCACACGGATGGGCAGACGCCCTTGCAGCTCGGGGATGAGGTCGGAGGGCTTACTGAGATGAAACGCGCCCGAGCAGATGAACAGGATGTGGTCGGTGTGCACCGTGCCGTACTTGGTGGTGACGGTGCTGCCTTCGATCAGCGGCAGCAGGTCGCGCTGCACCCCCTCGCGGGAGACGTCGCCGCCGCCGGGCCGGTCGGAGCGGCTGGCCACCTTGTCGATCTCGTCGAGGAAGACGATGCCCTGGTTCTCGGCCAGTTCGAGGGCCTCCTGGGTCAGGGCCTCCTGGTCGAGCAGCTTGTCGCTCTCCTCGGCGATCAGCGGCGCGTGGGCGCCGGCCACCGTGGTCTTGTGGGTGCGGGTGCGGCCGCCGAAGGCCTTGCCGAACATGTCGCCCAGATTGAGCATGCCCATCGAGGCGCCCGGCTGGCCCGGAATGTCGAAGCCCTGGAACGGCGAGGCGGTGTCGGCCAGCTGCAGCTCGACCTCCTTGTCGTTCAGCTCGCCGTCGCGGAGCTTGCGGCGGAAGGACTCGCGGGCGGCGGTGGAGCCGGGGCCGGTCAGGGCGTCGAGGATGCGCTCCTCGGCGGCGGCCTCGGCCCGGGCGCGGACGGCGGCGCGGCGCTTGTCGCGGACCATGGCCATGGCGCTCTCGACCAGGTCGCGCATGATCTGGTCGACGTCGCGGCCGGCATAGCCGACCTCGGTGAACTTGGTGGCCTCGACCTTCAGGAACGGCGCCTGGGCCAGCTTCGCGAGCCGCCGGGCGATCTCGGTCTTGCCGACGCCCGTCGGGCCGATCATCAGGATGTTCTTGGGCGTGACCTCGTCGCGCAGGTCGTCCGGCACGCGGCGGCGGCGCCAGCGGTTGCGCAGGGCCACGGCGACGGCGCGCTTGGCCTCGTCCTGGCCGACGATGTAGCGGTCGAGCTCGGAAACGATCTCGCGCGGGGAAAACTCGGTCATACGGAACCTGTGCTGGCTGTCCTAGTTGGACCTCGGCGGCGGCGGGACCAGCAGTTCGTCGAAGACGATCCGCCAGCCGTCCGCGCGGCGCTGCCACACGCGCACATAGTGACCTTTGGTCTCGCCTCCAATGCCGGACCAGTCCATGACGCCATAGGTCCAGACCAGGTCGCCGGCCTGCGAGGCCTCGCCGCCCAGGGTCTTCAGCCGCGCCGACGCCGGCCGCGTGGCCATCTCGACCTCCGCCGCCTCGCAGGTCTCGGCCGGCGGCAGGGCCGAGCCCTGCATGCGGCCGTCGCAGGCGTAGACGGTCAGGAAGCCGGCCTTCAGGTCGGTGAGGGCGACGGTCGCCAGGGCGTCCTCGACGGCGAACACCTCGGCCAGCGCCTGGGCGGGGTCCATCGGCGGCACATCGGCGACCTTCAGGAAGCCGACAGGCCCGCCCGGCCCGGACGCGCCGGAGGCGTCGCTGGGCGTTCCGCCGTCAAAGAGCCACTTCCACTCGCCGTTCAACAGCTTCTTCCAGACCGTGAAATAGTGGCCGCGCCGCTTGCCGGCGACGGCGTAGGGACCGGTCGTGAAGCCCAGATCGCCTGATTTGGCGATCGCCGCAAAGACCGGCCACCATTCCAGCTTCGGATCGTCCGGCTTGCCGTCCGGCGCCTTGGCCAGCGACTCATGGGCGTTGACCGGCTCGGGCTGGATGACGATGGCCTCCGGGGCGGAGTGTTTCAGGAACGAGGCCTTGAAGCCCATCCTGTAGCCGTCGGCCGCGAAGGCCCGCTCGGCGGCGACCACGGGGGCGGGGGTGACGGGCTCGGCAGCGAGGGCTGCGGTGGCGAAAAGCGCCGGCAGGGCGGCGAGGGTGGCGAGACGGCGCATGGTGGAATCCTCCCACGCGCATTCACGCTAGGGGCGCCCGGGGAGTCCCGTTAATTCGCGGACAGGTGGTGCGTGCTTCGACACGCGCTCTTCGAGCGCTGCTCAGCATGACGTGGGTGGGTAGCCTTCAATCTACGTCATCCTGAGCAGCCCGCGCAGCGGGCGTGTCGAAGGACGCACGGCGTCAGCCCAGGCTTTCCAGCGTCAGCGACCCGTTCGTGTAGACGCAGATCTCCGCGGCGATGGCCATGGCCTTGCGGGCGACCTCGTCGGCGGAGAGGTCGGTGTGCTCGGCCAGGGCCTTGGCGGCGGCCAGGGCGTAGTTGCCGCCCGAGCCGATGGCGGCCACGCCGCCCTCCGGCTCCAGCACGTCGCCGACGCCGGTGACGGTGTAGATGGCGCTCTCGTCGGCGACCAGCAGCATGGCCTCCAGCCGGCGCAGGTAGCGGTCGGTGCGCCAGTCCTTGGC
>JAUSPV010000059.1 GCA_030652755.1 Caulobacter sp. | reverse complement strand
TCCGGGACAATCGGGTGATCAGCCCTGCGCATGCCGGGCCTGCGCGAGAACGACCACGCGGAGCGTCAACCTTCGTCGAAACGGTACAACACTACCCCTGCTCCGGGCGGAGGCCCGGCGCTCCGCCCCCTCCCCAACCTTTTCGGGCGCCGTCCGTTGAGGCGGCGAAGCCGTGCGTCCCCCCGGGACCGGCCTTTGGCCGGCCCGAGGGCAGGCCCCGACACGCCCGCTGCGCGGGCTGCTCAGGATGACGTATCTGGAAGACTACCCATCCACGTCATGCTGAGCAGCGACCCCCCGGGTCCGCCGAATGGCGGCCCGAGGGTAAACTCCGTCGCGTGTCGAAGCACGCAGGGCGCAAGAGCCTTGGGGGACACGCACTGAAGTGCATGTCCCCCACGCCCTACGCCTTGGCCGGCCCCGGTCCCGGCGCCGCGTCGATGTCGACCACGCCCTCGATCTGCACGACCAGCGGCGGCGGCGGGGTCACCGCCTCGCCGGCGGCGGCGCGTTTGGCGGCGATCTGGGCCTTGGTCTCCTCGTACTTGGCCCGCGTGATCCCGTACTTGGCGTAGAAGGCCGCCGCGATCAGGCCGGGGATGGCGGCCAGCACGCCGTCCCACAGGGCCAGGTTGCCGATCACCCCGGCGGGCACCTCGCCCGGCACGGCCTTGGCCGGGAAGGCGATCCACAACAGCACCAGCCCGGCCACCATGGCGCCGATGGCCTGGTCGACCTTGGCGGCCAGCGAGCGGGTGGCGTAGAGCACGCCCTCCTGCCGCAGGCCGAACTTCAGCTCGTTCTCGTCGGCGATGTCCGCCAGGGCCGACATCACCGTGATGTTGAGCACGCTGGCGGCGGCGTAGCTGACCACGGAGAAGGCGACCAGGATGCCCAGCAGGTTCGGCGTCTGCGCGTCGATCACCCCCAGCTGGCCCAGGATGTTGGGCAGGGCCGGCGCGATCGAATAGACGACCGCCCAGATGATCATGGTCATCCGCTTGTCGAAGCGCCGGTGCAGGCGGGCGGCGAAGATGAAGCCGCCGATGTAGCCGCTGGCGCTGCCCAGGATGAACCAGCGCAGCTCCTCCGACGTCAGCTGCCAGTAGAAGGTGCCCATGTAGAGGTTCAGGCCGGCCCGCATGCCGATCATCATCGACAGGAAGAAGAAGGCGATCAGCAGCCACAGATAGTTGAAGTTGCGCATCACCTTGGCGACGTCGTTGAAGAACTCCAGCGGGCTGAACTTCGGCAGGTTCGCGGCCGGCTTGGGCAGCCGGGGGATCTGGTCGCGGGTGAACCAGGCCGAGGCGAACAGGATGGTGATGGCCACCGCCGCCAGACCCCAGGCGAAGGGGCCGTAGGGCTCGGGATTGAGCAGGCCGCGCGGATACTCCGGCGTCGCCTTGAACACGTAGCTGAGGGCGAAGAAGGCGGTGCCCGCCGCCCCGGCCCAGGTGAAGAAGTTGTTCCAGCTCATCACCTTGGACCGCTCAAGATAGTCGCTCGACAGCTCGCCGCCGAGCGCCAGGTGCGGCGTGTTGAAGAAGGTCATGAACTGCCGCATCAGGGTCACGGAGAGGGCGAACCAGGCGAACAGCGCCCACTGGCTCATCTCGGCCGGCGGGTTGAAGATGGCGATCAGGGAAAGGCCGATGGGGATGGGCGCGGCCAGCATATAGGGGTGGCGGCGGCCCAGCCGCGAGCGGGTGCGGTCCGACAGCGAGCCGACCAGCGGGTCGGAAATCCCGTCCAGCACCAGGCTGGCGGAGATGGCCAGACCGGCCAGCTCGGCCGGCAGCCCCAGCACCTGATTGTAGTAGAACATGGCGAAGGCGCTGACCGAGTACAGCGCGATCGATTCGGCCGCCGAGCCGATACCGAAGAAAAACTTGGTGTCCAGGCGCAGGCGCTCAGGCGCCGCCGGGGCAGATGTACTCAAGACCAGTGTCCTCCCGCGATGGCGCTTGTCCACGACGAGCGCCCGGGGGATGCCCGAGGTCGCCGTACCGCGCTTTCCAACAGCAAGCGGGAATCCTGCCTCCGCGTCAACCGGGGCTGTACTTCATCGGCGAAAAGGCCGTCTTACTGCGGGCCGCGCAGGCCCCTCAGCGTGTCGCGCAGGCCGGGCTTGGCCTTCGAGGCGGGCCTGGCCGGGGCGGCGGCGGGCGGGGTGGCGGGCTTGACGACCGGAGGGGCGACGGCCGCCATCGGCTCGGCCTCCGCCGGTTCGGGCAGCAGGGCGTCGATGGCGGAGGCTTCTTCGGCCTCGGCCGCCGGCGCCTCGGCCACGTCCACGGCGGACGCCTCGGCGGGGGCTTCGGGGGCGTCGATGACGGCCGCCTCCGCGACGGCTTCGACGTCCTCGGCGGGGGCCGGGGTCTCGACCGGGGCCACGGCGACCGCTTCGGCCGGCGTGTCCTCGGCGGCGACGGTGTTGGCGGTCAGGGCCTGGCCGAACAGGTTGGAGCGGGCCTCCAGCGCCTTGGCCGTCTCCTCGCACCTGGCGGGCGGCGACCAGCTCATCCAGAACTGGGCCAGCTGGGCCTTGGGCACGCTGCCGGCGCCGGTCCAGACGCCGCGGCCCTTCTTGATGGCGGCGGCGCCCTGGGATGCGATGGGGCTGGGGCTGGCCTTCTCGGCGGCCTCGATGGCGCGGCGGAACAGCTCCAGGCTGCGCGCCGCGTCGCGCTTCTGGGCCGGGTACACCGTCTTGATGTTCTCCTCGGTGCCCGGGGTCGGCCAGGCGCGCTCGATGCGGATCACCTCGGGCATGGCGCGGTCGTACAGGTCGACGTAGCCGCTGACCGCGCCGAAGCACCAGCCGACGTAGCCGTAGTCGTCGGTCGGGGGCGTGACGCGGCCGCCCTGGATCGGCAGTGGCGCGACGTCCTGCTTGCGCGGCGCGGCGGTCGCCACCGGGCCGTCGTCGTTGATCGCCGGCGGCGCGTCCTGGGCCAGCAGGGCGAAGGCGAGAAGAAGGGTCGGGGCCATCAAGAAGGTCCTGTACTGATGTCGTCAGGCGTCGCGGTCGCGGGGGCCGAAACCACCGCCCCCCGGGGTTTCGATCTCGACGACGTCGCCGGGCCGCACCGTAATCGAGAAGCAGCCGGGAAGTTCCTTTACCCCGCCGTCCGCTTCGATCAAACGCTGACGCCCCGCCTCCGCGGCTCCACCGCCGCAGATTCCCTGCGGACTGTGGCTTCTGCGCGTCGAAAGCAGGGCCACTTCCATCGGGGCGAGGAAGCGCATGCGGCGGACGGCCCCGTCGCCCCCGCGATTGCGGCCCTCGCCGCCGGAGCCGTGGCGGACCCCGAAATGCTCGACCCGCACCGGGAACCGGCGCTCGAGGATCTCCGGATCGGTCAGCCGCGAGTTGGTCATGTGGGTGTGAACGGCGCTGGTCCCGGCGCGCGTCGCCGTCGCCCCGGCCCCGCCGCAGAGGGTCTCGTAGTACTGCTTCTGGTCATCGCCGAAGGTGAAGTTGTTCATGCTGCCCTGGCTGTTGGCCATGGCCCCGATGGCGGCGTAGAGCGCGTCGACGACGTGCTGGCTGGTCTCGACATTGCCCGCGACCACGGCGGCCGGCGGCTCGGGATCGAGCATGGAGCCGTGGCGGGTGATGATCTTCAGCGGCGTCAGGCAGCCGGCGTTGAGCGGGATGTCGTCGTCGACCAGACTGCGGAACACATACAGCGCGGCGGCGTCGACGATGGCCGACGGGGCGTTGAAATTGTTGCCCAGCTGGTCGGCCGAGCCGGTGAAGTCGAGCACCGCCTCGCCCCGGGCCGCGTCGACCTTGACCGTGACCACGACCTCGCCGCCGCCATCCATGGGCACGCGGGCTTCGCCGTCGGAGAGCCTGCCGACCGCCCGCCGCACCGACTGCTCGGCGTTCCGCTGCACGAAGGTCATGTACCGGGCGACGGTCTGCGGACCGTGGGCGCGGATCATGTCGGCGACGGCCGCCGCGCCGGCCTGGCAGGCGGCGATCTGGGCCTTGAGGTCGGCGATGTTACGGTCCGGCGCCCGGGCCGGCCAGCGGCCGATGGCCAGCGCCGCACGGGTCTCCGCCTCCAGGAACCGGCCCTCGCGCATGATCGGCACGGCGTCCAGCAGCACGCCTTCCTCATCCAGCGTCTTCGAGAAGGGCGGCATCGAGCCCGGCTGGATGCCGCCGACGTCCGCGTGGTGCCCCCGCGCCGCGACGTAGAAGGCCGGGCCCTGCGCCTCGTCCATGAACACCGGCATCACGACGGTGATGTCCGGCAGATGGGTGCCGCCGAAGTAGGGATTGTTCAGCGCGAAGGCCTCGCCGGGCCTCAGCACCGGATGCCGCGCCGTGGTCGCCCGCACGCTGGCCCCCATGCTGCCCAGGTGGACCGGCATGTGCGGCGCGTTGGCGACCAGCCCGCCGCCGGAGTCGAACAGCGCGCAGGAGAAGTCGAGCCGCTCCTTGATGTTGAC
>JAUSPV010000055.1 GCA_030652755.1 Caulobacter sp. | reverse complement strand
CCCGTCTTCCCGGCGAAGGCCGGGATCCACATTCGAGCTGAGCTTTCAGGATCGCATTCTGCGTTCCGGGAGGCCCTGATGGACCCCGGCCTTCGCCGGGGATACGGCGTGGGGGAGTCCCCGCGGGTAGCCGGGCCGTGCCGGGCGTGGCATGCAGGGTCATGCGCATCGCCATCGCCGCCGTCCTGTCCCTCGCCCTGCTGGCGCCCGCGCCGGCCTCGGCCGACGACGGGGGGCTGTTCGGCTACTTCCGCTCCATCTGCGGCTCGGTCCCTGATCCCGCCGCCGCAATCACCCGCGCCGCCGAGCAGGGGTTCGCGCCGGCGAAGAAGACGCCCCGGGTCGGCGACCTCAAGGAGGTCAAGGCCTTCGAGAAGACGGTCGGCGGCCGCGAGTTCTTCGTCATCACCGGCCGGGGCGCAGGCAAGCCGCGCGACGGCCTGCCGGCCTCGGCCACCGCCGCCTGCGGCGTCGGGGTCAAGGGCAAGGACGAGGCGGCGATGGCGGCCGGGCGCCGGTGGGTCGGGGTGCCGGTCTCGCGCTCGGTGCTCGGCGTCGCCTTCCACGCCTTCCGCCAGGCCGGCGGCGCGCGAACGGCCCTGTCGTTCGACGACAAGGCCGCGACGAAGGCGGCGGTGCTGGCCGGCGACCTGAACGTCCTGACGGTCAGCAGCCTGGGCGGCTCGACCGTGCTGTTCCTCAGCCGCTCGCGGGCCGCGTCCTAGGCGGCCCTCAGGCGGCTTGCGCCACCTCGGCCGGCAGGCGGATCAGGTAGTCGAAGGCCGACAGCGCCGCCTTGGAGCCCTCGCCCATGGCGATGACGATCTGCTTGTAGGGCGTCGTCGTCGCATCGCCCGCCGCGAACACCCCGGGGATGGAGGTCGCGCCGCGATGGTCGACCTCGATCTCGCCGCGCGGCGAGAGGGCCACCGTGTCCTTCAGCCACTCGGTGTTGGGCACCAGGCCGATCTGGACGAAGATGCCTTCCAGCTCGACGGTGTGGCTCTCGCCCGTGCCGCGGTCGTTATAGGTGAGCGCCATCACCTTGGACCCGTCGCCAATCACTTCGGTGGTGAGCGCCGAGGTGATGATGGTGACATTGGGCAGGCTCTTCAGCTTGCGCTGCAGCACCTCGTCGGCGCGGAGCTTGCCGTCATATTCGATCAGGGTGACGTGGGCGACGATGCCGGCCAGGTCGATGGCGGCCTCGACGCCGGAATTGCCGCCGCCGATCACAGCCACG
>JAUSPV010000046.1 GCA_030652755.1 Caulobacter sp. | reverse complement strand
CCGTGCGTCCTTCGACACGCCGCTGCGCGGCTGCTCAGGATGACTGGGAAAGATAGCTACCCACCATAGTCATGCTGAGCAGCGCTCGAAGAGCGCGTGTCGAAGCACGCAAGGCCTTCCGGCTCACCACGCATGGGTGGCCCGAACAAGTCGGGCCATGACGGATTGAAGTTGGCCGGGACTAAGCCCCCGAACGCTAGCTCCGCGGCGGCGCCGGCCGCTTCAGGACATGGTCGGCGTCGCTGGCCTGGCGCAGGGCGCGCAGGTCGTCGGCGATGCGGAAGACGGCGACGTAGAGCTCGCAGAACGACCGCCACAACAGGGCGAGGGCGACACAGACCAGCAGGCCCGCGACCGTCACCGGCAGGGCCAGCAGCTTGCCGATCAGGTTGTCGTCGTTGAGGGCCACGCCCACGGCCGCGCCGATGGCGCCAAAGGCGCCGAGCAGAATCACGCCAAGGCCCGCCCAGTAGATCAGGTGGACCACGGGGCCGGTCATCAGCCGGTCGAAGGTCAGCAGATCCCAGAGGATGCCGCCGGCCGCCTTTTTCGTCCTGGATCTGGGCGCCATCGTTACTCTTTCCCCGGACGGCGCGGACGCCGCCTCATTCGTCGCATCTCTATCGGCGCGAAGGGGCGCGGGCAACCGTGACGCGTCGCCCCGGCCGCGCCGAGGCGGCCGGGGCGGGTCGTCGCGTCAGTCCGCGCGGGCCGAGCCCGAGGCGCGGATCTCCGCCTCCGACTGGTCGCTCACGGCCACGCCGCCGTTCATCCGCAAGGCCGCGGCCGGGAGGGTGATGACGCCGGAGCGGGTCTGGATCTGGACGCTGCTCGATCCATCGGCCGAAACGACCTTGCCGATTTCGGCTCCGCTGTTGTCACGCACGGTCGTGCCGGCGGCGAAGGTCGTCGAGGCCGCCGCGCGCGCGCTGGCGTCGGTGGCGCTGTCGGCGGCCCCGCGCGCCGTCTCGCCGACCTGCTCGGAGGTCGATCTGGCCTTGTCCTTGACGCGCTTCGTGGTGCGCTTGGTGGCATCGACGCCGTCCCGCGCCGCGCCGGTCACGCGGTCGGTCGGAAGGCCGGGGCCGGTGACCTGGCCGCCGACCTGGCCGGTCACGCCGCCGAGCGGGCTGCCGACACCGCCGCCGACGCCGCCGCCCAGAACCTGAGCCTGAGCGAAGCCTGCCATCGCGAAGGCGGCGGCCGCGCCAAGCAGAACAATCCTGTTTCGCATAAGAGAGCACTCCATCAATTCGCTCCCCCGGACCCGGGCCTTTAACCCCGTTCACGGCCCCGGGTTCCCTCGCGACAGGCTTGCGGAGCCCCCGTGAGCGCCGTTAGCTGTCGCGAACACGACAGGGAAACGCCCGCCATGAGCACTGATGACCGCATCTCCGTGACCATCGAGAACGGCGTCGCCGACGTCCGGATGATCCGCACCGACAAGATGAACGCCCTCGACGACGCCATGTTCTCGGCGCTGATCGAGACCGGCGAACGGCTGAAGACCGAGCCCGGCGTTCGCGCCGTGGTGCTGTCGGGCGAGGGCCGCGCCTTCTGCGCCGGGCTCGACATGGGCAACTTCGGCAAGATGGCCTCGGGCGAGCGCAAGGGCGGGACCGAGACCCTGGTCACCGCCGACCGGACGGCCGGCGGCAGCAACCGCGCCCAGCACGCGGTCATGGTCTGGCGCGAGATTCCTGTCCCGGTGATCGCCGCCATCCACGGCGTCGCTTTCGGCGGCGGCTTCCAGCTCTGCCTCGGCGCCGACATCCGCTATGTGACCGCCGACACCCGCATGTCGATCATGGAGATCAAGTGGGGCCTGGTGCCCGACATGGCCGGCCTGGTGCTGATGCGCCAGCTGGCCCGCGACGACATCGTGCGCGAGCTGACCTACAGCGGCCGGCAGTTCTCCGGCGAGGAAGCGGTCCAGTACGGCTTCGCCACACGCGTCTGCGCCAGCCCGCGCACCGAGGCCCTGGGGCTGGCCGCCGAGATCGCCGGCAAGAACCCGCACGCCATCCGCGCCGACAAGCGCCTGCTGGACCTGGCGGCCTCCGGCGCCGACCAGCACGCGATCCTCAAGGCCGAGTCGGTCGAGCAGACGGCGCTGATCGGTTCGCCCAACCAGATCGAGGCCGTAGTGTCGAACATGCAGAAGCGCGCCGCGGTGTTCGCGGATTGAGCCCTTACGGGGACATGTACCGTCTTCGGTACGTGTCCCCGGCAGCTTCAAGCGGCGGGGGACACGTACTGAAGTACATGTCCCCGGTTGAGCTACCTCGCCAGCACCTTCCCCACCGCCCCGCCGATCACGCCGCCGACGGCGGAGCTCAGCGTGCCGAGCACCAGGATGATCGACTCGACGTCGCCCATGGCCCAGGACATGGCGATACCGATCAGCGCGCACAGCGCGCCGGCGACGGCGCCGCCGAGCAGGCTGTCGGCCCAGCCGCCCCGCGCGGCGCGGGCGTAGAGCAGGCCGGCGACGAGCGAGATCAGGATGCCGACGATAGCGAACAGGTTGGCCACGGCCGGGACGAAATGCCCGCCAATCACCATCGCCATCTGCATGGCCGTTCCGATGACGGTCGCGACGATCAAGGCTCTCTGGTTCATCTGGTCTTCCCCCCTGTGACCGTGGCCGAGGCGGCCGCGGCTTTCTGGCGTTCGAAGACGGCGGCCCAGTCGATGGGGCCGGTCTCGAAGCGTTTCTTCAGTTCGTTGAGCGAGTAGGCGTTGCCCCACTCGAAATGGCGGTAGAGCGTGTCGAAGCCTTCACCAGGGCCGTAGCCGACGCTGGTCAGGCTGACCCGGCTGCGACCGGCGCCCAGGTCCTCGATCTCCAGGGTGGTGACGATGTCGCCGAACAGCTCGCGGTGCGGCAGGCCCCTGGGCGCCTGGACATTGCGGAACGACAGCAGGCGTTGCGGCACATAGGCGACGATGCGGTTCTTGATGTTGTCCGGCCCGCCGATCTTCGCGGCGGGGTCGTAGCTGGCCTCGATGTCGCCGCCGATGCGCAGATCGACGGCCGCGATCGGCGCGACCCAGGCGCGATAGCCCTCGGCCGTGGTGAAGGCGTCCCAGACCTGGGCCGGGGACGCGGTCACGACGATGGACAGTTGCAGGACGCGATCGCCATCCGCCTCGACGAAGGAGCTGTTGGTCACGTCTCGGTACTGGCGCCAGTCGGGGAACTTCGCCGGCTCGGCGGCCTGTGCGACGGACAGGGCCAGGGCGGCGGCCCCGGCCAGGGTGGCGACGAAGCGCTTCATGTGCCGGTCCCCTGACGTTGATCGCCGGCCCTGCTGTCGGCGGCCGCCTCCAGCAGCGTGATGTAGGACCGCAGCCCCGCCACCGAGGCGTCGAAGGCGTCCAGCGTGCGGTGGGTGCGCGACTGCATGACCCCGCCCTCCATGGTGGTCAGCACGAAGACGGCCAGCGCCCTGGTGTCCGTACCCGGTGGAAGGCGGTGCCTGGCCTGGTCGAGGCAGCCCTTCACATGTGTCACCCAGCCGTCGAAGTTGACCGACAGCAGTTCGCGCACCGGCGGATCGGGCTCGTGCAGTTCCAGCGCGATCGAGCCGATCGGACAGCCGTAGAGGCAGTCGGTCGCGCGCAGCATCTCGCGATAGGCGCCCAGCAGCGCGAACACCCGCTCGATGGGGTCGTCCACACCCTCCCAGGCGGGGGCGAGCAGCATCGGATAGATGCCGTCGCGGTACATCTCCAGCACCGCCAGCAGCACGTCCTGCTTGGTCGGATAGAAGTGATAGAGGCTGCCCGAGTTGGCCCCGGCCTCGCGCAGGATGTCGGCGACGGACGTCGACAGGTACCCCTTCTCCGAGAAGAGCTTCAGCGCGGCGAACAGGATGCGCTCGCGGGTCGGTTCCACGGGAAAGAGCCCCTTCTTGATCGGTCAATCAAGAGACTGGCAGAACTTGATTATGCGATCAAGCGGGCACGGTCATGGAAATGCAATTTCCAAATGTGACATAGATAGAATATGTGTTGCGACACAGATCAGTCGATATCGCGGGAGACCCAGATGAACCCCCTGTCCGGAAAGTTCGAAGGCGGCGAGCGGCGCGGGATCATCCCGCGGTCTTTGACAGCCCTGGCCCTGGCGTTGTTGGCCGGCTGCGCGACGCCGGCGACCCAAGCTCCCCGGCCGTTCACCCTGCTGCTGTTCGGAGACCACGGCTACCAGCTCGACTATCTGTCGGCCAAGGATCGCTTGCCGCCAAAGACCCTCGAAGAGGCCATCGCTGAGGAGCGAAAGGAGTGGGCCCAAGACATGCGGCCACCCGCCGAGTTCGCGCCCTCGGCCATGACCCGGCTGCCCGATACCGGCGGCTATGTACCCGACACCGGCATGATGGCGGTCGCCAAGGCGATGGCGGACTATTGCAGGTCCGCCGGCTGCGACGCGGGCGTGATGCTGGGCGACAACATCTATCCGGACGGCGCGACCGGCGGAGCCGACGGCCGTTCTGACGCCCAGCGGTTCGAAGACATCTTCAAGACGCCCTACGGCGGGTTCGGCGCGCTGGCGCCCGACTTCCGAATCTACGCCACCCTGGGCAACCACGACTGGCGGACGTCGCGCGAGGCGGCGCTGGCCCAGGTGCGCTATCTGGAGACGACGCCACCCTTCTTCATGGACGGCATCGCCTATCGGGTGAAGCCGCCGGCGGGGAAGGGCGAGGTCGAGATCTTCGTGATCGACACCGAGGTCATGCTGGCCGGCGCAAAGGTCTATGAGGCGGAGCTCGCGCCCGACGGCAGCGAACTGCCGGCGACCGAGCTGGTGACGCCCAAACCCTGGACCGTTCCCGCCAACGACAAGGAGCGGGACATGGCCGACTGGCTGGAGCGGTCCTTGCGCCAGTCGGACGCCCGCTGGAAAATCGTCATCGGCCACCACCCGCTGTGGTCTTCGGCGGGCAGCAAGTTCGAGCAGGCCCGAACCCTGCGCGCGCTGATCCTGCCGACGCTGTGCAAGTACGCCGACCTGTACGTCGCCGGCCATGAGCACACGCTGGAGGTCCACGCCGACAGCTGCGCGAAGGCCGTGCCGGGCCTGGACCTGCCTCCCCTGCCCCAGCTTGTTTCCGGCGCGGCCGCCAAGCAACGGCCGCTGAACACCTGGTTCATGGCCCACCAGGCCCGCAAGTCTCCCGAGCTGAGCACCTACTACGCCAAGGGTCTGATCTGGGGGTACATGACTCTGACGCTGGAGGGCGACCGGGCCGAAGTCCAAGTGATCACCACCCCCAACGATGGCGGGGGCGCCAACGTGCCCGAGTACAGGCGCGCCTTTTCCCGCCGCAGCGGCGGCCAGTGAACCGCGAACAGGCCCCGGCACACTTCGGCGCCGGGGCTTTAGCGCGCTACGGGGTTGGCTTGGAAGCGGCCGTGATCTGGTCCTTGGTGTTGCGGCTGACGATCTTGCCGCTGGCGGTGCTGAGGGTGGAAGCCGGCAGGCTGTAGAGCTGGCCGTCGATCTGGACGATCACCGTCTGGCCGCCCGTCCCCTCGGTGACGCTCTGGATGGCGCCGATCTCGCCGCCGGCGGCGTCGGTCACCTGGGCGCCGGCCTCGAGCTTCGCACCGGTCGTCGCCGAAGCGGGCGCGGCCGGGCTTTCGGCGGCCGGGGGCATGGCGTCCTGAACAGGCGGCGTGGAGGGGGCGGATTCCTGGGCGGATACGGTGAAGGCCACGGCGGCGGTCGTGGCGGCGACAAAGGCAAGGGTGCGGATACGCATGCGAGTGGGTCCCTGGTCTGGCTCCCCAGCCGTGGGGATTCCAATGCCCGGACCGCCGGTCGGTTCCGCCGCTAGACCTGCCCCACAGTCCTCAGGCGCGCCTTGGGATGCACCTCGTTCTGGCTCATGACCACGGTCTGGCCGCGGAAGCGCTCGATGATCTGGCGGACGTAGGGGCGGGCCAGGGGGCTGGTCAGCAGGACGGGCGAATCGCCGGCCAGGGCGGCGCGCTCGAAGGCCTCGCGGACGCCGCGGATGAACTCCTGCAGCTTGCTCGGCGCCATCGCCAGCTGCTTTTCCTCGCCATTGCCGACCAGCGCTTCGGAGAAGGCCACTTCCCAGTCCGGCGACAGGGTGACGATGGGCAGGGCGCCGTCGTCGCCCCGGTTGGCCCAGCACAGCTGGCGACCCAGCTTGGCGCGGACCGACTCGACCAGCGAGGTGATCGAGGTGGTGTGGGGCGCGGCCTCGGCGACGCCCTCGAGGATGGCCTGCAGGTCGCGGATCGACACCCGTTCGCGCAGCAGGGCCTGCAGCACGCGCTGGAAGGTGGTGCCGGTGACAATGGCCGGGATGACGTCGTCGGCCAGCTTCTTCTGGTCGACCGCCAGGTCCTTGAGCAGCTTCTGGACCTCGGCGAAGGACAGCAGGTCCGCCATGTTGTCCTTGAGGATCTCGGTCAGGTGCGTGGTCAGCACGGTGGCCGGGTCGACGATGGTGTAGCCGCGGAACGTCGCCTCTTCCTTCAGGCCGTCGTCGATCCACGTGGCGGGCAGGCCGAAGGCGGGCTCGCGCACATGGTCGCCGGGCAGCTCGACCTGGCCGCCGCGCGGATCCATGGCCATCAGCGAGCCGATGCGGACCTCGCCGGCGCCGCACTCCATCTCCTTGATGCGGATGGCGTAGCCCTGGGTGGCCAGGCGCATGTTGTCGAGGATGCGCACCGGCGGCATGACGAAGCCGTAGTCCGCCGCCAGAGTCTTGCGCAGGGCGCGGATCTGGTCGGTCAGCTTGCGGCCGTCCAGGTCGTTGATCAGGGCCAGCAGGCCGTAGCCCAGCTCGATCTTGATATCGTCGATGGCCAGGGAGGCGCTGATCGGCTCCTCCTCCTGCTCGACCGGCGCGGCGTCCAGGTCAATCATCGGCGCGATTTCGGGCGCCGGGTGCGACCTGTGCCAGGCCAGCGCGCCGGCCCCGACCGCCACCGCCAGGAAAGGGATGACCGGCATGCCGGGGATGAAGGCCAGCACGCCGGAGGTGGCCGAGACCATGCCCAGGCTCAGCGGGTTCATGGCCAGCTGCTTGACCAGCGCCTTGTCCGCCGCCCCCTCGACGCCGGCCTTGGAGACCAGCAGGCCGGCGGCGATCGAGATGATCAGCGCCGGAATCTGGCTGACCAGGCCGTCGCCGACGGTCATCAGGGTGTAGGTTTCGGCGGCGGCGCCGGCCGCCATGTCGTGCTGCAGGATGCCGATCAGCATGCCGCCGATGATGTTGATGCCGACGATCACCAGCCCGGCGATGGCGTCGCCCTTCACGAACTTGCTGGCGCCGTCCATGGCCCCGAAGAAGGTCGATTCCTGCTCCAGTTCCTTGCGGCGCAGCTTGGCCTGGTCCTGGTCGATCAGACCCGAGGACAGGTCGGAGTCGATGGCCATCTGCTTGCCGGGCATGGCGTCGAGGCTGAATCGGGCAGCCACTTCGGCGATCCGGCCCGAGCCCTTGGTGACGACCACGAAGTTCACCAGGACCAGGATGGCGAAGATGATCAGGCCGATGATGAAGCTGCCGCCCATCATCAGGTCGCCGAACGCCTTGATCACGTCGCCGGCCCCGTGGGCGCCCTCGTGGCCATGGCTGAGGATCAGGCGGGTCGAGGCCAGGTTCAGGCCCAGGCGGTAGAGGGTGGTGACCAGCAGCACCGTCGGGAAGGCGGTGAACTCCAGCGGCTTCTTGATCAGCAGCGCCGTCATCAGGATCAGGATCGAGCTGCCGATGGAGATCGTCAGCAGCAGATCCAGCATGAACGGCGGGATCGGCAGGATCAGCAGGACGATGATGCCGACGATGCCGATCGCCAGCCCGACCTCGCCACGCGCCAGCCAGCCCCAGACTTCGCTGGGACTGGGGCGGTTGGAAACGCCGGCTACGCTGGTGTCAGCCATGGGTTACTCGGGACAGGAGGCGATCAGGCCGCGTTGCCGATGCCGGCCTGCGGGGCCGGCACGGCGACGCCGGCCTCGGAATATTCCTTCAGCTTGTTGCGCAGGGTGCGGATCGAGATGCCCAGGATGGTGGCGGCATGCGTCCGGTTGCCCGTGCAGTGGCTCAGGGTGTCGAGGATCAGCTGCTGCTCGACCTGCGCCACCGTCTGGCCGACGAACGACCGGCTGGCGGCCTCGGCGGCCATCGAGGCGTTGCGGGCCACCGCGGCGTCGGGAGTCGGCGACATCGGGGCGCCGTCCGGCAGGCGGATGGCGAACTCCTCGATCTCCGGACCCGAGGACAGCAGCACCGCCCGGTGCATGGCGTTCTCGAGCTCGCGGACGTTGCCCGGCCAGCGGTGGGTGACCAGCCGGCGGCGGGCCTCGCCCGACAGCGGCCGCTCGGGCATGCCGTTGGCGATGGCGTACTTCTTCACGAAGTGCTCCGACAGGGCGATGATGTCGCCCGGCCGCTCGCGCAGCGACGGCAGCCGCAGGTTCACGACGTTCAGGCGGTACAGCAGATCCTCGCGGAACACGCCGTCCTTCACCGCCTGGGCCAGGTCGCGGTTGGAGGTGGCGATGACGCGGATGTCGACCTTCACCGGCTTGCCGCCGCCGACGCGGTCGATCTCGCGTTCCTGCAGCGCGCGCAGCAGCTTGGCCTGCAGGCGGGCGTCCATCTCGCTGATTTCGTCCAGCAGCAGGGTGCCGCCGGTGGCTTCCTCGAACTTGCCGATGCGCCGGGCCACGGCGCCGGTGAAGGCGCCCTTCTCGTGGCCGAACAGCTCGCTTTCGAGCA
>JAUSPV010000045.1 GCA_030652755.1 Caulobacter sp. | reverse complement strand
ACCGGCAAGATCGGCGACGGAAAGATCTTCGTCCTGAACGTCGAGGACGCCGTGCGGATTCGGACCGGTGAAACCGGTTCGGCCGCGCTCTGACCAACATCATCGGGACAAGGGGATAGCGACGATGAAATCAACACTTCTCGGACGGCTGGCGGCATTGACCGCCGTCGCCGTACTCGCCGGAGCGCCAATGGCGGCTCCCGCATTCGCCCAGGAGGCCGCGCCTCCCGCCGCCGAAACAACCGTTGCGGCTCCGGCCGAGGCGGCGCCGGCTCCGGCGCCCGAGGCCGCCGCTCCGGCGGCCGCCGAGGCGCCGACCATCGAAACCTCGATGAACAAGGCCGATAACGCCTGGATGATGCTCTCGGCGCTGCTCGTGCTGCTGATGATCATCCCGGGCCTGGCCCTGTTCTACGGCGGCCTGGTTCGCCAGAAGAACATGCTGTCCATGCTGATGCAGGTCTCCACGGTCACCGTGGTGGGCATGATCACCTGGGCGCTGTGGGGCTACAGCCTGGCCTTCACGGACGGCGGCACGGCCGACCTGTTCGTCGGCGGCCTCGACAAGATGTTCCTCAAGGGCGTGGACACGTCCTCGGAAGTCGGAACCTTCTCGGTCGGAACCAACGTCCCGGAATACACCTTCCTGGCTTTCCAGATGACCTTCGCCTGCATCACCGCGGCCCTGGTCCTCGGCGGTCTCGCCGAGCGCCTGAAGTTCAGCGCCACCGTGATGTTCGCGGTCCTGTGGCCGATCCTGGTCTACTACCCGATGGCCCACATGGTCTGGTGGTGGGCGGGTCCCGACAGCGTGGCCCTGAACCCGGAAGCGCCGATCCAGGCCGGTCTGCTGTGGAGCTGGGGCGCGCTCGACTTCGCCGGCGGCACCGTGGTCCACATCAACGCCGGTATCGCCGCCCTCGCCGGCGCCCTGATCCTCGGCAAGCGTTCGGGCTACCAGAAAGAGCCGATGCCGCCGCACAGCTTGACGCTGACCCTCGTCGGCGCCGGCCTCCTGTGGGTGGGTTGGTTCGGCTTCAACGCCGGCTCCAACATGGAAGCCAACAGCTACGCCTCGCTGGCCATGGTGAACACCTTCCTGGCCACCGCCGCCGCCGGCTTCTCCTGGATGGTCGTGGAATGGGTGACGCGCAAGAAGGCCTCCATGCTCGGCCTGGCTTCGGGCATCGTCGCCGGTCTCGTGGCCGTCACGCCGGCCGCCGGCTTCGCCGGACCGATGGGCGCCATCATCCTGGGCCTCATCGTCAGCCCGATCTGCGTGGTCTTCTGCTCGGCCATCAAGAACGCGCTGAAGTACGATGACAGCCTGGACGCCTTCGGCATCCACGCCATCGGCGGCATCGTCGGCGCCATCGCCACCGGCCTGCTGGTCAACCCCGAATGGGGCGGCGCGGGCGTCGTCGACTACACCACCTGCGCGGCGGACGGCGACATCACCACCTGCGACAACGGCACCTACGTCATGGCCACCCAGGTCCTGGCCCAGGTCAAGGCGGTCGCCTTCACGGTGGTCTGGTCGGGCGTCCTGTCCTCGGTTGTCTTCTTCATCATCAAGTTCACGGTCGGCCTGCGGGTCAGCCCGGAAACCGAAGAGGAAGGCCTGGACATCACCGAGCACGGTGAACGCGCCTACCACGCCTGATAGACGACCAACTACAAGCGTACCGGGGGCGCGGATCCGAAAGGGTCCGCGCCCTTGGCTTTTCCGGCGGGGGGGCATGCACTTCAGTGCGTGTCCCCGTCAGCGGATCACGAAAGCCGGCAGCGCCTCACCCACCAGTCGGGCCGCATCTGCTCCAGGCGCTCGGCCAGGCCCTCGGCCTCGATATCGCCGGCGCAGAGGGCGAAGCAGGTGGCGCCCGAGCCGCTCATCCGGGCCAGCAGGGTCTCGGGCTCGCCGCGCAACGTCTCCAGCACCTCGCCGATGGCCGGCGCCAGACGCACGGCCGGCGCCTCGAGGTCGTTGCGGCACCAGTTGAGGATGGCGGCCATCTCCTCGGGGCTCTCGAAGGCGTCAGGCATCGGCGGCAGGTCGGCGCCGCCCGGCGCGCCGGCCTCGTCATAGGCCCGGTAGACCGCGCCAGTGGACGAGGGCACGCGCGGATTGACCAGCACCGCGTCGATCGGCGCGAAGGCCGGCGGCGCGCTGAGGCGGTCGCCCCTGCCCCGCGCGATGGCGGCCTTGCCCCACAGGCAGACGGGCCCGTCGGCGCCCAGCCGCGCCGCGATGGCGCTCAGCATCTCGTCCTGGATGGCCAGATCGAGCGCGGAGTTCAGCAGCCGCAGCGTCGCCCCGGCGTCGGACGACCCCCCGCCCAGGCCCGCCGCCACGGGCAGCTGCTTGTCGAGCAGCAGCCGGAACGGCGGCTGGGGCCCCTTCACATGCTCGAACAGCGCCCGGGCCGCCTGCACGACCAGGTTGTCGGGGCCATCCTCGACCAGGGATCCGAACGGCCCGGTGACCTGGAATTCCGGCGCCTCGGCCGCCTGCACAGCCACGGTGTCGCCGACGTCGGCGAAGACCATCAGACTGGCCAGCGGATGATAGCCGTCCGCCGCCAGCGGCCCGACGTGCAGGAACAGGTTCACCTTGGCCGGTGCGAATGCGGAGAGGCTCATGGTGAACCTTCACCACCATCGCCGATGAGCCGCAAGACTTCCGTCCTCACCGAAGACGGAGAGGACTAGTTGCTGGCCACAGCGCTCGCCGCGACCGGCGGCAGGCCGCTCTTCAGCTTGGCCTCGGCGTCGGCCTTGATCTGGGGCGGCGGATCAAGCGTCAGGGCGCGGCTCCACTGGAACCGGGCCTCGATCTGGCGGCCGACGCGCCAGTAGGCGTCGCCCAGGTGATTGTTGATCTCCGGATCGGCGGGCGACAGCAGGACCGCCTCCTCCAGCTTCTCCACCGCTCGGCGGAAGTCACCGATACGGAAGTAGGCCCAACCAAGCGAGTCGACCATGGCGCCCGAGCGCGGATTGGCGGCGACGGCCCGCTTGACCATGTCCATGGCCTCGGCGAGCCGCTCTCCGCGATCGATCCAGGCGTAACCCAGGTAGTTGAGCAGGTCGGGCTCGTTGGGCTGCTGGGCCAGGGCCGCGACCAGGTCCTTCTCGGCGGCGGGCCACTGCCCGGACCGCTCCAGCGCGATGCCGCGCATGTAGAGCAGGCGCCAGTCGGGCGTGCCGCCGGCGCGGGTGATGACGCCGTCGAGAACCACCGCCGACTCGGCGAACTGTTCGTTGGCGCGCAGAAGGTCGGCATAGGTCACGGCCGCGTCGCGATCAGCCGGATAGGCCTCGTAGGCCTGCCGGGCCATGCCCAGTCCCCGGTCGGCGTCCTTGGCGGACTGATAACTCCAGGCCAGCTTGGCCCGGGCGGCGGCGTAATAGGGCGACCCGCTCGGGATGGCGGCATAGGCCTCGCGGGCGCCGTCGGAATCGTCGAGCGCGTTCAGAACATCGCCGAGCAGAACCCGGGCGTCCTCGCGGGTCGGGTCGAGGTAGAGGGACATCCGGACATAGGCCAGCGCCATCTCGCTCTGGCGCTCGCCAACCAGGGCGGTGGCGAACGGCAGGATGGCGCGCGCGGCGCCTTGGCGCGCGGTGGGCAGCGGCGGCGCCTTGCCGCGACGGGCGGCGCGATCACGGGCGGCCAGCAGACCGGCGTCCCCCGGCGCCTGCTGGAGGCCCTTGTCGTAGAGGACGATCGCCTCGGCGCGACGGCCGCGCCGTTCCAGGAAGGCGCCGTGATCGAGCATGAACAGCAGGCCGGCGTCGCCCAGGCTGGTCAGAGCCATGTAGTCGGTCTCGGCCTCGTCGTAGCGCTTGGCCCGCTCGAACAGCTGGGCCTGGCCGAGCTGGCCGAACACCTCGACCAGCCGGTCGCCGCGCAGGTCAGGACGCGCCACCGCGCCCTCCTTGTCGCCCGCGGCGGCGGCGGCCCAGGGCGCGAGCAGCGCCGCGACCGGGCGATGCGGAATACTGACCGCGCCGCTGGCCAGGATGTCCTGGGCCTCGCGGGCCCGGCCGTTGGCGATGGCGTCGACAACCTTTTCCAGCGCGCCGAGACGCTGCAGCGTCAGGCCGGCGTCCTCGCCGGGCGCCAGCCTGGCCGCGCGGGGCACGTCGCCGGCGAAGACCGCCGCGATGAAGGCCCGCCGGTTGATGGTCTTGCCGTCCAGGTCGATGTCGGAGGCCGTGGCGCGGTCGAAGTACTGTAGCGCCAGCGCGTTGCGGCCATCCTTCATCGCCGCCTGCCCGGCCAGGAACAGGCCGTAGGGCGACCCTCGACCGCTCTCCCCGAACGCCACGTCAGAGCTCGGCGCCTCGACCCTGGCGGGCTTGGCGACGGCGGGCGCGGCCAGCGCCGCGGCGGCGGCGAAGGCGAGGGGGGCGAGAACAGGCAAGGCGTGACGCAGCTTCATGCCGCCCACCTTGCCGCAAACTTTGGCGGCGGCAAGGCGGATCGTGCGTCGCGTGAGAAGCCCGCCCTACATGTTCGGGTAGTTCGGACCGCCGCCGCCTTCAGGGGTGGTCCAGACGATGTTCTGCGACGGGTCCTTGATGTCGCAGGTTTTGCAGTGGACGCAGTTCTGGGCGTTGATCTGGAACTTCGGATTGTTCCCCGCCTCGTCGTACAGCACCTCGTAGACGCCCGCCGGGCAGTAGAGCCGCGCCGGCTCGCCGTAGCGGGGCAGGTTGACGTTGATCGGCACCGAGGGATCCCTGAGCCGCAGGTGCGCCGGCTGATCTTCCTCGTGGTTGGTCGCCGACAGGAAGACCGAGCTCAGCTTGTCGAAGCTGATCACGCCGTCGGGCTTGGGATAGGCCAGTTGCGGGTAGTCGGCCGCCAGCCCGGTGGAGGCGGCGTCGGTCTTCTCGTGCTTGAGCGTGCCGAGGAACGAGAAGCCGCCCAGCAGATGGGTGCACCACATATCGAACATGCCGACCGCGCCGCCCAGGAAGGTGCCGAGCTTGGTGAGCAGCGGCTTGGCGTTGCGGACGACCTTCAGTTCCTTCGCGATCCAGCTGCCCTCGAAGGCGGTCTGGTAGCTGGTCAGCGCGTCACCCTGCCGACCCTCGCCGAGCGCGGCGAAGGCGGCCTCGGCGGCCAGCATGCCGGACTTCATGGCGTTGTGGCTGCCCTTGATGCGCGGTACATTCACGAAGCCGGCCGAGCAACCGATCAAGACGCCGCCCGGGAAGCTGAGCTTGGGGATCGATTGCCAGCCGCCCTCCGTGATGGCGCGGGCGCCGTAGGCGATGCGCTTGCCGCCTTCCAGGTAGGGCTTGACCGACGGGTGGTGCTTGAACTGCTGGAACTCGTCGAACGGCGACAGCCAGGGGTTCTTGTAGTTCAGGTGCACGACGTAGCCGATGGCCACGTAGTTCTCCCCGAAGTGGTACATGAAGCTGCCGCCGCCGGTCTTGTCGTCCAAAGGCCAGCCCGTGGTGTGCTGGGCCAGGCCCGGGCGGAAGTTGGCGTCGGGAACCTGCCACAGCTCCTTGATGCCGATGCCGTACTTCTGCGGGCTCTTGCCCTCGCGCAGGTCGAACTTCGCCTCCAGCTGCTTGGCCAGCGAGCCGCGCACGCCCTCGGCGATGAACACGTACTTGCCGTGCAGCTCCATGCCCGGCTGGTAGTCGGGCTTGTGCTCGCCGTCCTTGCCGATGCCGACCACGCCGACGACGACGCCCTTCACCGAGCCGTCCTCGCGATAGACCAGGTCGGAGGCCGCGAAGCCCGGATAGATCTCCACGCCCAGCGCCTCGGCCTGCCCGGCCAGCCAGCGGGTCAGGTTGGCCAGCGAGGCGATGTAGCAGCCGTCGTTGTGCATGAACGGCGGCAGGGCGAACATCGGCAGGTCCAGTTCGCCCTGCGGACCCAGCAGGAGGAACTTGTCCTTGGTGACCGGCGTGTCGAGCGGGGCGCCCAGCGCCTTCCAGTCAGGGATGAGCTCGTTAAGCGCCTTGGGATCGATGACCGCGCCGGACAGGATGTGGGCGCCGACCTCGGACCCCTTCTCGATGAGCGCGACGGAGACCTCGCGGCCCTGCTCGGCCTCGAGCTGCTTGAGCCGGATCGCCGCGGCCAGGCCCGAGGGGCCGCCGCCGACGATGACGACGTCGTACTCCATGGATTCGCGTTCGACGGCGTCTTCGGACATGGATCGATCCCCTGTTGTTTCAGGGTCTTATTCCGAGGCGACGCAAGGGTGGTCAAGTCGGAAAGCGGTGTTGCGAACCGCTCGTAACTAGCCTTGCCAGGCCTGCCGCAGTTCGCCGCTGTCGCTCTGGACCAGCACCTCGGCGGCGTGGCCGGCGGCGGCGGCCTGGGCGGCCAGCGCGCTGGCCGCGATGAGAGCCTCGTCCCGGCGCGCGAAATGGCCCATCGCGTTGCGAGCGCAGACCACCTTCCATTCGTCGCCCATCCGGACGACGGCGTACGAAAACGCCTTGGGGTCGGTCATGGTCACGCCCACCGGCTGAAGCGTCGACGCGGACAGCGGCACAGCCCGGTCAGGTCGGCCAGATAGGCGCGAAGCACCCGGGCGCGGGGCGTATCCCCCGCATCGTCGGCATGGCGCGCCCAGCGCACCCAGACGCAATCCCCGGCGATGCAGCGCATCGGCGGATCTCCGCCCCTGGAAGGCCTGGCGGGCGACGCGAGCAGGCGAAAGCGATGCAGTTCCATGGCAGGCAGGTCTCCTTCTCCTGCCCCCGACGCCAGAAGCATCGCACGGCAGGATCAACCCTCCGCGAACGAACATGGTTGATGCAACCATGACGAAAGCAACGCGTGCGCGACCCTAGGCGAACCGCTCCCGGCCGGGTAAGTCTGACGGGTGACCGCCATGCCCGACATCCGCGCCGCCGAGGCCGCCCTCGCCTTCTGGGCCGAGGCGGGCGTCGATACGGCCTATGCCGACGCGCCCATCGACCGCCTGGCCGAGGGCGCCGAGCGGCTGAAGGCCAAGGTCCAGCCGGCCCCGCGCCCACTGAAGCCCACCGGCGGCGCCGGCGCGCGGGCCGCGCCGGACCATGCCGCCGCCGTGGCCGAGGCGAAGGTCCGCGCGGCGGCAGCGCAGGACCTGGAGGCGCTGGCCGCCGCCATCGCCGCCTTCGACGGCTGCCCGCTGAAGTTCGAGGGCGCGAAACAGGCCGTCTTCTCGCGGGGCGAGGCCGACGCGCCGCTGGTCATCATCGGCGAGGGCCCCGGCGGCGACGAGGACGCGCAAGGCGCCCCGTTCGTCGGCCGCGCGGGTCAGCTGCTGGACCGGATGATCGCCGCCGCCGGGCTGACCGGCCGGGTGTTCATCACCAACACCGTCTTCTGGCGTCCGCCCGGCAACCGCATCCCGACGCCCGCCGAACAGGCCGTCTGCCAGCCGTTCCTGGAGCGGGCCATCCAGCTGGTTGACCCCAAGATGCTGCTGCTGGTCGGCGGCGCCTCGGCCAAGTCGGTGCTGGGGCGCGAGGAAGGCATCCTGTCGATGCGCGGGCGCTGGTTCGAATGGACCGGCGAGGCCAGCGGCCTGACCCTGCCCGCCCTGCCGACCCTGCATCCCGCCTTCCTGCTGCGCCAGCCGGCCGCCAAGAAGAAGGCCTGGCAGGACCTGCTGATGCTGACCGAGCGGCTGGACCGGCCAGTGCGGCCGGAGTGAGTTGAGGGACCTGGAGGGGCCTGCGGGTCAACCGCACCGTCCGTCTCCAATTCTGTCATCCCGGCCGCAGCGCAGCGGAGAGCCGGGACCCAGACGCGGTCGCACGGCCCCGCTGGGTCCCGGATCGCCTGCGGCGTCCGGGATGACAGCAATGAGGTAAATCAGGCCGGAACGGCCTCATCCTCCGCCACGAACCCCTTCCACGCCTGCATGTAGGTGACGAAGCGATCACTGAGGCCCTCGCGCTGGAGGTGTTCGCGGGTGACCGGCAGGGCGATGGGGCGGAAATCGGGATCGGCGGCGGCCAGGGTCGGCCAGTCGTGGTGCAGGATGGCGCCGCGGCCGATCAACACGAAGTCGCAGCCCTGCTCCAGGCACCATTCGGCGTCGGTCCGCGCCATCACCTTGCCGGCCACGCCAAGCCGCACCGCGCCACGGTCGAGGCCTGTGAACACGCTGATCAGGCTCTGGCCGGCGAAGGCCTCGTCCATCGGCGCCTTGCGCACGTCCCACAGCGACATGTCGAGGTAGTCGATCAGGCCCTCGGTCATCAGCTGCTGGGCCAGATCGCGGCATTCGGCCAGCACGATGCCGAACCGTTCCGGCGACAGGCGCAGGCCGATCTGGAAGGCCTCGCCGCAGGCTGCGCGAACGCCCTTGAGAATGTCGATGACGATCCGATTGCGGTTCGCCGCCGAGCCGCCCCACTGGTCGGTGCGCAGATTGACCTCGGGGCTGAGGAACTGCGCGAGGATATAGCCGTGGGCGCCGTGGATCTCGACGCCGTCGAAGCCGGCCTTCTGGCTGCGCACGGCGCCGGCGATGAAGTCCGCAACCAGCTGCTCGACCTCGGCCCCGGTCAGGGCGCGGGCCTTGAACTCTTCGTTGTCGGACGGGCAGACCGGCGCCTCGCCGATCAGCTCGGCCGGCGAGCGCATGCCGGCGTGGTGCAGCTGGACCACGGCGATGCTGCCCTGGGCCTTGATGGCGGCGGCCAGACGGGTCAGGCCCTCGATTTGGTCGTCCGACCAGGCGCCCAGCTGGCCGGGGAAGCCCTGGCCGATGCGCTGGACGTGGGCGGCGCAGGTCATGGTCAGGCCAAACCCGCCTTCAGCCCGCATGGTCAGCCAGCGGAATTCCTCCTCCGACAGCTTCCCGTCCGGATGGCTCTGGGTGTTGGTCAACGGCGCCAGCATCAGCCGGTTCTTCATCGCCGGGCCATGGGCGAAGGTCAGCGGCGTGAACAGCGAGGCGTCGGTCATGGGCAGGCTCCGGAAATGCAGAGCGTTGTCATAGAGGACGCGAGCCGCCGGCGCCTAGCCATGCTTCCTGAAAGGCCGCCCCAGCAAAGCTGACGATCAGCGCGCCAGGCTGGCCCAGGGCGAGGGCGTGGCCTTCAGTCCCTCGGGCGTCGCCTCGAAGTCCATGGTCACCGTCAGGGTGCGGCCGCAGATGCCGAAGACCCAGGCCTCCCGCCAGGTCCCGCTGTCGCGCAGGCCGTAGCGGTCGGGACCGATCGCCGCGTCGTCGATCATGTCGATGCGGGCCAGGGCGCCGGTTCGGGCCACCCGGTCTGGCGAGCAGCCGGGAATGTCACGCGCCGCCGCCGCGCCGGCCGTGCGCATCGCCCGGGTCATGACGACGCCGGCCAGGCTGTCCAGATCGACATGGGACTGGCCGACATGGACCATCTGGGCGGTCAGACCGCCCGAACCGTCGCGCAGCAGGATGTAGCGGGCGAAGCCCTGCGGGCAGTCGACCCGCTGGATGGTCACGGCCCAGGCGTTGGCCAGCTGGCCCGACGCGATGGCGGCGTCCACGCGAGGCCAGGCGGTGACCGGCTCGATGACGCCCAGGCTCGCCCCGTCCGCCGGACAGTCGGCCTGGGCCGCCGTGATGGCCTGCCGGGCGAGGTCGGCCGACGGCGCCGGCGCGGCGGCGTTGATCGTGGCCCAGCGCTGCAGGTCCTGCGGCGCCTGGGCGACGGCGGGCGCGGCGAAGAAGAGCGCCAGGGCCAGGATCAACGCCCCCCATGTCTCTCGCCGGTCCATATGCGCTCCCGAAGTCTCCCGCCCGTATGGCCGTCGGAGAGCGGCGCCGCAACCGCGCCGACCACGCGCGCGGCGCGAAACCGCTTTCCCCCCGCCGACACTGGCACTAGGTTCCACCCTCCTCAACGGGCGAAGGACCGCGCAACCCCGGGGGCGCGCGAGCAACAGCATGACGGCAGGCGTACGAGCGCTGGTCATGGCCCTGGCCGTGGCGCTGGCGATGGTCTTCCAGGTCGCACCGGCCCGCGCCGCCGGGACCGACGTTCTGTCGCCCATGGACGAGCGCGCCTACCGCGAGGCCTTCGCCGCCACCTCGCGCGGCGACTTCACCGCCGCCGAGGCCAGCCTGGAGCGGGTCAAGGACAAGACCCTCGCCGGCCATGTCGCCTTCGTGCGGCTGATGCACCCCACCGCCTACCGCGCCGAATACGACGAGCTGGTGGACTGGCTGAAGGCCCACGGCGACCATCCCGGCGCCGAGCGCGTCTACGCCCTGGCGCTGAAGCGCAAGCCGGCCGGAGCGCCGGACCCCAAGGCGCCGGCCTTCCTGGAGGTCAGCCGTACCTGGGCCCGCGTCGAGAGCGCCGCTTCCCTGGCCGGCGGCCCGGCCGGTCCGGACCGCGACCGCGCCGCCCGCGAGGCCTACTACTCCGGCGACGCCGCCCGCGCTCTGGCATTGGCCCCGTCGGCCGGCAACGCCTGGATCGCCGGCCTGGCCGCGTGGCGCCTGGGCCGCTACGAGGACGCCCGAGGCTTCTTCCGCGCCGTCGCGATCGACGAAGCCGAGGAGGAGTGGCTGCGGGCCGGCGGCGCCTTCTGGGCCGCCAGGGCCTCGCGCGCCCTCGGCGACGCTGGTCAGGCGACAGCCTTCCTGCGCATGGCCGCGAAAACCCCGCACAGCTTCTACGGCATGATCGCGCAGCGGGCGCTGGAGCTGGACGGCGCGCGGGTCGGGTCGCTGGACGCCTGGACGGCGCCCGGCGCCTCGTCGCTGCTGGTCCGCGCCTCGACCGCCCCGAGGCTCGCCGCGCCGACTCTGGCCGACATCGGCCCGTTCGTGAAGAGCAACGCCCGCGCCCGCCGCGCCGCCGCCCTGATGCAGATCGGCCGCCAGGCGGAGGCGGGGCTCGAGCTGCGGGCCGGCCTGGCGACCGCGAAGGCCGCGACCGAGCGCCGGCAGTGGGAGGCGCTGGTCCTGGCGCTCAACGCCCCGATCACCACGGCCGCCGACACAACCCCGACCCTGTCGCTGCGCCGGCCCGGTCCGCCGCCGCGTCGCCGGGCGCCGACCGACTATCCGGCCCCCGAGCTGTTCCCGTCCGGCGGCTGGACGCTGGACCGGGCTCTGGTCTACGCCCTGGTCTGGAAGGAAAGCGGCTTCAATGAGTACGCCGTCTCCGGCGCCGGGGCGATGGGGCTGATGCAGGTGCGGCCGGTGGCGGCGGCCCGCGCGGCGGGCGACGACCACCTGATCCTCAACCCGATGCCGCTGCTGGACGGCCCCACCAACCTGCGGGTCGGGCAGGACTATTTCACCTGGCTGATGGAGCGCGGGCTGGGCGGCGGGCCGGAGGCCTACGACGTCCTGCGCGCCGTGGCCGCCTACAACGCCGGCGCCGGCACCGTGCTGAACACCCTCAAGAAGGTCGGGCCGGACGCGGACACCCTGCTGCTGGTCGAAAGTCTGCCGGCCCTGGAGACCCGCGACTACGTCGAGAAGGTCATGGCCGCCTACTGGACCTACCGCAAGACGTTCGGCGGCGAGACCCGGACCCTCGACGCCCTCGCCCGGGGCGAACCGATCATCGACATCCGCCTGGACCGGTAGGTCAGCCAGGCACGAAGGCCCGCGCGCCCAGCCGGCGCGGCGCGCCGACCGCCCCGAACCGCGCCCGCTCGACCAGCAGGCCGTGGGCGGGCGTCGGGGCGCCGATCCCGCCGAACCATTCCCGCAGCCGCGCCACCGGGCCGCCGCCGTCGACCGCCAGCCGGAAGCAGGCGGCCCGGCCGGTGAACCGGTTGACGTGGTGGTCGACCTCCGCCTCCCAGCCAGGTTCAAGCCGGGTCGTCGGCGGCAGGATCAGCAGCCAGCCGCTCTTCGCCGTCGCCACGGCCGCCGCGACATCGCCGGCCACGACCCGCGCCCCGGCGTCCTGCGCGATGGCCAGCGTGGCGTCGCCCGAGCCGCCGTCGGCGAGGATGACCTCCCGCACCAGCCCGGTGACCGCCGCCGGCACCAGCGCCGACAGACAGGGCCCCAGCACGGCGGCGGAGTCGCGGGTCGGAACGATGACGCTGATCATGCCCCCTTAGGCGCCATCCCGCCGGTTGGGGTCAACTTGTTCTTGTTATGTTCTCGAGCCCGCGTAGACTGCCCCCATGGCCCCCTCCCCGCCCCTCGCCAAAGGTCGCGGCGCGCGCAGCAACGCGACCAGCCGCTGCATCGCCGCCGAGCGCGAGGCGTTCGACGACGGCTGGACGCTGGACGACGCCGAACCGGCCCAGCTGACCACCAGCGTGCTGCCGGACATGGCCAAGACGATCATCGCCCGCAACAGCAGCCCCGACATCCACTTCGACCGCTCGATCAATCCCTACCGGGGCTGCGAGCACGGCTGCATCTATTGTTTCGCACGCCCGGCACACGCCTACCTCGGCCTGTCGCCGGGCCTCGACTTCGAGAGCCGGCTGTTCTTCAAACCTGAGGCCGCCGGCCTGTTGACCGCCGATTTGTCCAGGAAGGGCTACAAGCCCAGGCATATCCAGGTCGGCGCCGACACCGACCCGTATCAGCCGATCGAACGCAAGCTGCGCGTCACCCGCCAGGTGCTGGAGGTGCTCCAGGCCTTTCGCCACCCGCTGAGCATCATCACCAAGTCCAACCTCATCACCCGCGACGCCGATATCCTGGGCGAGATGGGCAAGGCCGGGCTGGCCAGCGCGGCGATCTCGATCACCACCCTGGACCGCAAGCTGGCGCGCGGCATGGAGCCCCGCGCCGCCACGCCGCAGCGCCGGCTGGACGCGGTGCGCCGGCTGACCGACGCCGGTTGCCCGGTGACGGTGATGTTCGCGCCGGTGATCCCCGGCCTCAACGATCATGAGCTGGAAGCGGTGCTGGAGGCCTCGGCGGCGGCCGGGGCGACCGGCGCGGGCTATGTGCTGGTGCGGCTGCCGCTGGAGATCGCCGACCTGTTTCAGCAGTGGCTGGCCAGCGACCATCCGGACAGGGCCTCGCGGGTCATGTCGCTGATCCGCCAGACGCGGGGCGGCAAGGACTATGTCTCGCAGTGGGGCGAGCGGCAGCGCGGCGCCGGCCCGGTCGCCGACCTCGTCGCCCGCCGCTTCGCCGCCGCCCGCGCCCGCTACGGCCTGGACCAGCCGAGACGGACGCTCGACGCAACGCAGTTCCGCCCGCCGCCCAGGGCGGGTGACCAGATGGAGCTGCTGTTCGGATAGGCCCACTGCGGGGACTTGTTCCGTCTTCGGCACGTGTCCCCTGCCGCTTGCTGAAGCCGCTGTGGACACGCACGGAGGTGCAGATCCCCGGCCGTCAGGCTACCGCTCGAACACCCCGACCAGCTCGACGTGCGGCGACCACAGGAACTGGTCGATCGGGCGCACCGACTTCAGGGTGAAGCCGGCGTCGATCAGCACCCGGGCGTCGCGGGCGAAGGTCTGCGGGTTGCAGGAGATGCCGACCACCCGCGAGACCTTGCTGAGGGCGATCTCGCGCGACTGTTCGAGGGCGCCGGCGCGGGGCGGGTCGAAGACCACGGCGTCGACCTTGGCCAGGTCCGTCGCCAGCATCGGCCGCCGGGCCAGGTCGCGCGCCTCGGCGGTGATGGGCTTGAGGCCCGGGGCGGTGGCGATGCCGGCCTTCAGCGCGGCGATGGCGGGGGCCGACGAGTCAGCGGCCAGCACCGGCGCCAGTCGGGCCAGGTGGAAGGTGAAGGTGCCCACGCCGCAATAGAGGTCGGCGATTCGACCGGCGCCGGCGACGGCCTCGCAGGCCAGCTGCGCCATGGCGGCCTCGGCGACCGGAACGGCCTGCAGGAAGGCGCCGGCCGGCAGGGTGACGACGGCGTCGCCCAGTTTCACCACCGGCAGGCGCGCGCCATAGACGGTCTCGCCCGCCAGGCTGACCCGGGCCATGTCGCCAGCCGAGGCCACCTCGGCGGCGCGCATGCGGGCGTCGGCCGACAGCCCGCCGCTCTTGCGCTCGACGCCGGTGACGTCGACGTCCAGGCCCGCGCCGGTCCAGGTGACGTGCAGGGTTGGGGCCGACTTGGGATGCTCCAGGAACGGATCAGCCAGGCGGCGCAGCGCCGGCAGGGCGGCGACCAGCCTCGGATCGGCGATGGTGCAGACGTCGATATCGACCAGCGACCAGCTGCGCCGCTCCTTGAAGCCCAGCAGGATGACGCCCTTGCCGCCCCGGCGGGCGTGCAGGGCCAGCCGCCGACGCGTGCCCGGCGGCGAGGCGAAGATGGGCAGGATGTCGGTGTCGATCCGCTCCCGCGAAAGGGCCAGCCGCACCTGATCGGTTTTCCAGGCCAGGTAGGGCGCCGCAGCCCAGTGCTGCAGCGCGCAGCCGCCGCAGACGCCGAAGTGGGGACAGGGCGGCGCGACACGCTCGGGGCTGGACGTCAGCCGCTCGACCACCTCGGCCCGCTGGCCCTCGATCCGCACCCGCGCCCGCTCGCCGCCCAGGGTGAGCGGGACGTAGAGCAGCCCGCCGCCGGGCGCCTCGGCCAGGCCGTCGCCCTGCCCTCCAACCTGTGTGACATCAATGTCGACTGTGCCCGACAACAGACTCTCCGAACGGAACTGACCGCGCTCCCTAACATTATCCGGCGGCAAACCCGGCGTCGTTTTACGCCGGATGAACGAAGATGAACGGCGCGCTCAACGAGCGTTCAGGAAACACCGGCCATCTTCACAACACAGACGTTGGGCAGTTTTCAGCCTGGCCGAAGAAGGACTCGCTTGATGCGCACCATCCTCTCCCTGACCGCGGCGCTTGCCATAGCCGCCCCGGGCTTCCTGGTTCCGACCTTCGCCGAGGCCCAGAGCTCGCGATCCTACGGTCGTGGCGACGTCTGCAAGTATGAACGCAAGCAGGCCGGCAACCGCGGCGCCATCGGTGGCGGCCTGGTCGGCGGAGCGCTGGGCGCGGCCGTGGCCGGCGACGGCGCCAAGACCGAGGGCGCGGTCCTCGGCGGCATCGTCGGCGCCGTGGCCGGCAACCAGATCGCCAAGAAGAATTTCCGCTGCTCCAGCTACCCCAAGCGTATCACGCACCGTCGCGACAACTGCCGCTGGGTGCAGGAGTACGACGGTCGCCGCTGGAACGGCTTTGAAGTCTGTCGCAACCGCAGCGGCGAGTGGCGCCCCAGCGGCCGGGGTTGATCCCGGTCACCGATGACCCCCGTCCGCGCTTCGTCGAGCTCAAGGAGAGCAAGCTCATGACCCGTAACACCCTGTCCCGCGGCGCGGCCAGTCTGGCCCTGGCCTCGCTTGTCGCCGGCGCCCTAGCGGTTCCCACCATCGCCTCGGCCCAGCCGGGCCCCGCCTATCAGGGCGGCGCCTATGGCCAGAGCGGCTACTACGACCCCTGCCGTCGGGACCAGGTGCAGCGCGGTACGGGCGGCGCCCTTGTCGGCGGCGGTCTCGGCGCGCTGGCGGGCTCCAGCATCGCCGGCCGCGGCGCCAAGACGGAGGGCGCGGTGCTCGGCGGCATCCTGGGTGCGGTGATCGGGGCCAATGTGGGCAAGTCCGGCGCCGCTTGCGAGTCGCCGTATGATCCGTCCTACCCGGCCGGCGGCCAGACCTACTACGGCGAGCCCGGCGGCTATAACAGCTACGGCAGCTATGGCGGCTACGGCGCCGACCAAGGCTATGTCGGCGGCGGCGCGAGCGGCGGCTACTACGGCTACGAGCAGCGCGCCTACGGCGAGTCGTATCGCGACACCGACTACGGCTACCGCACCATGCCGGTGACCGACGGCCCGACGGCCGACAACTGCTCGCTGGCCGAAAGCCCGATCTACCTGCCCGACGGCCGCGTCCAGAAGCGCTTCGTGCGCGTCTGCCGCGACGCCCGCGGCGAATATCAGGTCGTCGACTAACCCTCGGCGCCCTGCCCTGTGAGGAAAGGTCGTCCACCGCGAGGTGGGCGGCCTTTTCTTTGAAGCATCGGGGACAGTTTAAGGTGTCCCTGCAGGGACACCTTAAACTGTCCCCGACCCTGACTTCACAGCCCGCAACAGGAACTCGCGGTTGCCGTCGCCACCGGTGATGGGGCTGTCGACCGTCGCCAGCACGCGCCAGCCGATGCTCTCCAGCCAGGCGACCACGCCCGCCAGCGCATCCCCCCGCGCCGCCTCGTCCTTGACCAGCCCGCCCTTGCCGACGCGCTCGCGGCCGACCTCGAACTGCGGCTTGACCAGGGCGACGAGCTCGGCCCCCTCGCCCGCCAGCGCCAGAGCGGCCGGCAGCGCCTTGGCCAGGGCGATGAAGCTGACGTCGGTGACGATCAGGTCCGGCGGCGTGGGGATCAGGCTGGCGTCCAGGGCCCGCGCGTCGGTTCCGGACAGCTCGACCACGCGCGGGTCGCTCGTCAGGCTTGGGTGCAGCTGGCCACGCCCGACGTCGACCGCATAGACCCGCGCCGCGCCGCGCGCCAGGCAGACCTCCGTAAACCCGCCCGTCGACGCTCCGACGTCGAGCACGGTGCGCCCCTCGACCACGACGGGCCAGAGCGTCAGCGCATGGTCGAGCTTGAGCCCGCCGCGGCCGACCCAGGGGTGGGCCGCCGTGGCGGCGAGGTCGGCGGTCACCTCGACCATGTCAGAGGGCTTGGCGACGGTCTTGCCGCCCGTGCTGACCAGCCCGGCCTCGATGGCCGCGCGGGCCCGGGCGCGGCTGTCGAACAGGCCGCGCTCGACGAGCAGCAGGTCGATGCGCTTGCGGGTCATGACCTCAGCGGAGACCTGTACCGGACACGCACTGAAGTGCATGTCCCGACATCAGGCGGTCTCGCCAGCCAGTCTGCGGGCCGCCTTGTCCCGACCGATCAGGGGCAGGATCGCGGCCATGTCCGGGCCGTGATCCATGCCGGTCAGAGCCCGGCGCAGCGGCATGAACAGCCCACGGCCCTTGGCTCCCGTGCGTTCCTTGACGGCGCCGGTCCAGGCGCTCCAGGTGGTCTCGTCGACCGTCGCGGGCAGCAGGTCCAGCGCCGCTTCGACCACCGGCCGATCCTCGTCCGACAACGCCGGCGTCACCGCGCCAGAGACCACCGCCGCCCAGCCGACGACGTCCCTGAACATGGTCAGGTTCTGACGGATCGCCAGCCAGAAGGCCTCACCCAGGTCGGCATCTATCGCGGCAAGTCGTTGTTTCGCCTCGACATACGGCATGGCGTGCAGGATGGCGGCGTTGACCTTGGCCAGGTCCTCCGGATCCCAGCGCGCGGCCCGGTGGGCCATCTTGCCGAACGCGAAGTCCCCGGCCAGCGCCTCGATCGAGGCCGCCGGCTCAAGCGGATCGGAGGTGCCGATGCGGGCCAGGTGCGAGACCACCGCCAGCGGCTCATAGCCCTGCTCGCGCAGTTCCAGCATCGACAGCGACCCGATCCGCTTGCTCAGACCCAGGCCATCGGCGCCGACCAGCAGTGTGGTGTGGGCGAAGGCCGGCGGAACCGCGCCCAGAGCCTCGAAGATCTCGATCTGGGCCCCGGTGTTGGTGACGTGATCCTCGCCCCGGATGACGTGGGTGATACCAATCTCGATGTCATCGACCACCGAGGGCAGGGTGTAGAGATAGCCCCCATCCTCGCGGATCAGGACCGGATCCGACATCGAGGCGGTGTCGACCTCGCTGTGACCGCGGGCGAGGTCTTCCCAGGTCACCCGCTTGCCCTCCAACCTGAAGCGCCAGTGGGGTTTGCGGCCCTCGGCCTCCAGCCTGGCGCGGTCCTCGTCGGTCAGCTTCAGGCCGGCCCGATCGTAGATCGGCGGCAGGCCGCGCGACAGCTGGACCTTGCGGCGAAGGTCCAGTTCCTCGGGCGTCTCGTAGCAAGGGTATAGACGGCCGGCGGCCTTCAGGCGCTCGACGGCGGCGTCGTAGATCGCAAAGCGGGCCGACTGGTTGTAACGCTCGCCCCAGGTCATGCCGAGCCAGGTCAGATCGGCCTCGATGCCGTCCTCGTAGTCCTTGGTGGACCGCTCCCGGTCGGTGTCGTCGATGCGCAGCACGAACACCCCGCCCTGCCCGCTGGCGAACAGCCAGTTGATCAGCCCGGTGCGGATGTTGCCGACATGCAGACGCCCGGTCGGAGAGGGCGCGAAACGGACCTTTGCGGTCATGGGAGACGTCCTTGTAAGAGCCGGGCTAGGTCGGCTCTGGACGCTCCAAAGTCAAGACGACAGCGCCGCGTCGATCAGCCTCTGGTCTTGGTCGTAGACCCAGCATTCGGCCAGCAATCCGGCCTCGACGCGATAGACCAGGGCCCGCTCGACCTCGTGCTCGACGCCCCCGACGGTGATCGCTTCCCGGACGATGACGACTGCTCGCGCCGGGCCGGCGGTCACGTCGACAATGTCCACCAGCCTGCGCCCGGTGCGTTGCGTGAACGCCATCAGGGCCGGGATCGCCTCGGCCTTGCCCTGGTAGGTCTTCGCGAACGGATTATCGCCGAACCAATGGACGATAAAGCCGTCGGCGTAGGTCGCCATCATCGCGGGGAAGTCGCCGGCCAGCCAGGCGTCGACGTAGCGTCGCGTGGCCGCGCGGTTGGCCGCCGTCGCGGCCTCAGGGGTGTCGTTCATCCATCGCTCCCGTCCCGGGTTCCGGGACAGGAGGCCACAGGCGCCCCCGGAAGAAGACAACCCCGCCGGTAAAGCCGACGGGGCGCCAAGATGGTCAGTCGTCCCGATGGACCCGTTCGCGGCGTTCGTGCCGCTCCTGGGCCTCGAGGCTCAGCGTCGCGATCGGGCGGGCCGCAAGCCGCGCGAGGCCGATCGGTTCGCCGGTCTCCTCGCAGTAGCCGTAGGACCCGTCCTCGATGCGGCGCATGGCCTCGTCGATCTTCGAGATCAGTTTCCGCTGCCGGTCGCGGGTACGAAGTTCAAGAGCCCGATCAGTCTCCGACGAGGCGCGATCGGCCAGGTCGGGATGATTCTCGGTCTCCTTCTGGAGGTGAGTCACCGTCTCGCGAGATTCGCGGAGGATGTCTTCCTTCCAGTCCAACAGCTTTTGCTTGAAATAGGCGAGCTGACGCTCGTTCATGAACTCTTCGTCCTCTGAGGGACGATAGTCATCGGCCTTAACTAGAACGGTCGTCGTCTGCATTTTGACGCTCACGCCCCCATCCACGCACTCGCTCATGCGAGCGCGGCCTTATAGCAAACGCTGCACGCCATACAATGAACCTCGTGTTTGGCGTGCGTTCATGCGGCGAGTTTCGCCTGTTCCAGCTTGGCGATTTCCACCGCCGCGCGTGTCTCGATATCGTCGAGGACACCTTCCAGGCGACCGTCGTCGGTATTCTGGCGCCCCTCGCGAACGGCCCGGACCAGGCGCTCCAGCGAGGCCGGCGACAGGTCGCCGTCGATGATGGCCAGCTTGATGTCGTCGAGGACGTCGAGAATACGCCCGGCGCGGCCGACGGCGCGCTTGCGGCGTTCAAGCGGCCCGCCGACGTCCTGCAGCGCCAGCAGCGCCTCGATGCCGCCCACGCCGCCAACAGCGCCGGCGCGAGACACGCTGCCCGCCGCGCCGGCCGCGCCGGCGGTCGGGACGCTGAACGCGCTCTGCCCGGCCGCCGGCCGCGCCGCCTTCGCGCCGCCGACACTTCCCGTACTGCTGGGTCCGGTGACTTTCATGGAGGCTGGACGCCGCTCCCTGTCCTGTGAGCCCCCACTGTCACCCCGTATGGTTAATGCCGGGCAAATTCTGCCGCAGCACGCGAAGCCAATGGGCGCGCGCAGGCAATCACCTTGTTTTTAATGGCCTTTTTCGTGGCGCACTTCTCGCAAGGGCTCGCGTAGTGCAGTCCTGCGCCACGGGAGCGTCATGCGTATCAGCGTCATCGGCAGCGTCATCCTCGCCCTAACCCTGGCTTTCGCCGGGCCCTGCTTCGCCAAGTCGCGGATCAAGGACGTGGTCGAGTTCGAGGGCGTGCGCGAGAACATGCTCACCGGCTACGGCATCGTGGTCGGGCTGAACGGCACCGGCGACAACCTGCGCAACGCGCCGATGACCCGCCAGAGCCTGGAGGCGATGTTCGAGCGGCTCGGCGTCAACGTTCGCGAGACCAACCTCAACACCAAGAACGTCGCCGTGGTCATGGTGACCGCCAAGCTGCCGCCCTTCGCGGCGGCCGGCTCGCCCGTGGACGTCACCGTGTCGGCCGCCGGCGACGCCAAGAGCCTGCAGGGCGGCACCCTGCTGGTCACCTCCCTGCTCGGCGCCGACGGCCAGGTCTACGCCGTGGCGCAAGGCTCGGTGCAGACCGGCTCCATCTCGGCCGGCGGCGCTTCGGGCAGTTCGGTCTCCAAGGGCGTCCCCACCTCCGGTCGGATCGCCGGCGGCGCCATCATCGAGCGCGAAACGGGCTTCCAGCTGGCCTCCATGCCGCAGATGCGCCTGACCCTGCGCAACCCGGACTTCACCACCGCCCAGCGCATCGCCACGGCGATCAACACCCGCTTCCCGGGCACGGCCAACGCCGAGAACCCGACCATCATCGCCCTGCGCCCGCCCGCCGGCCAGAACCTGGTGGGCTTCATGGGCGCCGTGGAGAACCTGGAGATCACGCCCGACTCGCCGGCCAAGGTCATCATTGATGAGACCGCCGGCGTCATCGTCATGGGCGAGCAGGTGCGGATCTCCACGGTCGCCATCGCCCAGGGCAACCTGACCATCTCCGTCCAGGAGACGCCGCAGGTCAGCCAGCCGGCGCCTTTCGGTCGCGGCGAGACCGCTGTAGTCCCCCAGTCGCAGGTCAATGTCGACGAGGAGCGCGGGCGCCAGCTGATCACGCTGCGGAGCGGCGCGTCGCTCTCCAGCCTGGTCTCGGGGCTCAACGCCCTGGGCGTCACGCCGCGCGACATGATCTCGATCCTGCAGGCCATCAAGGCCGCCGGCGCCCTCCAGGCCGATATCGAGGTGATGTGATGAGCGGAGCCTTCACCATCCCCTCCGACATCCTGCTGGCGCAGCAGGGCCGCACCGCCGGGTCGACCACCGAGCTGGCCTCCCGCAAGCAGAAGGTCGCCGATACCGCCCAGGCCTTCGAGGCCTCGTTTCTGTCCGCCATGCTCCAGCCGATGTTCGCCGCCCTGAAGACCGAGGCCCCCTTCGGCGGCGGCAAGGGCGAGGAGATGTTCCGCTCCTTCCTGACCGAAGCCATCGCCAAACAGGTCGCCAAGGGCGGCGGCGTGGGCGTGGCCGACACCGTTCAGCGCGAAATGCTCAAGCTTCAGGGCCTCACCGAGTAAAGGATCTTCCCCATGGCGCTTGACGCCCGCGACGCCACCGACCGCGTCGAACAGCTGATCGTCCTGACCGACCGCCTCACCGCGATGATGGCCGACCAGTGCAAGGCCTTCGAGGAACGCCGTCCGCAGGACGCCGCCGCCTCGATGGAGGAAATGACCCGGCTGGCCAATGTCTATCGCCATGAGTCGATGCGCGTGCGCACGGCGCCGGCGCTGATCGAGGAAGCCTCCCTGGCGCTTCGCACCCAGCTGATGCGCGCCACCGAGGCTTTCGACGCTGTCCTGGCCCGTCAGGGCCGCGCGCTGGAGGCCGCCCGCACGGTCACCGAGGGTCTGGTCCGGGCCATCGCCGACGAGGTGGCTTCCCAGCGCAACAGCGGCAGCGGCTACGGCCCCGGCGCCGCCGCGCAGACCGGCGACGCCCGCGCGATCACGCTGAACAAGCGCGCCTGATTGATCCAGATCAGGGCCGGCGGTCGAATGCCGGTCTCAACTGTCGTGGATGGCCTATGACCACGACATCTCACGCTGCGACGAAGCCGTCTTCCTGGCGGAGGTCAGGGCCTTCCTTGCCAAGGCTCTGACGCCCGACCTGCGTAAGGCCGGTCGTCGGACCCTGGGCGTCCACAGCGACATTTCCGCCTGTCGCACCTGGCACCGCCGGCTGTTCAACCAGGGCTGGATCGCGCCCGCCTGGCCGGCGGCCTGGGGCGGCGCCGGCTGGTCATCTCGGCGCAAGTTCCTGTTCGACCGCGAGTGTGCGCTGAACGACGCGCCGGTTCTGTTCGCCGGCGGTTTGCGCAGCCTGGGGCCCCTGCTCATCGAAATGGGCACGCCGGCCCAGCAGGCGAAGTATCTGATCCCGATCCTGTCCGGCGACGACCTCTGGGCCCAGGCCTTCTCCGAGCCTGGAGCCGGATCAGACCTCGCCCGGATCGCCACCCGGGCGGTCCGCGACGGCGAGGACTACGTCATTGACGGCGCGAAGATCTGGACCACAGGCGCCCATCTGGCCAACCGCCTGTTCGCTATCGTCAGGACCTCCGATGAAGCCAGACCGCAGCAGGGCCTGACCTTCCTGCTCATCGATCTGCCGGCGCCGGGCCTGACCATCTCGCCGATCATCACGATCGACGGCGAGCATGAGCTCAACGCGCTGTTCTTCGACGGCATACGCGTCCCGGTCGCCAACAGGGTGGGCGAAGAGGGCGAAGGCTGGGCCGTGGCCAAGCGGCTGATGCAGATGGCGCGCTCGAACAACACGCCGTCGGCCCTGGTGCGCAGGGTCTTCCAGCGCGCCCGCGCGGCCGCCCTGTCGACCGAAGGGCTGGAGCCAGGCCTGCGCCGACGCCTCGCCGAGGCCGAACTCGACCTGCTGGCCTTTGAGCAGACCGAACTGTCCGCGATGCCCGAAGGCGTTCCGCGGCCTGGAGACCAGACGACACCCTCGATGCTGAAGCTCCTCGGCAGCGAGCTCCACCAGCGCGTCGCGGAGCTGGCCATGGAAATCACCGGGCCTGCCCGCCTGCCGGCCCTGGGCGCGTTCCATGACGAAGACGGCGACCTCGCCGATGGCGCCCGGGCGACCGCCAAGCACTTCGCCACGCGCGCGGCGAGCATCTATTCCGGAACCAGCGAGACCCAGCGCAACGTCATGGCGGGCGCGATCCTGCGCGGGTGATCGCTTCAGAAGGGTCGCGCGGTCCGTTCCGCGGCCAGAGAGACAAAGGTCGGAATCCGCGGTGTCGGCGCCCGCTCAGTGTGAAGCCGCGACTCCATCCAGCGCCAGAGGGCCGCGATCTCGCTCGCGGCGGAGCCTTCTGGTTCATGCTCCTGGGCCGTCAGGCCGAGGGCGACGCTCTGCTGGTAGGCGACACGGCTGCGAAGTCCGATTGGGGCGACGACGCCCCCCAGCGCGCGCAGCGTCAGCACCGCCTCGCCGACGGCCGGATTCTCGAACCCGCCGCGTCGCGACGGGGCCTGGTTGAGCACAAACACCACGTCGCGGTGGAAGCTGTGGGCCAGCGCGGCGGTATCGGCGACCGCCTTGATGTCGAAGAAGTTCGGGCGGGCCACTATGGCGCACAGGTCGGCGCAGCGGATGGCCTGCTCGACGTCGGCCTCCAGCGAAGGACCGGTGTCGACGATCAGCAGGTCGATGCCCTCGCGGCAGGCGTCCTGCTGGCGCGTGAACAGCGCTCCGGGCTTCACGGCTTCGACGAGGATGTCGCAGCGTCCCCGCTGGCGACGCCATTCGACCGACGACTGCTGGCGGTCGAGGTCGACAACCAGGGTCGATAGTCCGGCGTTCCGGGCCGCCACCGCAAGGTGGAGCGCCAGTGTGGTCTTCCCGGTCCCGCCTTTGCGGGAAAGTACGGCGAGCGTTTTCATCGCCTGTCCCAAATCGGTACGAACGCTGGTTTCCGAAGCAGCAATCGTGCCCAGGCGGCGACAATGCGGCGACGGCGATCCGCCTGCATGTCAAAGGGCGCCGGAAACGGGCGCCCCGCTCCTCAAGCCCGTTGAATCAGCAGGCCAAGCAGGCGTCCCGCCGAAACGATCGGCGCCGGGCTCCGCTCGACCCTCGCCTGGATGAGGCTGCCTTCCAGTGCGGAGATGACGACACCGGCGCGCTCGGACGCGTCGGCCGAGTCCCATCCGTCCGCCTCAAGCTTGCCGGCGATGATCGCAACCCACCCCGCAAAGGCCGCCTGCCCCGCCGCCCGAATGGCGTCGTCCTGCGCCGCTGTCTCGAGCAGGACCGTCGTTATCGGACAGCCGTCACGCCAGGCCGACTGTTCCATCCAGATGACCAGCCACCGGACGTACTCGGCCACCAGGGCCGGCGCGTCCGGTGTTTCGGCCGCCAGGGTCGCCAGCGTTCGCCGCACCAGCTCGCCGGCGCTGGTCACCGCCGCCTCGCCGATCTGACCCTTGCCGCCCGGGAAGTAGTGGTAGAGCGACCCCTTCGGCGCCCCGCTGCGCTCGACGATGTCGGCCAGGCCCGTGGCGGAGTAGCCGTAGCGCCGGAACAGGGCGGCGGCGGATTGAACGATGGCGTTTCGGTGTCTGGGCTGGGCTGACATGGGAATCTATATAGACTGGTCTACATCAATAGGAGGTTGATGTCATGACCCCGCCACCCGATGGCTTCGAGCCCCACGTCCGCAAGAGCCCGCTGACCGACCCCTGGGAGCCGCTTTACTGCCGCCGCGCCGACGACAGCCTGCAGCTGGGTCTGTGGATCGCGCCGCCGCACACCAACAGTCGCGGCTTCGCGCACGGCGGGCTGGTGTCGGCGCTGGCCGACAACGCCATGGGCCTGAGCTGCGGCCTGGGGCTGGAGGTCGCCAATGGCCTGCTGACCGTCAATCTGGCGCTGGACTTCCTCGCCGTGGCGAGGATCGGTCAGTGGCTGCAGGTCGAGCCGACCGTCGTGAAGCGCGGCCGCAGCCTCTGCTTCGCCTCCGCGCTCGTCACCGCCGACGGCAAGCCCTGCGCCCGGGCCAGCGCGACGTTTCAGGTGGTCAGCTGATGTGACCATCCGCCACAAGTAAGCGCGCGCCGCTAAACAGCAATTTAACCGAGCGCAGGCAGCATGGCTCTACCGAATGGGGCTTAAGCCAACTCGTGCATCCGTCCGTAACGAAGACCCAAGCCGTCCCAAAGGCGGAGTTAGCGGCGTCGTACAAGCCTCTGCTGCGCGTGTACCTTCTCGCCGCGACGGCTTACAACTTCCTGATCTGCCTGGCCCACCCCTTCTACGAGACGGGGTGGAGCTTCGTCATTCTGCAGACTCTGGCGACCGCCGCAGTGCTGACGGGCGGCGGCCTGTGGTTCGCTCTGCGGCGACCGGCGTCACTGCCGCACCTCGAACTGGCCGCCCTGGTGATGAACGCCATCTTCCTGGCCAACGTCTTCGCCTACCAGACGCTTCACTTCGAAGCGCCGAAGCTGGTCTACTTCGTGCTGCTGGGCTTGGCCTTCGCGGCCTCCGCCCCGACCCGCAGGGTGGCGATCATCAGCGTCACGGCCGCGACGGCCTGCCTGATCGCAGTCGCCCGCCATGCCTCGGACGAGATGATTGACCAGTACGCCTTCATCGGACTCGCCGGCGCTTTCACAGCCCTCGGGATGTCGGCGCTGTTGCGCGGCGTGGTGCTGCGCGAACTTCGGGCCCGCCTGGCGGCGGAGGCGCTCAACGGCATCCTCGAACTGGAGCTCGAGGCCAATCGCCGCCTGCGGACCCAAGCCGAAGCCCTGACTCTCGCCGCCCAGACCGCCAGCCGCGCCAAGTCCGAGTTTCTGGCGACCATGAGCCACGAGATCCGCACGCCGCTGAACGGGGTGCTCGGGGCCGCAGCGGTCATGGAACGCGGCGACCTCGCCGAAGACCAGCGCCGCCGGCTCGGCCTGATCCAGAACTCAGGTCAGTCGCTGCTGCAGGTCATCAACGCCATCCTCGACATCTCCCGGATCGAAGCCGGGAAGATGGAGTTGATCACCGCGCCCTTCAGCCTCGACACCCTCGCCGAGAATCTCAACCAGCTCTACGGGGCCCTCGCCGAGGACAAGGGTCTGGCCTTCAGCCTGACCGTCGCCCCCGAGGTCCAGGGCTGGCGCGAAGGCGACGAGACCCGCCTGCGCCAGGTGCTCAGCAACCTGATCTCCAACGCCGTCAAGTTTACCGACGCGGGATCGGTGCGCGTCCATCTGTCGGGCGACCCCCGGTCCCTGGCATGCAGCGTCATAGACACGGGCGTCGGCATTCCGCCGGACGAGCAGGCGGCGGTGTTCGAGAAGTTCGTGCAGGTCGACGGCTCGATCACCCGCCGAACCGGTGGCAGCGGGCTGGGCCTGGCCATCTGCCGCGAGCTGCTGACCCTGATGGGCGGCCGCATCGCCGTCCAGGGCGCGGCCGGCGGCGGCACCCGGTTCAACTTCGAGGCCCCCTGCCCCGCCGTGGAAGCGCCCCGCACGGCGCTGGCCCCCGTCCGACCGATCTCTCAGGCGCTCGACGCCGACGCCCGGGTGCTGATCGTCGATGACAACGCCACCAACCGCATCGTGCTGGAGACCATGCTCGCCCAGCTCGGCGTCGCCACAGGCTCGGCCGAGGACGGGGTCGAGGCCATCGAGCTCTGGGAAGCCGGCAGCTGGGAGGCGATCCTGATGGACATCCACATGCCGCGCATGGACGGCCTCCAGGCCTGCCGCGAGATCCGCGCCCGGGAAGGCGCGGGCGACCGCGGCCACACGCCGATCATCGCCGTCACCGCCAGCGTCCTCAGCCATGAGACCCAAGGTTATTACATCGCCGGCTTTGACGGAGTCGTGGCCAAACCAATCGAGATCCGCGCCCTGATCGCAGCGCTCGATACCGCCTTGAACGGCGCCGACCCGGTCAGGCAGGCGGTCTGAGTTCAATCACGCGGTCGATCCCGATGGCCCCCAGGAAGTCGGCGTCGTGGCTGACGACCAGCAGCGCGCCATCGTAGCCGGCCAGCGCCTGTTCGACCGCCGCGATGGACGGCAGATCCAGGTGATTGGTGGGTTCGTCGAGGATCAACAGCTGGGGCGGCTGCGCGCCGGACAGCACGCAGGCCAGCGCGGCCCGCAGCCGCTCCCCGCCGCTCAGAGAGCCAACGGCCTGGTGCGCGGCGGTGTTGCGGAACAGGAACCGGGCCAGCGCCGCCTGGGCGTCGTTGACCGTCGCGAGGGGGTTGAGCCTGCGGAAGCCCTCCAGGATCGTCTCGGCGTCGCGCAGGACCGCCGCCTGCTGGTCCAGCAACACCGAGCGCACAGGACGGCTCACCCGCCCGGACGCGGGTTCGAGAGCGCCGGTCGCCAGCCGGATCAGCGTCGACTTGCCTGCGCCGTTAGGCCCGACAACCGCGATGCGCACCGGACCGATGATCTGTAGCGACAGGCCCGACAACAGGGGCCCCGCGCCATAGCCGAACGCGACCTTGTCGAAGGCCAGCACCGCCTTCCCGGGCTGCAGACCAGACGTTGGCAGATCGAAAGCCAGCGTCCGGATGCGCTCGACGCGCGCGCCGGCCTCGGCGAGTTGCTCGGCCGAGAGATCGCGCTGCCGGTCGGCAAGCCGGTCCTCCCGTCCCGCGCTCTCCTCGGCCCGCCGCTTCTGGGCCCCCAACAGAATCTTCGGCGCGCTGCCGCTGGCGGCGTAACGTTTGCCGGCCGCATCGCGTCGGGCCTTCTTCTCGCGAGCCCGCTGCGCCTCCCGCTCGACCCGCGCCGACTCGCGCTCGGCGACAGACAGGTCGCGCTCGGCCGCTTCCCGCTCCAGCGCCTTGCGCTCGGCGTAGAGGTCATAGCCGCCGCCGTAGACGCTCACGCCCATGCCGGAGATCTCGACGATGCGGTCCATCTGGCGCAGCAGGCCGCGGTCGTGGCTGACCACGACCGCGCCGCCCTTCCAACGCCGCAGGAACTCGGCGACCAGCGCCCGCGCCTCGACATCCAGGTTGTTGGTCGGCTCATCCATCAGGATCACGTCGGGCTCGGCCACGGTGAGGGCGGCCAACGCCAACCGGGTCAACTGCCCCCCACTGAGCGTGTCGGCGGCGCGATCCAGCGCCAGGTCCGCCAGGCCGACCGCGCTCAGCGCCGCGTCCGCTCGTGCCGGCAAGGTCCAGTCCGCCTCGGCCAGATCGTCGACGCTCCCCTCCCCCGCCTCGATGCGCGCCAGGCGGGCCAGCGGCGCGGCGATGTCGAGCAGATCAGCGACGGTCGCCCCCGCGGGGGACTGAAGGGTCTGACGGAGCAATCCGACGCGACCCGACCGTCCGATAGCGCCAGCCGCGGGTCGCAGCTCGCCTGTCAGCAGACGCAGCAGCGTGGTCTTGCCCGCGCCGTTGCGGCCTACGAGCCCGGTGCGCTCGCGCCCGAAGGCGAGGGTCAGATTGTCGAAGAGGACGCGGCCGTCAGGCGTGGCGGCGGAGACGGCGTCCAGGGTGAAGTACGGCAGGGTCGACATGAAGGCTCTCGAGCAGGTCGGCGGAAACGGCGAAGCGGTTCTGCGTCCTGTCGATCATGGGAGCCTCCATCGGTGACCGGGCCGGCCCCGGAACGGTCGATATAGGGCCTTCCGCTCCGCGACGGAAGCGCGCGGACTTGATCAGGCGCAATGGCGACCCGGCCGCGGCGGCCCTATCTACGCACCGTGAGCAAGGACCGACCGTGACCAGTCTTCCCTTCCCCCATGCCGAGCCCCGCCTCTCGCGCGAGGACGCCGAGGCGCGCCGCGCCGAGGCTTCCGCCCGTATCCGCGCCGCCACCGGCATCGACGAGGCGCTGATCTCGGACCTGGTCGAGGGCTTCTACGACAAGGTGCGTGCCGATCCGCTGCTCGGACCGGTCTTCGCCGAGCGGATCAAGGACTGGGGTCCGCATCTGGCGCGGATGAAGCAGTTCTGGTCGTCGGTCGCGCTGGCGACGGGTATCTACGGCGGCCGGCCGATGCCGAAGCACATGGGATTGCCCGTGGACGCGGCGCACTTCGACCGCTGGCTGGCGCTGTTCGAGGAGACGGCGCAGCAGCTGTGCACGCCGCTCGCCGCCCGCCACTTCGTAAGTCGCGCCCGCAACATCGCCGAGAGCCTCGAACTGGGCGTGGCCAACCACAACGGCGTCCTGCTGGGCGTCGGCGAGCGGTACCGACGCGAGGGCTGACCGAAGGACAGCAAGTTCCGGGTCGCGGCGCACATCCCGCTCGGCGAGGATTGCGCACAGCCTTGCAGGAGCAACCTCATGTCCTTCGTCGTCACCGGCCTCGCGCCTGAACCCTTCGCCCCGCTATTCGGCGCCGATGACGCCGCCCTGGCCGCCGCCGGAGCGATCCGGTTCAGCGTTGACGCCAAGCCGGGCTTTCCCTGTCGCATCTCGCTGGTCGACGCCGAGCCGGGGGAGACCGTTCTGCTGCTGAACCACGAACATCATGCGGCCGACACGCCCTACCGCGCCCGCCACGCTATCTATGTCCGTGAGAGCGCCGCCGCCCCTGCCCGCTACGAGAACGCGATGCCGCCGACCCTAGAGGGACGTCTGCTGGCCATCCGCGCCTACGACGCGGCGGGCATGATGATTGACGCGGAGATCGTCGAGGGCGTCGAGGCTGTCCCGCTGATCGAACGCTTCCTGGCCGACCCAAGGGCGGCCTATCTGCACGCCCACAACGCCCGCCGCGGCTGCTTCGCCGCGCGCATCGACCGGGTCTAGCCGGCCAGCGGCTCGATCTGGCGGCGCGCGATCGCGTCGATGTCCGCGCCCGCGGGAAGCGTTCCGAAGCAACGTCCCCAGTCGCCGCCGATCCGGCTGGCGACAAAGCCGTCCGCCACGGCTTCGGGGCCGTGACGGACGAGCAGCGAGCCCTGGAGCAGGACCGCCATGTCCTCGACCAGCCGGCGTGCATCGCTCTCTCCCGCCGGGCCGGCGAAACGGTCAGCCAGTCGCCCGGCGGCGGCGTCGAGGCGCCGATCGCCTCCCCTGGCCAGGGCGATCTCGGCGACAAAGCTGTCCATCGCCGCCGGCTCCTTGCGCAGGGTGCGCAGCACGTCGAGCGCGATGACGTTGCCTGACCCTTCCCAGATGGCGTTCAGCGGGCTTTCGCGGAAATAGCGCGGCAGGGGCGTCTCCTCGACGTAGCCGACGCCGCCATGGCACTCCATGCACTCGTAGACGAAGTTCGGGCAGCGCTTGGTCAGCCAGTATTTGCCCAGCGCCACGGCGAGCCGGGCGAAGGCGCGATCGCTTTCCGCCTCGCCATCGAAGGCCCGGGCAACGCGCATGGTCAGCGCGGCGGCGGCCTCATACTCCAGCCCCAGATCGGCGATCACCGCCCGCATGGCCGGCTGGTCGGCAAGGGTCTTCTGGAACACGCGACGGCCTGCCACATGGTTGACCGCCTCGGCCAGCGGCCGGCGCATGATGCCAAGCGTCCCGGCCATGGTGTCGAGCCGGGTGTGGTGGACCATGTCGATGATCACCGAGACGCCGCGTCCCTCCTCGCCCAGCAGCCAGGCGACGGCGTCGTGGTACTCGATCTCGCTGGAAGCGTTGGACTTGTTGCCCAGCTTGTCCTTCAGCCGCATCACCTGAATGCCGTTGCGCGACCCGTCCGGCGCGATGCGCGGAACCAGGAAGCAGCTGAGGCCGCCCTCGGCGTAGGCCAGGGTCAGGAAGCCGTCGCTCATCGGCGCCGAGCAGAACCACTTGTGGCCGACCAGCCGGTAGAGCCGACCGCCGAGCGGATGAGCGCGCGTGGTGTTGGCGCGTACGTCGCTGCCGCCCTGCTTCTCGGTCATCGCCATGCCGACGGTGACGCCGCGCTTGCCGGCGATCGGTCCGAGCGGGCCGTCATAGGTCCCGCCGATCAGCTTCTCCAGCCAGGGGCCGGTGATGTCCGGTTGATGCCGCAGGGCCGGGACGGCGGCGTAGGTCATGCTGATCGGGCAGAGCACGCCGGCCTCGGCCTGGGTCATCAGGGCCAGCAGGCCGGCGTGAGCCACGTGACCGCCAGGCCGGTCCGCGGTCCAGGCGATGTCGTGGATGTGGTGGTCCATCGCCACGCCCATGAGCTGGTGATAGCTCGGATGGAACCGCGCCTCGTCGATCCGCTGGCCATAGCGGTCGAACGGGACCAGCTCGGGCGGATGGCGATTGGCCAGATCGCCCAGCTCAAGCACGGCTTCCGAGCCGGCCACCGCACCAAGTTTCGACAGAGGTTCGCCGACCCAGTCGCCGCCTTCGCGGACCGCCGCCTCGCACATGGCCCTGTCGGTGTCGAAGAGGTTGTGGCCGATGAAGGCCGGCGGCTGGTTGAAGACCTCGTGGGTCTCAAGCTGGGTCGAGGGGGCGTGGCGGGGCATGGGAATCTCTGGTCTCTGGCGGGCGCCATTGGGCGGGCGAAGACAGCGGAGCGCCATGATGCGCGTCAAGCGAACGGCCGCAATCGTCGTCTTGCTGACAGCCACTGTCAGCAAGACGCCGTGAAGATCGCCAGGTTCACACAATGTTCTTGTGTTTTACGCGGCCCTGCGCACTAGATATAGCCGTTGCGCCGCGCTTCCTTTTGCCGGCCTCGCGCGTTCCTCCCGGTGACCATGGCCGAACAGCTCAACTTCATCCGTGTGCGCGGCGCCCGCGAGCACAATCTCAAGGACGTCAGCGTCGACATCCCGCGCGGCGAGCTGGTGGTGATCACCGGCTTGTCGGGCTCGGGCAAGTCGTCGCTCGCGTTCGACACCATCTACGCAGAGGGGCAGCGGCGCTACGTCGAGAGCCTGTCGGCCTACGCCCGCCAGTTCCTGGAGCTGATGAGCAAGCCGGACGTGGACCTGATCGAGGGCCTGTCGCCGGCCATTTCGATCGAGCAGAAGACCACCAGCCGCAATCCGCGCTCCACCGTCGGCACGGTGACCGAGATCCACGACTACATGCGCCTGCTGTGGGCGCGGGTCGGGGTGCCCTATTCGCCGGCCACCGGCCTTCCGATCGAAAGCCAGACAGTCAGCCAGATGGTCGACAAGCTGACCGTCCTGCCCGAGGGCGAGCGCCTGTACCTGCTGGCGCCCGTCGTTCGCGGCCGCAAGGGTGAGTACAAGAAGGAGATCGCCGAGTGGCGCCGCGCCGGCTTCCAGCGGCTGAAGATCGACGGCGAGCTCTATCCGATCGAGGACGCGCCCGAGCTCGACAAGAAGTTCAAGCACGACATCGACGTCGTCGTGGACCGGTTGGTCACGAAGAACGGCATTGAGCAGCGCTACGCGGACAGCATCGAACAGGCCCTGCGGCTGGCCGACGGCATCGCCGTGGCCGAATGGGCCGATGTGAAGGATGGCGAGACCGAGCCGCGCCGGATCCTGTTCTCCGAGAAGTTCGCCTGCCCGGTCAGCGGCTTCTCGATCACCGAGATCGAGCCCCGCCTGTTCTCGTTCAACAACCCGTTCGGAGCCTGCCCGGTCTGTGACGGCCTGGGCGCAAAGCTGGCCTTCGACGCCGACATGGTCATCCCGGACAAGGAGAAGACCCTGCACAAGGGCGCCGTCGCGCCCTGGGCCAAGGGCCCCTCGCCGCTCTACACCCAGACGCTGCAGGCGCTGGCCCGGCATTACGACTTCTCGATGGACAAGCCCTGGCACGCACTGCCGGCCAAGGCCCATGAGGTGATCCTGCACGGCACCGGATCTGAGAAGATCAAGTTCATCTACGACGACAACGCCCGCAAATACGAGGTCAACAAGCCCTTCGAGGGCGTGCTGCCCAACCTCGAGCGGCGCTGGCGGGAGACCGACTCCAGCTGGGTGCGCGAGGAGCTGGGCCGCTTCCAGTCCGACACGCCCTGCGACGCCTGCCACGGCGCCCGCCTCAAGCCCGAGGCCCTGGCGGTCAAGATCGCCGGCATGAACATCTCGCAGGTCTCCGGCCTGGCCATCCGGCCGGCGCGCGACTGGTTCACCGCGCTGAACGACAGCCTGTCGGACAAGCAGATGGAGATCGCTCGCCGGATCCTGAAGGAGATCAACGACCGGCTGAAGTTCCTGGTCGACGTAGGGCTGGACTACCTGAACCTCTCCCGCGGCTCGGGCACCCTGTCGGGCGGCGAGAGCCAGCGCATCCGTCTGGCCAGCCAGATCGGCAGCGGCCTGACCGGCGTGCTTTATGTCCTGGACGAGCCGTCCATCGGCCTGCACCAGCGCGACAACACCCGACTGCTGCAGTCGCTGCAGGGCCTGCGGGACCTGGGCAACTCGGTGCTGGTGGTCGAGCACGACGAGGAGGCCATCCTCACCGCCGACTACGTGATCGACATGGGGCCGGCGGCGGGCATCCACGGCGGCCAGATCATCGCCGAGGGCAAGCCCGCCGACGTGATGGCCAACCCGAACAGCATCACCGGCCAGTACCTGACCGGCGCGCGCGAGATCGCCGTGCCGCAGCAGCGCCGTCCGATCTCGACCAAGCGCGTGGTGCGGGTGGTCGGCGCGACCGGCAACAACCTCAGGGGCGTGACGGCCGAGATCCCGGTCGGCACCTTCACCTGCATCACCGGCGTCAGTGGCGGCGGCAAGTCGACCTTCACCATCGAGACCCTCTACAAGGCCGCCGCCCGCCGCTTGAACAACGCCAGCGAGGTCCCGGCGCCGCACGAGAAGATCGAGGGGCTGGAGAACTTCGACAAGGTCATCGACATCGACCAGAGCCCGATCGGACGCACCCCGCGCTCGAACCCGGCCACCTACACCGGCGCCTTCCAGCCCATCCGCGACTGGTTCAGCCAGCTGCCGGAAAGCAAGGCGCGCGGCTATGGCCCGGGCCGGTTCAGCTTCAACGTCAAGGGCGGCCGCTGCGAGGCCTGCCAGGGCGACGGCCTGATCAAGATCGAGATGCACTTCCTGCCCGACGTCTACGTCACCTGCGATGTCTGCAAGGGTAAGCGCTACAACCGCGAGACGCTGGAGATCCTGTTCAAGGGCAAGTCGATCGCCGACATCCTCGACATGACCGTCGAGGAGGCGGCCGAGTTCTTCAAGGTCGTGCCGCCGGTGCGGGACAAGATGGAGACGCTCAAGCGCGTCGGGCTGGGCTACATCCACGTCGGGCAGCAGGCGACCACCCTGTCAGGCGGCGAGGCGCAGCGGGTGAAGCTGAGCAAGGAGCTGAGCCGCAAGGCCACGGGCCGCACGCTCTACATCCTCGACGAACCGACCACCGGCCTGCACTTCGAGGACACCCGCAAGCTGCTGGAGGTGCTCCACGAGCTGGTCGACCAGGGCAACACCGTCGTCGTCATCGAGCACAACCTCGACGTGGTGAAGACCGCCGACTGGATCGTCGACTTCGGCCCCGAAGGCGGCGACGGCGGCGGCGAGATCGTCGCCGTCGGCACGCCCGAGAAGGTGGCGCTGAGCGAGACCAGCTGGACCGGCCGCTATCTGTCCGACGTCCTCAAGCGTCACCGCGAGCGGGCGGGCGAGAAACGCAAACGCGCCTGACGCCCGCCGCGATCCGGTCTAGCTGAAGACGTCCGCCGTCACGGGCTGGGCGATGTCACGGTAGATCGAGGCCGCCGGCGCATACAGGACCATCAGCGCCAGCGCTGACAGGAAGCCGCCGGTCGCGACGTAGACCAGCATGGCCGGGGTGAAGAACGACGCCAGCGTGCTCATGTCCGGCTCAAACAGGCTCGTCACCCCGGCCAGACCGCCACCGAGCGCGATGGCCACCACCGCTTGCACCGCGAAGGCCAGCAGGTAGACGACGATCAGCAGCACGAGGGCCAGCAGATAGGCGCCGAGGATCGGCCAGAACCGACCCTTGGTCAGGGCCCAGCTTCCGAAGATGTTCACGCGGCCGGTGGCGAAGGTCTGCGACAGCGCCAACGAGAGGCGGACGGCGACCAGAAGGACCAGGGCGACTCCGGCGAGGCCGGCGAGGATCCCCACGATGACGCCGGCGATCGGGCCGCCCGCCGCGCTGGCAACACCGACCAGGATCGCCGCGAGCACCATCGCGCCGAGAACCACCCCGCCGCCGATCAGCCACTGGACGACCATGACGATGATCATCCGCCATTCATCGCCGCCAACTCGGATGAAGGCGTTGCGGCTGTCATCAGGTCGCAGAACCATGCGGTTCACCGCCGCCGTGGCGACCCCGTAGTAGAGCAGCGTCAGCGGCAGGGCGATCAGGTAGTACGGCGCCAGCGTCATCATGGACCGCATCGACGCCTCCTGATCGCCGGACTGGTTGGCCGCCTGCATGTCCGTCATGGCCTGGCCGACGGTCAGGATGGTCGCCGTTGTGGTGACCAGCGACATGGCGACGAGAAGCAGGCCCCAGATCAGGAAGACGCGTGGCCTCGACCGGGCGAGCGTAAATCCGGAGAACGCCGCGTCGGTCGCCGAGAAGGTGGCCATGACTGTCTATCTTTCCCCGGTGGCTTTCCGATGGACGCCATCGCCCACCCTCGATAGCAGTTTGATCAGAACGCCGTTGTGGCGGCAATGGCGGCGCAGACCGCCCGGGGAGCACGATCATGATCCTTTACGGCGAAGCCAATCCGGCCCCGAACCCGCGCAGGGTGCGCATCTTCATCGCCGAGAAGGGCATCGATCTGCCGGAGACGCGGGTCAACCTTCGCCAGCGCGAGCACAAGGCCCCGGAACACCTGGCGCGCAACTCGCTGGGCCAGGTGCCGACCCTGGTGCTGGACGATGGCGAGGCGATCTCGGAGACCGTCTCGATCTGCCGCTACCTGGAAGCGCTGCATCCGGCCAACCCGCTGTTCGGAACAACGGCGCTGGAGCAGGCGCGGATCGACATGTGGATTCGCCGGGTCGAGTTCCAGCTGATGACCCCGGTCGGCATGTTCTGGCGCCACGCCCACCCGCTGACCGCGGCCCTGCTGACCCAGTTCAAGGACTTCGGGGAGTCGAACCGCGACCTCTACGCCCGCGCCTGCAAGTGGCTGGATCGCGATCTCGGCGACGGCCGGTCCTACCTGGCCGGCGAGGCCTTCAGCATGGCCGACATCGCCGCCCTGACCACGATCGACTTCGCGGCCTTCACCGGTCTGGAGATGCCCGAAGAGGCGGCCAACCTCCGCGCATGGCACGCCCGGGTGTCGGCGCGGCCGAGCGCGGTGGCGTAGAGGGAGCCCTACTCCGCGCCGCGAATCTGCTGCAGCATGCGGGCTGGCGCGGCGCAGAACATCACGACCCACAGCACGATCAGCAGCGTCAGGATCGCTTGTTGCAGCACGATCAGCCCGATGCCGGCAAGGGCCTCGCCCTGGGTGATCCGGTCGGCGCCGGGCTGGCTCAGCTCGCCCAGAAGCGAGAAGCCGCCGAGCAGGCGGGTGGAGATCAGGCTGAACACGAGCGCGAGCAGCAGCACGCCCCCGTAGAACAGGATGCTCAGCAGCAGCGTCGCGACCAGCCGCCAGAACTCGCCGCGGGTCAGCAGCCAGGCGCGGCGGATGTCGAGCCGCTCGTCAGCCACCGCCACCGGACCGGCCAGCGTCAGGCGGACAAACAGCCAGCCCACCAGGACCAGCCCGCCGAGCGTGACCAGGCCGCTGACCAGCCACTCGAGGGGCCCCGACAGCGACAGCGCCAGCATGCTGGCGGCGCCGTAGAGCCCGCTGGCCACCGAGAAGATCAGCACAACGATCAGATAGAGCCCGAGCATGCGCCACTCGTCAGCCCCGAACTTGATGTAGGCGAAGCTGCGGTCATGCGGCCGCAGCACGGCGCGGAACACCGCGCCGGGCAGCACGGTCACCAGCACCAGCGCCATCGCCAGCACGACCAGGATCCAGGGCCCGAACCGCGTCAGCAGCTGTTCGATGTCCCGCTCGCCGCCGCCGTGGGTCGCGGACTGCAGGGTGCCCAGGTTAGGCAGCAGCAGGATCAGCACCATCACGATCAGCGACAGGAAGTAGATCCCCGTCCAGGTCAGGATCAGCAGGGGCTTGTCGCGAACGATGCGGAAGCCTTCGAAGGCGGCGTCGAGCGGCTTCACCGGCCCCATCAGACGACCCCTCCCGCGCCCAGCCTTCGATAGATGTGGGCCATCGCCCCGACCAGGATCGGCTGGATGAAGAACACGCCGATCAGGCCCACCGCCAGCGTCGCGAGCATGCCCGTCGCCGGATCACCGACCAGCACGCCGAATTGTTGCGCCAGTACGAGCAGCAGGAAGACCGGCGCGCGGACCACGAGCCACACCGCGGCCAGGCGAAGGGCCGAACCCCGCGTCAGCGGCAGGCTGGAAAACACGTTCACGCCGTTGCGGGCGGCCGTCATCGGGGCGGCCATCGAGAACCGCGCCCAGATCAGCAGCATCGAGGCCAGGATGACCACCATGCCGATGGTCAGCACGATCCGCGCCTGGCTGCCCAGGGCGGCGTAGAGCTCCGGAAGGGTCTGCGCTCCGGCCGGCGGCGCGCCATCGGACACCGCCGCGATGAGCACGAACAACAGGAACGTCGCGACGATCATCATGACCATGAACACGACGCCGATCAGCAGGTTCACCAGGAACAGGCGACCTTCCAGCGCGCCCCACTGGAAACCGAGCGGACGGTTCACCGATGCGCTTTCCGCGCCCATGTCCGCCAAGGCGATCCGGTAATAGACGGCGTGAGCCATGAGCAGCGCCAGGAACTCGCCGGCCGCGCCGATCACCACCAGCGTCGGCTGCCCGGTCGCCGCGAACGACGAGGCCAGCGCCGCCACGGCCAGCGGACCGACGGCCTTGCGCCAGTGGGTCCGCCAGAATGCGAAACCCTCCGCCACGGCCTCCCTGATCGAGAAACGCGCCTGCGCCATCGGTCCTCTCGCGCGTCCAAGCGCGCCTGCTCTTCCGGCGACTTAAACCCTGCTTCGCCTTCGCTGGCGACAGGATTTGAACGTCATTCGGCGGGCGGGGCGCCGGACAGTTGCCGATAGGCCTCAGCCCAGGGCGCGGCGAGGATGGTGGTGACCACCGCGCCGAGCAGGGCGCCGACCAGGGCCATGCCGACGGCCCAGGGGGCCAGCTCCGCCATCCAGATCGAGGCGTCCTGCGCGAAGAAGGCGCTGGCCGCCGCCTCGTCCAGCCCGCCCTCGCCCAGGAACGCGAGACTGGCGACGACAAGCAGCGCGAGCAGGGCAAGCTCCAGCGCCAGCACGATGCCGACAAGCAGCAGCCCCACGCTGATCAGCCGCCAGGTCTGCCCCTGCGTCATGGTCCAGGATTCGAAGAGCCGGAACCGCTGCTCGGTGAAGGTCATCGGCAGCGCCATCGAGAAGCGCACGAACAGCCAGCCCAGCACCGCCAGCGCGATCAGCACGGCGGCCAGCATGATTGGAACGACCGCGAAGAGGTTTCCCTCCGCGCCCATGGCCAGGACCATGAGCAGGGGAACAAGCACCGCGCTGACCGGGATCAACACCAGGAAGGACAGGATGCCGAACACCACGATCATCAGCGCCAGCCACAGCTCGCGCGCGCCCAGTCGCAGATAGAACCATCGGCTTTCAGCCGGCTCCAGGACGGCGCGGAACACGGCGCCGGTCAGGATCGCCCGAACGGCCAGACTGGTCAGCAGCAGCACGGGCTGCATCGCGAAGGCGGCCGACATAGCCGGCACCAGCGCGTCAGGCGACGGCTCGACGCCACTGGCGTCCATGCGGGCGATCTCGGCCAACGCGCCCAGGAAGGCGCTCATCAGGCCCGCCGCCGGCAGCACGCCGAGCAACAGCAGCACACCCGCCCAGGCCAACACCGCCAGCGGGCGTCGGGCGATCACACCGAGACCGGCGGCAGCCGTCCTTGCGATATCGATGGCGGCCATCGACCCCTCCCCGAAACAACGACCGGCGCGAGAGGACCACAACTGCGCCCGCCGCGCCACCATGGTCAGGTGATCGCCGCTTTCCCTCGCGGCGCGCCGGGCCTATTTCTGCGCGCATGACCCTCAATCCCATTCATGTTGTCGGCGGCGGTCTCGCCGGATCCGAGGCGGCCTGGCAGATCGCCCGCGCGGGCGTGCCGGTCGTGCTGCACGAGATGCGCCGCGACGGCGTTCGCACCGACGCCCACCAGACCGACGGCCTGGCCGAACTGGTCTGCTCCAACTCGTTCCGGTCCGACGACTGGCAGTACAACGCCGTCGGCCTGCTCCATGCCGAGATGCGCCGGTGCGACTCGATCATCATGGCCGCGGGCGACCTGCACCAGGTGCCGGCCGGCGGCGCCCTGGCCGTCGACCGCGACGGCTTCTCGGCCGAGGTCACCGAGCGGCTGGAGGCTCATCCCCTCGTGACCATCGTGCGCGAGGAGATCGCCGGCCTGCCGCCCGCCGACTGGGACAGCGTCATCATCGCCACCGGCCCCCTGACCTCCCCGGCCCTCGCCCAGGCGATTCTCGACCTGACCGGCGAGGACGCCTTGAGTTTCTTCGACGCCATCGCGCCGATCATCCACTTCGACTCGGTCGACATGACCAAGGCCTGGCGGCAGTCGCGCTATGACAAGGAAGGCCCCGGCGGCGACGCGGCCGCCTACATCAACTGCCCGATGGACAAGGACCAGTACGACGCCTTCATCGACGCCCTGCTGGCCGGGCCGAAGTCGGAGTTCAAGGACTGGGAGAACGTCCCCTACTTCGACGGCTGCCTGCCCATCGAGGTGATGACCGAGCGCGGTCGCGAGACCCTGCGCCACGGCCCGATGAAGCCGGTCGGCCTGACCAACGCCCACAACCCGACGGTCAAGGCCCACGCCATTGTCCAGCTGCGCCAGGACAACGCGCTGGGCACGCTATGGAACATGGTCGGCTTCCAGACCAAGCTGAAGCACGGCGCCCAGACCGAGATCTTCCGGATGATCCCGGGGCTGGAGAACGCCCAGTTCGCGCGGCTGGGCGGCCTGCACCGCAACACCTTCATCAACAGCCCGCGCCTGCTGGACGGGAAGCTGCGCCTCAAGGCCGACACCCGCCTGCGCTTCGCCGGTCAGGTGACGGGCGTCGAGGGCTATGTCGAGAGCGCGGCGCTGGGCCTGCTGACCGGACGCCTGGCCGCCGCCGAACGGCTGGGCCGGCCGATCCCGACGCCGCCGCCGACCACGGCCCTGGGCGCGCTGGTCGCCCACATCACCGGCGGGCATCTGGATGGCGGCAAACACAGCTTCCAGCCGATGAACATCAACTACGGCCTGCTGCCGCCCATGGAAGCCCCGCGCAAGGACGCCGAGGGCAAGAAGCTCCATCCCGGCGATCGCGGGCGGGCGAAGAAGCGGATGCAGAGCGAGCGCGCCATCGCCGATCTCGAGGGGTGGCTGGCGGGCGAGGCCCTGGCTGCCGCGGAATAGGTCTCAGATCCGGCCGGTCATCACCGCCAGGAAGACCCTCAGGCGCTTTTCCAGCGGCCCGGGCGATGCGCCACGGGCGTAGCGGCGGGCCAGGACGACATGGGCCACGGCGGGGAAAGCCTCGACCGGCAAGGACTTCAGCGGCTCCCGCAGGGCGTCCAGAGCCTTCAGGGCGCCCGGCGGGTCGATCCGCGCCAGTCCGATAGCCCGCGCGGCCTGAGCCACTTGATCGGCGGTCGCCTTGTCCGAGAGTCTCCGCGCCGCCAGCGCCATGACCAGGCCCTCGGTGGCGTCGATGTGGCTCAGGAGCGCGTCGCCCGTCTTCGGATCGTCCAGATCGCCCAGCCGCGCCTCGGCCAGGGCCGCCAGCGCGACCGGCGGCAGGGCGCCGGCGGCGATCGCCTTGAGGACCGGATGGGGCCGCAGGGGACGCCCCTCGGCGATCTCCTCCAGCCCCTCGCGCCACCAGGTCATGCGGATCTCGCCCATCAGCGGGTCGGTGACCACATGCGGGATCCGGGTCAGCTCATGGTCCAGCGCGTAGAGGGCGATCAGGTCGGCGCGCGCCGCGGCGTCGGCCACGAACCGGCTGGAAAGCCAGCGGTCGGGCGCGTGGTCGCGGACGGTGATGTCGAGGTCGTCAGCCATGCTCAATGAAAAGGGCCCGCCGGTTGGTCCGGCGGGCCCTCTCTATCCGATGTCGGCGGACTAGCCGAACAGCGTCTGGTTCATGGTCATGGCCGTCAGCATCGGGATGCTGAGCAGCGTGTTGATCCGCGAGAACAGCATGGCGGTGCGGGCCGCCTTGGCCTTGGTGTCGGCGTCAGCCTCGACAATGCCCAGCGCGCGCTTCTGGTTCGGCCAGATCACGCCCCAGACGTTGATGAACATGATCGTGGCCAGCCACATGCCGATGCCGATCATGGTGAAGCCCTTGTCGGCCGACGGATCGTAGCCGCCGGCCAGGCCGAGCGTGATCGCCTCGACCGCGTAGCTGTGGCCGCGGCTGAAGGCCAGGACCATGCCCATGATCCAGGTGGCCAGCGCCGCCCAGCGGAACCAGAACAGCGCTTCAGGCGCAATATGCTTGGAAACCGCCGGCTTCAGCTCGGCCGGGATGGCCGGCATCACGCGGATCTGCACGAAGTTGAAGTAGTAGAGCAGGCCGATCCAGAGGATGCCGAAGAAGGTGTGCATCCAGCGGAACACCGCCTGCCAGAACGTGGCCTCCAGCCCATGCGGGCTGGTTGAGTACGCGAACACCATGACCAGCGCGAGCAGTACGCTGACAATGATGGTGTTGCGGAAATTCGAGAGAAGAGCACCCATCGTCCAACCCCTTGGAGATTCCTACCTTGGAGGTCAGCTATAGGCCCGTTCGCGCGGGCCGGTAAAGACTTGCGCCGCCCTGTCATTGATCTGAATCAAACGGCGATGAGCGCCGCCGCGACCCGCCGTCCTTCGGACGCCACCACGTTGTAGGTGCGGGCGGCGGCCTCGGTCGACATGAACTCCAGCCCGATCCCCGCCGCCTTGAGGCCATCGCGCAGAGCCCGCGGCGGGAGCCCCTGGGTCACGCCCGTGCCGAGCAGCACGAATTCCACCGCGCCCCTGTTGGCGAGCACCTCGGCGAAGTCGTCCAGGGTAAGAGCCGCCAGCGACGTGGCCGCCCAGGGACGGGCCACGTCATCCAGGATCAGCAGCGAGCCGGGACGCCAGGCGCCTGACACCCGGAAGCCGCCACCGCCCCAGGCGTCCACCGACGGCGGCTGGCGCAGCCCGGCCATCAGGGACGCGAGGCGGCGCCGAACTTGATCGGCGTGGCCTCTTCGTCACCGCGCTTGACGCCCCAGAGCAGGATCACCGGCGCGGCGACATAGACCGAGGAATAGGTGCCCAGGATGATGCCGAAGATCATGATGATGGAGAAACCGAACAGCGCTTCGCCGCCAAAGACCGCAAGGCCGGCCAGCGCGATCACGGCGGTGAGGCCGGTGATGATCGTGCGCGACAGGGTTTCGTTGATCGACAGGTCGATGATCTCGCGCAGCGGCATCTTCTTGTACTTGCGCAGGTTCTCGCGCAGGCGGTCGAAGACCACGACGGTGTCGTTCATCGAGTAGCCGATGATGGTCAGGATGGCCGCGATGGTGGTCAGGCTGAACTCCATCCTGGTCACCGCGATCAGGCCGAAGGTCAGGATCACGTCGTGGAACAGCGCGATCACCGCGCCCAGACCGAACTGCAGCTCGAACCGGAACCAGATGTAGACCAGCATCAGCCCGATCGCGACCAGCAGGGCGGTGATGCCGTTGGTCAGCAACTCTCCCGACACCTTGGCGCCGACGGTGGCGTCGTTGGTGAAGCGGATGTCCGGCAGCGCGGTCTGCAGCGTGGCGCGCACGTCGCTCTTCACGGCGTTGGCGTTCTCGCCCTCCTTGGTCTCGAAGCGGACCATGACGGCGGAACCGTCACCGTAGGCCTGGACCTGGACGTCGCCCAGGTTCTTGCCGGCCAGAGACTTGCGGACGACATCGAGGGGAATTTCCCGGCCGCCTGTCGGGGTTTCCGTGCTGCCAGGGGCCGCGGGCGCCGAGGTGGTGAACTCCAGAACCGTCCCGCCGCGGAAGTCGATGCCGCAGTTCAGGCCGGCGCAGGGCGGCTTGAACGGGAGAAGCACCACCGCCAGCGACGCGATCGTCAGCAGGATCGAGATCGCGCCGGCGAGCTTGGAGAAGTCGACGAACCGGAAGTTCGTCTTCGCCGGAATGGTCTTGATGAGAGGCCAGAAGGTCATGGTTCGAACCTCACGCGATCGGCAGCGTCTTGGGACGGGCCATGCGATACCAGACGGCGAGCAGGACCTGGGTCACCAGAACCGCGGTCAGGACCGAGGTGAACACCCCGATCGACAGCGTCCAGGCGAAGCCGCGCACCGGTCCGGCGCCGAAGAAGAACATGATGGCGGCGGCGATCAGCGTCGTCAGGTTGGCGTCGATGATCGTCTCCATGGCGCGCGAGAAGCCCGCCTCCATGGCCGACAGCGGCTGTCGTCCCGCCCTCACCTCATCGCGCATGCGCTCGTAGATCAGCACGTTGGCGTCGACGGCGACGGCGAGCGTCAGGATCAGGCCGGCGATGCCGGGCAGGGTCAGGGTCGCCTGGGTGGCGCTCATCGCGGCGATGATCATCAGGCCGTTGATCAGCAGCGCGACCACCGAGATGCCGCCGAACAGCAGGCCGTAGGCCAGCACCATGAAGACCAGAATGGTGACGAAGGCCACCATCGTGGAAATCCTGCCGGCCTCGACCGCGTCGGCCCCCAGTTCGGCGCCGACGGTGCGCTGCTCCTCGACCGTCAGCGGCGCCGGCAGGGCGCCGTTGCGCAGCATGATGGCCAGGTTGTTGGCGCTCTCGGCGGTGAAGCCGCCCGAGATCTGGGCGCTGCCGCCCAGGATCGGCTCGTTGATGTTCGGCGCCGACAGCACCTTGCCGTCGAGGACGATGGCGAAGGGCTTGTTGACGTTGCGGGTGGTGATCTCGCCGAAGCGCTTGGCGCCCTGGCCGTCGAAGCGGATCGACACCACCGGCTCGCCGGTCTGCGGGTCGTTGGACATCCGCGCGTCGGCCAGGTTCTCGCCGGAGATCTCGACACGGCGGCGGACAACGACGCCCGGCTCGCCGGCGTTGGCGCCGGCTTCGTAGGGCAGGATTTCCGCGCCCGGCGGCAGCACGCCCGAAAGCGCCTCGCCATAGCTGCGGCTCTGGTCGACCATCTGGAAGGACAGTTTGGCGGTCTTGCCGATGACCGCCTTCAGTCGCTCCGGATCGCTTTCGCCCGGCACCTGGACGACGATGCGGTTCTGGCCCTGGCGGGTGATCGACGGCTCCTTGGTGCCCAGTTCGTCGACCCGCTTGCGGATGATCTCGACCGATTGCTCGACCGCCGCCATCGTCAGTTCCTGGACTCCGCGGTCGGTGAAGGCGACGCCGATCCGGCCGCCTTCGGCGCGGCTGACCGACAGGTCGTTGCCCTGACCGCTGCGGACCGGCTGCGGCATGCGCGACAGCAGTCGGAAGGCCTCGTCATACTGCGCCGTATCGGCGATCTGGACCGAGGCCCCGCCCTGACGAACCGCCGGATTGGCCACCCGGATTCCCTCATCCTCGAGCGTCTTGACGACGTCTTCCATGAGGCTTTCCGAACGCTCCCTGACCAGCGCCGGCGTATCGACTTCCAGCATCAGGTAGGAGCCGCCCTGCAGATCGAGACCCAGATTCAGGGTCTTGCTCGGCATGAACGGCGGCAGGGCGTCCCGCATTGACTGCGGCAGCAGGTTCGGAAGCGTGAACAGGATGCCGAAGATGGTCGCCGCGATCACGACGGTCACCTTCCAGCGGGAGAGGATCAGCATGGGTCCAGCGGCCTTTTCGGCGTCAGCTCTTGGCGTCGTTGGCGACGACGGGCTCGCCCTTGCCGCGGACTTCGGAGATCATGGACTTGACCACCTTGACGGTGACGCCCTGGGCGATCTCGACGCCGGCTTCCTTGTCCTCGACCCGCACGACCTTGCCGATCATGCCGTTGGAGAGGACCACCTGGTCGCCGCGCTTCAGGTTGGTCACCATCAACTGGTGCTCCTTGAAGCGCTTCTGCTGCGGGCGGAACATGAAGAAGTAGAGGACGGCGATAAGGACAAGCGGAAAGGCCAGGCTCATCAACTGATTGGGGTCGGACATCTCGTCTCCGAGGGAAGGGCTGGGCGACGGCCGGCAGGGGGCGTCGCGGGTCGGCGGAAACTATGCGCTGACCCATCGCTTTGCAATGAGCCCCGGGCCCGGTAATCCGCCCCTATGGACGATAAGACACATGACCTGCTCGCCCGGATCGCCGACGCCCTGGAACGGATCGCTCCGCCCGTGGCGATGTCGCCCGATTTTTCCGCCGCGCGGCTGTATCGCCACGACCCCGTCGAGGGCGCGTTTCCGGCGGCGCCGGACTACCCCCTGGCGCTCGACCTGCTGGTCGGGATCGACAGCCAGAAGGCGCGGTTCGTCGAGAACCTGACCCGCTTTGCTCGCGGACGGCCGAGCAACCACGTCCTGCTGTGGGGCGTGCGCGGCACGGGCAAGAGCTCCCTGTCCAAGGCCGCCTTCATGGCGGTGGCGCCCGACTTCCCGGCCCTGAAGCTGGTCGAGGTCGACCGCGACGAGGTCGCCGCCCTGCCGCCGCTGTTCGATGTGCTGAGGGCCCGCGACGAGCGGTTCGTCGTGCTCTGCGACGACCTGTCGTTCGAGGACGGCGCCGCGGCGGCCAAGGCGCTGAAATCGGCTCTGGAAGGCGGCGTGGCCGGCCCGCCGGAGAATGTGCTGTTCGTCGCCACCTCCAACCGTCGCCATCTGATGCCGCGCGACCACGCCGAAGGCCGGGGCATGATCGCCGCCGCCGAGGACGCCGAGGAGGAGGTCAGCGTGTCCGACCGCTTCGGCCTGTGGATCGGCTTCCCGCCGATGGACCAGGCCGCCTACCTCGCCGCCGTACGGTCCTACGCCGACCGGTTCGGGCTGGAGACGCCGGACCTCGAGCGCCGCGCCCTGCAATGGGCGCAGCTTCGAGGCTCACGCTCCGGCCGCGTCGCCTGGCAGTTCATCCGCGACCTGGCGGGGGAACTGGGTAAGGGCCTGCCAGCCTAACGCGGCAGGACCAGCGCCGGGTCGATGGCCTTGGCCTTGAACTTCGGCGAGGGCGAGTAGCGGACCTCGAAGTGCAGCTGCGGGCGCGGCGCGCCGCCGCTGGCGCCGACAGCGCCGATCTGTTCGCCGGCGCGGACCACCTGCTGCATCCGCACGCTGGCGGTCTGCAGGTTGCCGTAGACGGTGACCCAGCCATCCTCGTGCTGGATCAGCACGGTGACGCCAAAGCCGGGCACGTCGCCGCCCGAATAGACGACCTTCCCGGCCGCCGCGGCGCGAACCGGCGTGCCGGCCGCCGCGGCGATGTCGAGACCGTCGTTGCGGCGACCGCCGCCCTTGGGCCCGAAATCGGAGATCACCTCGCCCCGCACCGGCCATTCGAAGCGGCCGCGGCCCAGAGCGGTGATGTCGGCGTCAGTCAGGGTCGGGGGACGGTCGTCGGGCAGCAGCGGCGCGGTCGCCGAGGGACGCGGCGGCGTCGGCGCGGGAGTCGCGACAGGCGGGCGAACCACCGGCGGCGTCACGACCGGCCGCGGCGGGGTCGGGGTCGGGATTGGCGCGGGCGTGGGGGCCGGCGTCGGACGGGGCGGGACAGGCCGGGGCGCCGGCGGCGGCGTCACAGCGGCCGGCGGCGGGGCCACCGGCTGCGGACGGGGCGCGGGCGGCGGCGCGACGGGCTGGGGCCGGGGCGCTGGCTGGACGGGCGCCGGCTCCATGACGGTGATCGTCCGCGTCTGCGGACCCGCGTCCTTGTAGCCCGATGGCAGCTTGATCTTCTGGCCGACCCGGATCGCGGAGGTCGAGGTGATGTCGTTCTCCTCGGCCAGGTCGGCGACGGTGACGCCGAAGCGACGGCCGATGGCGATCAGGGTGTCGCCGCTGGCCACCACATAGGCCTTGGCGCGGCTGGCAGGCCCCTTGAGCACCTGGCCCGGCTTCAGCCGGTAGGGCTCCTTCAGATCGTTGATCTTCGCGAGTTCCGCGCGGGTGGAGCCCATGGCCCGGGCGACGGCGTCGAGCCCCTGCCCGTCCTTGACGGTGTAGGTCGCCGGCCGGCCGTCAACGTCGACGACCTTGCCCGGCGCCAGGGTGACGGTCTTCGTTACCGGGATCATCACCGGCTCCGGCGGCGCTTCGTAGCGCGGCTGAGGCTCGCGATAGGGATCGGGGGCGTAAACGGGCGGCAGGGACGAGGTCTCGACGGCGGCGGTACCGGCCGACCGCGCGGCGGCGGGCAGCGGCGCGGAGTCCACCGGGGTCGAGGGCATGCCCTCCGGCATCGGATCGGAGGCGGCGTCCGACCCCGGAGCCGGTCGGGCCGGGCCCTGAGCCTGCGGCGATCCGGCCGGGGCGCGGCCGGTCGAGTATTGGGGCGTCGAGGCGCAGGCGGTCGCAAACGTGGCGGCGGCGGCGACCAGGGCCGCCCGGATCATCATATTGGTCATCGCCGCTCCGTTGGATTAAGCGCGAATGAATCGTGTGGACAGCCTTAAGCCCGCGTTAAGCACAGGCCAGCTTCCGGTTACGCTCTTGTCAGCCGACCTTCTGGGCGGATTCGAGGCGCAAGGCCCGCGCCGCCGCCCGAAGTCTGTGGATTTATCAGAGTTCCCGAGCCACGCCGTCGAGCAGCGGGACGAACCGGACGTCGCCGAGAAGCTCAACCTTGAAGCCGCCCTGGCCGTCGCCGGCGTAGCGGCGCAGGCTCTGCACCGGCCCCTTGCCGATCGGCGCGACGAGGACTCCGTTGGGTTTGAGCTGGGCCAGCAGCGCCTTCGGCTCCTCGGGCGCGGCGGCGGTGACCATGATCCGGTCGAACGGCGCCTGTTCGGCCCAGCCCTCCCCGCCGTCGCCAAACCGGGTGATCACATTGATGAGACCCAGCGTGCGGAAACGCTCCTCGGCCTCCTTCATCAGGGTGCGGTAGCGCTCGACGGTATAGACCAGCCGCGACAGCCGGCTGAGCACGGCGGTCTGGTAGCCGCTGCCGGTGCCGATCTCCAGCACCCGGGCCCGGGGCTCGATGGTCAGGGCCTGGGTCATCAGCCCGACGATGAACGGCTGGCTGATCGTCTGGCCGCAGGCGATCGGCAGGGCCGAGTCCTCGAAGGCCCGCTCCTTGAACAGGTCCGGCGTGAACAGCTCGCGCGGCGTCTTCTCGATCGCTTCGAGCACGCGCGGATCGGTGACCCCCTGCGAACGGAGGGCCAGGATGAGGCGCGCCATGCGCTCCCGGGGCGTGTCCTGCGGCTCGCTCATCCGACCTTGGGCGGCGCGCCGCCCAGCAATCCTTTCAGCTTGTGGACCGTCTCCATGTGGGTCAGGTCGATATGCAGCGGCGTGATCGAGATCTTGCCGCCATAGACGGCCTTCAGGTCCGTTCCGTCGGCCGGTTTGGACAGCTGGCCCGAGAATCCCATCCAGTAATAGTACCGGCCGCGCAGATCTGTGCGCTTTTCCAGGGTGCGGATGTGGCTGTCGCGGAAGCCCTGGCGGGTCACCTCGACCTCGGTGACCTCGTGGGGCGGCCGCGAGGGGAAGTTGACGTTCATGATCACATCGGCGGGCCAGCCCACCTGGACCAGCCGCTCGACGATTCCCGGCCCGAAATGCTCGGCGGTCTCCCAGTAGGGAACCACCTCGTCATGGAAGGCCAGCATCGACTGGCTGAGCGCGATGGACGGAATGCCCAGCGCCATGCCCTCGATGGCGCCGGCGACGGTGCCCGACAGGGTGACGTCCTCGGCGATGTTCTGGCCGCGGTTGACGCCCGACAGCACCAGGTCCGGCATCGGACCGTCGATCAGGTCCCGGACTCCCAGAAGGACGCAGTCGGTCGGCGTGCCCTCGACGGCCCACTTGCGGTCGCCGACCTTCCGGACCCGGATCGGGTCGGCCAGGGTCAGGGCCCGGCTGGCGCCCGACTGCTCGTACTCCGGGGCCACGATCCAGACGTCGTCGCTCAGCGCCCGGGCGATCTTCTCCAGCGCGACGAGGCCCTCGGCATGGATGCCGTCGTCATTGGTGAGGAGGATTCTCACGCGAACATCACCCAGACACTCCGCTCATCCTCGCGGAAGCGAGGACCCAGGTTTGTGGCCGGCGCACTCATGGTCAGGCCCGTGCTCGCCAATCCCGACGATGAGCCGCTGCATCGGAAAAAGCCTGGGTCCTCGCTTCCGCGAGGATGAGCGGGAAGTGAGGGGATCAATTCACCGGCTCCAGATGCGTCACGCCGCCCATGTAGGGGACCAGCACGTCGGGGATGGCGATGCGGCCGCCCTCGTCCTGGTAGTTCTCCAGCACCGCGACCAGGGTGCGGCCGACGGCCAGACCGGAGCCGTTCAGGGTGTGCATGAACCGCGTGCCCTTCTCGCCCTTCTTCTGGCAGCGGGCGTCCATGCGCCGGGCCTGGAAGTCGCCGCAGTTGGAGATCGAGCTGATCTCCCGGAAGGTGTTCTGCGACGGCAGCCAGACCTCCAGGTCAAAGGTCTTCTTCGCCGAGAAGCCCATGTCGCCGGTGCAGAGCAGCATGGTGCGGTAGGCAAGGCCGAGCTTCTCCAGCACCATCTGGGCGGACGCGATCATATGGTCGTGCTCGGCCGCCGACTGCTCGGGCGTGGCGATCGAGACCAGCTCGACCTTCTGGAACTGGTGCTGGCGGATCATCCCCCGCGTGTCGCGCCCAGCCGAGCCAGCTTCCGAGCGGAAGCAGTGGGTCAGGGCGGTGAGGCGAAGCGGCAGGTCCTCTTCCGAGGTGATGGCCTCGCGGACGAGGTTCGTGAGGGACACCTCGGCGGTGGGGATGAGCCAGTGGTCGCCCGTCGTGCGGAAGAGGTCTTCCTCGAACTTTGGCAGTTGGCCGGTTCCGTAGAGCGCATCCGACTTCACGAGGACCGGCGGACTGACCTCGGTGTAGCCGTTCCTCGTCGTCTGCAGGTCCAGCATGAACTGGCCGAGCGCGCGCTCGAGCCGGGCGACGCCCTTCTTGAGCACCACAAAGCGCGAGCCGCTCATCTTCGCGGCCGCCTCGAAGTCCATGCCGCCCAGGCCCGCGCCGAGGTCGACGTGGTCGCGGGCGTTGTTCATGCGGCGCGGCTCGCCGTGGCGGCCGGTCTCGACGTTGCCGTGCTCGTCGGCGCCGGCCGGGACAATCGGGTCGGGGATGTTGGGCAGGGCCTCGAGCAGGCCACGCAGCGCGCCGCCGGCCGTCGCCTCGGCCTCGGCCTGGGCCGCCATCTCGCCCTTGAGCGACTCGACCTCGGCCATCAGGGCGGCGGCTTTCGCCTCGTCCTTCTGGGCCTTGGCCTGGCCGATCTGCTTGCTGGCCTCGTTGCGCCGCGACTGCGCCGCCTGCACGGCGGTCTGGGCGGCGCGCAGGTCGCGGTCCAGCGTCAGCAGCTGGTCGACCAGCGCCTGCGCGTCCTCGCGGCCACGGGAACGCCAGCCCTGGACATAGAGGGCGGGGTTTTCGCGGATGGCCTTGATGTCGTGCATGGGAGGAGCGCCGGGACGATTGAGGCGCTTTCTCTAGAGCGCGTCGGGGGCTTCTGGAAGCCCTTCACAGCCACACTTCCAGTCATGGTGAGCAGCGCCGAAGGCGCGTGTCGAACCACGCAGTGAGGCTGTGCGTCCTTCGACACGGCCCTTCGGGCCTGCTCAGGATGACTTGGGGCTAGACCGGAACGATATCCGTACCCGCGGCCGCGTCCTCGCGCAGGCGGCGGCGTTCCATCAGCCAGACCAGCCAGATGGAGACCTCGTAGAGCAGCACGATCGGGATCGCGAGCATCAGCTGGCTGATCGGATCGGGCGGGGTGAAGATCGCGGCGACCACGAAGACGCCGACGATGGCGTAGCGGCGGATTTCGCGCAGCAGCTTGCTGGTCACGATGCCCGCCAGCCCGAGCAGCGACAGCACCACCGGCAGCTGGAAGCAGAGGCCGAAGGCGAGCAGCAGCGTCGTCACCAGGGTCAGGTAGTCGGACACCTTGGGCAGCAGGGCGACATTGACCGTCTCGGTGGTCACCTGCTGGCTGAGCGAAAACCACATCACGAACGGCAGCATGACGAAATAGACCATCGCCGCGCCGAGGCTGAACAGCAGGGGCGAGGCCAGCAGGAACGGCAGGAAGGCGCGACGCTCGCGCTTGTAGAGCCCCGGGGCCACGAACTGGTAGATCTGCCAGGCCAGCACCGGGAAGGTGAGGATCACCGCCCCGAAGCCGGCCATCTTCAGCTTGGTGAAGAAGAACTCCAGCGGCGCGGTGAAGATCATCTCCACCGTCCTGGAGTCCATCGACGCGACCTCCTTGAGGCCGACCATGACCAGCAGCAGGTCGAACGGTCCGCTGGTCTCGCCCGCCTTCTGGGCGGCGATCAGGGCGCCGGCCTTGACGAAGGGCTGAAGCAGGACGGTGTAGATGTCGTCGGCGAAGCCGAAGCAGACGGCGAAGCCCACGATCAGCGCGACGACGCAGATGATCAGACGCTTGCGCAGTTCGACCAGGTGGTCGAGCAGCGGCGCGCGCGAGGACTCGATCTCGGCTTCGTCAGGCTGATAGTCGCTGCTCACGAGGCGGTTCCGGTCTTGGTCTTGCGCGGGGCTCGGGGTTTGCGGGCCGGCGGCGCGGCGGCCGCCTCGACAATCGGCGCGGCCTTCGGTTTGGCGGGCGCGCGCTTGCGTTTGGGCTTGTCGTCGGCGGCGGGCGCGGCTTCAGGCTCGCCGTAGGCGTCAGGCTGCCGGGCCATGGCCGGGCTGACCTGGACGTCGCCGCCCCTCAGACCGGCGTCGATGTCGGCGAACACCTGGTCGACGCTGGCGTCGCGGGCCCCGTCGGCGGTCTGCAGCGGATCCATGAACTGGCCGGTGCGCAGGGCCTGGACCTCCTTGCGAAGCTCGTCGAGTTCGGACTGGCGGGCCATCTCGTCGAAGCTGGCGCGGAACTCGTTGGCCATGCCGCGCGCCTTGGCCATCCACTGCCCCAGCTTGCGCAGCAGCAGCGGCAGGTCCTTGGGCCCGACCACGATCAGGGCGACCGCGGCGATGACGAGCAGTTCTGTGGCGCCGATTTCAGGAAGCATCACGCGGCCTTACGCCCGCGCCGATGGCGCGATCAAGGACAGAGTTGGTCGCAAGCCTCAGCTGACGATCTTGTCCTTCTCGGACTCGGCGCGGGGCAGCGGCTGGGCCGGCGTCTCGTCAGCCTTGTCCTCGGTCTTGAGGCCATCGCGGAAGGCCTTGATGCCCTTGGCCGCGTCGCCCATCAGGCCGGACAGCTTGCCCCGGCCGCCGAACAGCAGGGCGACGACCGCCAGCACGATCAGCCAATGCCAGATGCTAAATGAACCCATCGTCCGGGTGCTCCTTCAGGCCGCGAGCGTTCCTGCCGCGCGGCGTGGTTCGACTATGTCGGCCTATATAGGCGTTCGCGTGGCCGCTGGCCAAATTAAAGCCGCGTGAGACTTCGCGTCCGAGTCACTGCGTCCTTCGACACGCCGCTTCGCGGCTGCTCAGGATGACTGGATTGGAAGGCTACCGACCCAAGTCATGCTGAGCAGCGCCGCAGGCGCGTGTCGAAGCACGCACGG